>NZ_JBGFGL010000060.1:0-8882 GCF_041224425.1 Psychroserpens sp. XS_ASV72 | reverse complement strand
GATCACGTAATCTGAATCGTTCAACAGTGTCAAAGTATTTGCAACAGTGTCCTCGAGATATACCTCAACAGAAGCTGGCAAGGTAGAATCAGAGATACTGAAGGTAAGCTGCTCACCTTGGTTGGCGTTGACCCCAAGAGGGATCGTCACATCGGCAAGGTCAGAACCGTTGAGTGCCTGAAGCGCCATCGCTACACCAGTGTTGTCCTGTACCAAATGAGAGTACACCGCAAATTCAGGTGCACCGTCACCCCATACCGCTGCATCGTAACCCAGGTCAAATCCTTGGGATGCGTTAGGGGTGAAGTAGAAATCGGTACTGAAAGACTTGTTGCTGGTATTGATGTCAAGGATCATGTATGTCAACTGAGCGTTACGCCCGACGATAAAGTCGTCGCTAGTGCCGGTTGAACGGATGTCCGGAGAGAACTCTAGGTCATAAGGTCCAACATTGGCCGCATTGGCACTCACGAAGAACCCTTGTCCAGGAGCCATTACCGTAGACGGCGTGGTCGTAGCCAGGTTGTAGATTGTCCAACCGTTAGTAGCGCTACCGTCATAACCGTAGATCGCTGCCGAAGCCGGTTCGAACAGGGCAAGGTTGGTAACACCTCCAACATCGTGGGAAAGGAACGTCTGTACGTTCATGTACGATGGGTAAGGGTTACCTACCAGGTTCCATTCCTGACGGATCGGTCCAGAGTTTTGGATATCGTTGGCCACGGTTCCGTTTTCAGCGGTACCCGTAAATGTCAATGTACCGTTGTCATCTGTTGCGGCTCTGTACCCAACACCGTCGCCACCCAAGGTAGCCGTTTCTGTATTGGCATAGGTCACGAAGTCACCGGTTGACTTATCGAAAGGACCGAAGAGGAACAATGTTCCAGCACCATTGTCGAACAGGTTAGGGTTCGCAGCAGCGAAGTCACTGAACGCCTGTCCGGATAAAGGAGCAGACACTAGGTCATTGCTTCCAGTGGAACCAGTACCGTTGATGTTCACGTGACGCTCGTAGTTGATGGTTCCACCAACAGTTCCGTCAAGGATCAAGCTAGAGTACGTAGTTGAGGTAGATTCTAAAGTCATACCTGCAGCAGTAGTCACTGAAGCACCTCCAGGAATCGTTGCACCTCCACCAGGTCTGATTGTAAAGCTGTTACAGTCTGTAGCACCAGTCATTACCGCATTACCAGCAGCAATGTAGATGTCTCCAGGAGTTGTAGTTCCAGTTGGGTCAGAAGGTGTCCAAGTTCCCATATTGTAAACAAAGTCCTCAGTACCAGTACAAGTCACACTCATTTCAAAGAAACCTATACTAGTTGCGTTCCACCCTTCGACAGAAATCCAATATTGGATACCAGCCTCAGCAACAAATGAGGTTTGGGCTAAGAAGTTTGAATTTGTACCATCACACTCATCATAACCTTCAGCAACAAAAGTTAAATTACCAGAAGTACCTGTGAATACTAGAATTTCTGTATCATAATCAGTACCATCAAGACAAGTGTCTAGTGAAACGGTTTGTCCATTTCCGAAGTACGAATACCAAACATTTGGAGAATCTGTATCAGAATCAACTCCATCTGGCGCATCGTTTTCATCCAATGTTGCATTTGTTGTGTTGCCAAATACTGTAGTACCACAAACTAAAGGTATAGCATTTGCGAAATCGTCATTTACAGGAGGACATGCATCTGTAAAGTCTCCTGGGATTGTGAAATCACAAGCACCATCAGAATGTACCACATCTAAATTAACGATAGTTCCATTTGCATAAGGACCAGCAGTTGCACTCGTACCTGAAATAGCGAACGTATCGGTACCATCAGAAATATCAGTAGCATCTCCAACAGATGTAAACTCTACATCAATTGAAAAGAATCCTGTACCACAATCTTCAACAACAGTAGTTGTATCAACAATGGCTTCAGTACAATCAGGAATTTCTTCAACAACAACATCATCAATATATAATCTCCATCCATCTAATCCTCCAGATGGTATATGCCATGCAATGTTAACATCACCTGAGTAGCCTGTTAAATCAACAACTAACTCAGTGCTCTCACCATTGTCAACATCCACATCACCATAAGAAGCTAATGGAAGTAAAGTATTTGTAAATGATGCTGGAGCAGTACCAGTTGTCGATAACAATACTTCAAAATCATTAGGTTCAAAAGTAGATTGTAAACTATATCTAAATATCAATCTATCGTTACCAGTTAAGGTTAAGACAGGTGTGATTAGCCAATCATCATTGTTACCACCGTTAAAGTCAGTATTGATCGCTGCACTTTCATCACCAGAGATGACGTCTAAAGTGTAATCTAAATTCCATGCGTCACCATCAGCGTTTTCATTAAGTACAGTCCAACAATTTTCTGTAGTTGAAGTACTATCAAATCCTTCACTAAATGGTAAAGCAAATGAATCACATGCTGATGAGAAATTGACAGGACCAATCCATGCTCCAAAATCAGTACCAGCAGTACATTCAGCTCTAACATACACATCGTAACTTGTGTTTGATGTTACAGTAGCAGTATAAGAGTTAGTTGCTGTGTCAGCACCTGTACCATCAGCAGCAGCAGGTTCTCCAGAACCAGCAGCAACAACAGCTACTTCCCATGCAGATTCTACACCACCACCAGTCCAATCAATTTGAGCTGAAGTAGTCGTAATACTAGATACTGCAATTCCACTTACATCAGGACAGCTAGGAATTTCCTCAACAACAACGTCGTCAATATATAATCTCCAACCATCATCACCTCCTGGTGGAACATGCCATGCAATATTAACATCACCTGAGTAAGCAGATATGTCAATAATTAATTCAGTACTCTCGCCATTGTCAACATCTACATCATTGTAAGAAGCTAAAGCAAGAACTGTGTTTGTAAACGATGCAGGAGCCGTTCCAGAAGTTGATAGCAATACTTCAAAATCATTTGGTTCAGCAGGAGATTGTAAGCTGTATTTAAACTTCAATCTTTCGTTACCAGTTAAAGTGATGGTAGGTGAAATTAACCAATCGTCGTTAGCACCACCATTAAAGTCAGTATATAATGCCGCACTTTCATCACCAGTGATAACATCGAGAGTGTAATCTAAATCCCATGCATCACCATCGGCATTTTCATTAAGTACAGTCCAACAATTTTCTGTAGTTGATGTACTATCGAAGGTTTCGCTAAAAGGTAATCCAAATGCACTACAAGTAGTTGTAAAATCAATTGGACCTACCCAATCTCCAAACTCAGTACCAGCAGTACATTCTGCACGTACCCAAGCCTCATAAGCAGTCCCTTCACTTAAAGTTGCAGGTGACGTGTAAGGGTTATTTGTTGTATCTGTACCAGAACCATCTGCAGCAGCAGGCTCACCTGTACCATCAGGTTGAATAGCTACTTCCCAAGCCGTTTCACCAGAATTGGCTGTCCAGCTTAAAGTTACAGAATCAGGACCAACAGTGTCAACACTAAGATCAGATATACCAATACAAGACGCACCAGCAGTTACCGATAAATCATAGGTTGTAGTTTGTGGTGAAGCCCAAGTAGAAACAACAATATAATACGTGTTTCCTGTACTAACCGGGAAATTAGTAATAGCTAAATCAGTAGTGGCATTAGCATTTACATCACCAGCAGCACAAGCAACACCAACATCTCCACAATCATTGTAAATGAAGACACCTGTGTATGTATCAGTGATATTTGTTAAATCTACATTGATAGATCCATCGGATGCCGCAGTAAAGGCATAAAACTTATCGTCACCATTTAAATATGCACTAGTAGATCCACAACCACTAGCACCAGCAGAGCCTGAGTAATCATCTCCAAAACCAGAAGTTGTTTCAGCAGCAGCAGCGTAAGGTAAGGCACCTATGTCAATAGCACTTTCACAAACGAAACCTGCAGGAGGTAACGCTTCTGTATCAAAAGTTTCTTCAGTACATCCAGTAGCATCACCATTAAAGTTATATGGTGTAATTGTAACGTAATACGTCGAAGCATACGCTAATCCTGATGGAGCATAAGATGTTGCAGCACCTACATCCACATTATCAGCAATGTCATTACCACCCATTGAAGAACCAACAGTAATTCTGTAGCCATCTGGAGATCCAGTAGCGTCAGACCAAGTTAAAGTTCCAGTACGTGGGAAATCTACTAAAGCAGATGTTAAAGCAGCATCACAGTTTGGTGGAAGAACAGGGTAAGGCACACAAGTTGCAGCAATGTCAAAGTTAAAACCTGGATCACCATTAATAGAGTTACCTACTTGAATAAAGTATTCTGTTCCAATATCAGCGTCAAACTCAACAGTAGCAGTTGTAGAGAATGGATCAGTTCCAACTAGACAAGTACCAAGAGTAAATCCGGCACAAGTACCATCAGTACTTTCGTAAACACCAATTTGCGCATTTTCATCAATAGCAGTTACAGTAATTGTAACTGTAGAATCATCACCAGAATATTGGTACCAAACGTCATCACCAATAGTACCATTACAAGAGGTTCCACTTCCACCAGTAGCACTGATAGTAGATTGTCCTGTAAGTGTATCATCACAAGCTAAAGCTGTAGCATCAGCACATAAATCGTTATCTGGTGGACAATAGTATTCAAAATCACCTACAGAAAAATCACAAGCAGAATTTCCAGCCGTGTGGAATACTGAGATATTAACTGAAGGAGAACTTGTAGTAAATGGACCTAATTGGTAAGAATATGTTCCTGGAATTAAAAATGTAGGACCATATACGTCATCTAATAAGAATTCACCATCACCAAGACCATCACCAAATTCATCAAACAAAACGTCAACATAGAATGTTCCAGCAACGCAATCAATTGTAGAAACGGTAGCACTCACAAGATCAGCAGCTGTACAACTTGCACAAATCACGTTCCAGTCCCATTGTGTTGTACAACAACCACTAGCAGAAGCACAACTCACAGAAGTGTCAGAGTCAACTTCCAAATAAATTGTGTCACCAGTAGAAGTAGCAGTAACACCAGTTAGGTCACCACCATTATTTCCATTATATAAAACTGTTGTTCCATCTGAGTCATAAATCGTAATATTATCACAACAGCTTTCAATACCTCCAGCATTAAACGTTAGCTTAAGTGGTGTTGTATCATTACTTTGATATGTAAAAAGAGTTGTATCACTATTACCATAGCAATAAGTAGTATTTACAGGTATACCTGAACTACAATCAACAATTGTTGGTCCAACAGGAGCAGCTGAGTTTAAGGTAGCTGTAGAAATACAAAAACCCCATCCAAACACAGATGAAGCATCATAATTAAAGCGGTATCTAAAACCACTTTGCTGTGTAGCAGTAAAACCACTAACGTCTAAAACACTGCTTGTGGTTGTTCCTGCAATAGCGCCACACCAATTTGATGTTGTAGAACTATTATCAGCAATGGCTTGCCACGTAACCCATGAAGCAGCATCTGCATCATAGTACTCTAAATCAAAAACACTACCTAAGTTGTAGTTGTAATCAAAATCGAGTGTTAATTCCGTTTCTCCATTTCCAACTGCAGCAGTTAGGTCGATAACAGGGGATTCAGCAATCAAAATGTCTGTAGAGCCACTTCCAGCTGCATCGTCATCATAAGAGAAGTTTGCATCAACGGTTGGATCACCCAAAAGTGCTCCAGCGTCGTAAGTACCGCTTAATGTCCAACTAGCGTTGGGCCAGTTCGTTGGTTCATTTACGGTTTGAGCATAGGAAAGCCAAAAACAGCCAACCATAGCTAAGAGTAAAAAGGTAACTTTTTTCATAATACTAGTTTTGTTGATTTTAAATAGCGCAAAAAGCTGACATAAATTCGCAGGATTGCAGTAAGATAGACGGGACTTTAACAAAAAATTCAGGTTAAATTTATGTTAAACTGAATTACAAATATAAAAAAACTCATGAGTTATCAAACATTTTGTTAAAATAAATTATGATTTCTTAAAAACTTACATTTATTCATAAAAAAAGCGCACTTTTTAGTGCGCTTTGATTAATAAAAAGTAAAGACTTTAAATTCTTATTTAAGAATTACTTTTTTAGTTTTAGTTTGGTTATTGTTGCTAACATTTGCAACATAAACACCACCATTTAAATTGGAAACATCGATACGATTATATAAAGTATTTGTGTCTAGTGGAGTAGATAATACAATTCGTCCTTGTATATCATATAAATTTAGAACCGTTTCTTCGTTTATCTGACCTCTAACCAGTATCGCATTTGTATCGTTTAAGGCTCTAATATCAATTGCATTTTCCAAGTTGTTTTCAGAGGTTGAAAGCGTATCATCGGTAACTCTCAAGAAGAAACGACCTGTGCCTGATATTGTAGTTGAAGGTGTAAATACATAATCACCAGTATTTAATAGTGTTATAGTACTTTCAACGATGTCTTCCAAGAATACTTCAGTGGTCACAGGGAGTGAATTCACTGCCATTGTAAAAGTTAATTGCTCGCCTTGACTAGCATTGGCTCCTAAAGGTATGGTAACGTCTGCTAAATCATCGGTATGCACTGCCTGTAAAGAAATAGGTTCTCCTTCATCTTCTTCAACTAATAAAGAGTACAATGCAAATGCTGGAGGATTGGCAAAGAATTCAGCGTCAAATCCTAAATCAAAACCAAGACTCGCATTCGGATTGAAATACACATCTGTATTGTACGAATCAGTAGCGGTACTCATGTTAAGCGTCATGTAAATTAAACCACCTTGTCGTCCTGCAATAAAGTCATCTGAAGTTCCGGTAGATTGCATAGCGGTTGTGAACTCTAAATCGTAAGCTGCTACATTAGCTGAATTGGCACTCACAAAAAATCCTTGTCCAGGTGTGATAACCGTTGAAGCTGTTGTCGTTGCTAAATTGTATATGGTCCAGCCATCAGTGACATCACCATCATAACCATAGATTGCTGCTGTACCAGGATTCAATAAATTTAGGTTTGTAACTCCTGTATCAACTTCATGAGTTAGAAAATCTTGAACATTGATATAAGACGCATAAGGGTTTCCGACTAAATTCCATTGTGCAAATTCAGGTCCTGAATTTTGAATGTCAATACTTACGGTTCCTGTTTGAACCGATCCTGTATATGCTAATGTAGCACCAGCGTCTGTTGCAGCTCTATATCCTGTACCGCTCGTTAAGGTTACTGAAGTTGCATCAGTATAATTTTCGTAAGCTCCAGCAGTTTTATTGAAAGGTGCAAAGGCATAGGTTGTTGGACCTGTATTGCCATCATCTAAAAGTGTTGCTGCATTGTCTGTTAAAAAGTCAGCCCAAGATTGTCCAGATACTGGAGCCGATACCAAGTCGTTACCGTTAGCGTTGGAATTCGCATATCTATTATAGGTAATGTCACCAGTAGACGAGCCATTGACAATTAAACTTGGATACTGTGTGCTTGTTGAAGTCAAGTTTAAGGTACCTGAATTACTAAGATCACCAGAAACTGTCACACTACTGTTTGAAGGTATATTCAAAGTACTACCAGATTGGATAGTTAAATAAGGTACAGTTGTGTCTCCAGAAGCACTTGCAGTTGCATTACCATCAATAGTATAAAGACTATTAAATTGTAATGAATTTAAGTATAAATTTCTTTGTCCACTACCACCATCTCCATTAGTGCCTGCACTTACATTGTAAAATCTGATGTTGTCAATGGTGCCAGGTGAAATACTACTAATAGTACCACTTTGAGTTCCAGATAGTCCTCCTGAACGAACAACAGTCCAAGAAACATCACTTGCATTTTGAGTGAATGTGCACGTAAAAACAGTATTCGAATCGTAAGCGTTAGAAAATAATCCAGAAGTACCAGTAATGTTGTACTGGTCACTTCCAACATTTAAGTTTATGATGGTGCTATTGGAACTATCCCTTAAATCGAAACCTTTGTTGCCATCTCTAAAGTTAACTCCAATAGAAACCGTGAACGAATCTCCTTCCTGCATCGATTGTGGAAAATCAACCCTTGCACCAGAAACAGCACCATTGCCGCTGTTGGCGAACATTCCAAAGGAATTTCCATTAACATCCAATGCTGAAGAGAACGATCCAATAAATCTACCGGCAAAACCTCCATTAGGAAGTGCTGTGTCAAAAGTCCAATCACTAAAACCAATACCTTGATTAGTGGTTGTCCAGCTGCCACCATAATTATCGGCATTATCTTCTCCTAATGAAAAGGTGTTCGTTCCCAGTGTCTGGGCATCAACACAAAATGCTGAAGTGGCAAATATCATTAATAGAATGTAAAAATTCTTCATACGTAAAATATTTAAAATTAAATCATAACAAATCGAGTAAATATATAACAGATTTATATAACATGAAAACGAAAACGATTTCGTGTTGATAAATAGCTAAATATTTGTCTAATATTTATCAAAGGGTTAATTCTAACTATGTATAAACCTTTAGTAGTTTATTTTAGGATTACCTTTTTGATGTTGTTTTGGTTGTTATTCTTGACAGTAACAATGTAAACACCAGCATTAATACCAGAGACATCGATACGATTCTGTAGCAACGACTCATCAAGTCTAGTGCTGAGCACTTTTCTGCCCTGGATGTCATAAAGGTCCAGTTTGGTGTTCTCGAACAGCTGTCCGCTGACCACGATCTGGTCTGAGCTGTTCAGTGCGAATATGTCCAGCTTGTCGATGCTGTTCTCGATTGTCGAGAGTGCATCGTCAGAGTATCTCAAGTAGAAACGCCCTGTTCCGGACAGGTCTGTGCTCGGCGTGATCACGTAATCTGAATCGTTCAACAGTGTCAAAGTATTTGCAACAGTGTCCTCGAGATATACCTCAACAGAAGCTGGCAAG
>NZ_JBGFGL010000022.1:0-6833 GCF_041224425.1 Psychroserpens sp. XS_ASV72 | reverse complement strand
TTCGTGCCGTTGAGACTGTTGATGCCGCCCTGCTGACCAGATATCCAGGAATCTCCCGTCGCACCACCGCCATCGGTAACTGACCAGGTCGCAGGAATCTCCGTGTCAAATCCCTCCTGCAAATAGGTCTGTGATGTCGCTGTGAAAGCAAATACAAGCAACATTTTTATTAATAAATACTTTTTCATTTGTTGAGATTAAAGTCGTTAATTTTAGCTTTTTTGAATTATTATATATAAACATAAAAAGCTCTGCTTAGTGGACAGAGCTTTTTATGTTTATTTACAGATCATTTCTATTTAATAAAATTATTGTGCTTGAGGGTTTCCACTAACTATAATAAATTCTGATCTTCTGTTCATTTGGTGTTCTTCTTCTGTACAATTAGAGCCACAATCAACTTTAGGTTCATTTTCTCCTTTACCCATTCCAGATATCCTAGACTTGTCTATGCCCTTAGAAATCACATACTGTACAGTGGTTTTAGCTCTTCTATCTGATAGTCTTTCATTGTAAGATGCAGAACCTCTACTATCTGTATGTGAAGTTGCGTTAATTACTAAGTCTGGATACTTCTTCATAATCTGAACTAATTTGTCTAATTCAAAAGCTGCTTGAGCCGTAATATTAGATTTATCAAAATCAAAATAAATTGGATTTAATACAATTTCATTAGGCGTTACAATAACTTCAATAGGGTTCATCATAATCCTAACTTGTTCTTCTTCATTTTCAGAAGCTGCAATTTTCAATTTTTGACTTTCGTAATCTTCCATGACAACTTCAAGTTCAGATTCTTTTCCAGCCTCAACTATAAAATCAACCGTTCCGTCAGAGTTAGTAACTTTAGATATGACTTTATTTCCTTCTTCATCATATAATGTAACTGTTGCTGCATTAAGTGGTTCATCTGTTTCAGCATCAACGACTGTAGCAGAAATTAAAACATCGAATAAAGGTTGTAGCTTTTTAATTCCGTAAATATCATCGCTTCCTAGTCCTCCATCTCTATTTGATGAAACAAACCCTTCTCCAGTTTCCTCGTCAAGATTGAATGCAAAATCATCAGCACTACTATTAATCGGCAAACCTATATTTCTAACAGGTCCCATTTTATCGTCAACAACTTTAGAGAAAAACACATCCATATTCCCAAGTCCCAAATGACCATTAGAAGAAAAATAAAGTGTGTTATTACTACTTATGAACGGAAACATTTCTTGACCCTGCGTATTGACCTTTTGACCTAAGTTTTCAGGCTCACCCAAGGTGCCGTCAGCATTGATTGGAGCTCTATAGATATCAAATAAACCATATCCTCCTGGCATATCTGAAGAAAAGTAAAGTGTTTTTCCATCAGCACTAACCGAAGGGTTTTTTACTGAATAGTTTTCACTGTTTAGTGGAAAGCCTTCCACATTACCCCAAGTACTTCCAGATTTCTTCGCTTTAAATAAGTGTAGCAAACTATATCTAACTTTAGTAATCGAGTCTTTTTCATATTCTTTTTCAAAATAGCTTTCTCTAGAAAAATACATTGTTTTTCCATCTGGTGAAAATGATACAACACCCTCGTGATATCTTGTATTAATCTTATCTTCAACTAACGTTGCTGCTTGGTATGTTCCATCTTCATTCTTAGTAAGTTCGTAGATGTCTAGAAACGGTTCTTCATTCCAACCATAATTCTTACGGTTTGTATTTCTGGCTGAAGTAATGTAAAGTTTACCGTCTTTTAAAGTTCCACCAAAATCAGAGTACTGGGTATTGAACCCAAGATTTTGAATATTGAATTTCGAACCTTTATCAAGAATTTTAGGTAAGTAGTCAGGATTTTCCCTGAACTTAATGGCCCTATCATCACTTGGTCTCATCTGGGCAAATTTTGCCATTTGTGCATTTGATTCTTCATACTTGCCGTTAGCTTTTAACATTTGGGAATACTTGAAAATCATTTCAGGTTCCTCTTTAGTCTCAAGTGCCTTAGAGTACCATTTTTCAGCTTCTTCAGTATTGAAAATATTATAATATGATTCTGCTAATTGAGCATAAACGTAAGAATCTCCCTTGCCATCATCAATTAATTCCTTGTATTCTTCAGCAGCTTCAACAAATTCAAGTCTTGCAAAGTGCTTATCTGCTTTTTTTGTGTTTCTATTTTGAGCAATTAAGCTAAAGCTACTTAACGCTGCTATTGTAAAAAGTGTCAATAATTTTTTCATGATTGTTAGCTTAACTGTTTAGAAATATCTTGGTGAACGTGAAACCTTTTTCGGGAAGTTTAAGTCAAATAATAACATAAACTCGTGTGAAGCTGGTGCATACTTTTTAATGTCAGAAGTAACACTATCATAGGCATATCCAACTCTAACTGTAGGTGTGATTGCAAAATTGACAAGGCCTGAAAACGAATCGTCAAGTCTGTAAGAGGCTCCAACTTCAAACTTCTCAAAGAAAAGTGCATTAAGGTTTACGTCAAATGATGTAGGTGCATCAAATGCAGATTTAACTAAAAACGATGGTTTGATCTTTGTATTTTTTAATTCAAAAACATAACCACCAGTTAAAAAATAGTGTGCTGCTTCAGAACCCAATTTGTTGCCATTAGCGTCAAGATGAACAGAGTTCAATATATTGGGAACAGATAAAGCCAAATAATAATTATCTGTGTAATAGAATGCTCCTGCTCCAATATTAGGCGTGGTAGAACTGATGTTTTGAAAGAAATCATCATTTGGGTCAATCAGGTCTATATTAGCCAATCCAATATCATGAAATGTCGCACCCGCTTTAACACCAAAAGCTAAACGGTGTGCACCTCCCAATCTAAGTGTATACGAGAAATCTGCGTAGGCATTAGTTTCTTTTACAGGTCCTATTTGATCGGAAATTACAGATAGTCCAAGTCCAACTTTTTCTCCTACAGGTAAATGACCAAAAAAGGTTCCTGTTTCAGGTGCTCCATCAATACCAGTCCACTGTGTTCTGTATAATAATCCAAAAGAAAGATTCTCACGAGACCCTGCATATGCTGGATTTATAACATTCATGTTATACATGTACTGTGTGTATTGCGGATCTTGCTGTCCATACAATTGTGTTGTGATGAGCAATACAACAATAATATAAAGTTTTTTCATCTGTTAATTTTTAGTTGTTTTTAGTTGTTGAGCATGTTCAATATTAAATTGAAATTATTATTTACTGAACATGCTCTTTAATTGGTTTATGGTAATTTCTTCTTATTAATTTAATCTTTGTATGTAAACCCAAGCACTACGACGCTTACCATTTTGGTATTCCATAGTATAGAAATAAGTACCAACAGGTAATTCGTCTCCTTCATTGGTTTGACCAAACCATTCATTGGTATAATTTTCTTTAGAATAAACAAGTGTTCCATTTCTATTGAAAATTTCAAGTTTACTTACATCATAACTACTCAAGTCAAAAGTATCATTACTGCCATCTCCATTAGGAGAGATTCCTTGAGGAATGACGCAGCTATCAAGCTCAACAACTAATTGTTCAGCTTGTGAAGAACATCCTGTTAAATTGTTCGTTACAGTAATCTCATAAAGTCCTGCTGTAAGTACAGGTATTGTTAGGCTATTTTCTCCTGAAACGACTACACCATCAAGAGTCCAACTAATAGTCACATCACTTTCACTATAGTTGTTAGCTGTTGCTGTAACCTGAATTGGAACTGTAGCATTAGGACAAACTTCATAATCGACATTTGTAGAGAATGAAGTATCTGGTAATGGGTCTACAAGAAGCTCCATAGTTGTTGTTGTATAGCAATCAAATGCTATGTTGCTTTCAACTCTTACATAAATTGTTGCAGAAGGACTGTTATAGAATGCACTTGTATCGATAGCATTTGTGCCTAAATCAGCGTCTCCTTGAGTTTCATAGTAGCTAACACTAAAATCTGCTGGACTCTGACTTCCAAGAATATTCATGTCTTGGGATGCCAAGTCAAAAGCTGTAATACCATCAAAGTCGTCATCACATTCAGGATACACCACATTTGGATTAGCTGTTGGTGTTGGTCCAGAAATAATTAAATCAAAACTTGCAGTAATGTAACAAACAGTTGCATTAGCATTTTCAACTCTTACATAAATTGTTTGAGGATTAGAAATATTGGTATAAGGTGAACTTAAAGCTCCTATTCCACCCTGAGCATCAGCTAGAGTTAAGTGATACGTTACATTGAAATCAGAAGGGTTTTGAGTTCCCAAAACAACTGGTGTTTGGATTTCCAAATCAAAATCTTCAACTTCATCACCAGAGGCATCATCACAAGTAATAATATCGTCTAAAACAAATGATGAATCTGGCGTGGTATTCACAACTAAATCAATAGTAGTTGTTGAATAACAATCAAATGCTAAGTTACTTTCAACTCTAACGAAAAGAGTTGTTGACATACTGCTATATAACATAGAAGTATCTATAGGATTTGTTCCTGCTTCAGCATCTGCCAATGTTGTATAATAGGTAACCGTAAAATCCATAGGATTTTGACCACCTAAAATATTGGCATCCCTTGAAGGTAAGTCAAACAAAGCAATTCCGTTTCCACCACCATCACACTCAGGATAAATATCTGAATTGGCTGTTGGCGTTGGACCTGAAATTATCAAATCAAATGATGTTACTGCAGAACAAAATGTTGCGTTTGCATCTTCTACTCTAACATAAATTGTTTGAGGGTTGGAGATGTTCGTGTAAGGTGAAGCTATAGCATTAATACCTTGTTGAGCATCATTAAACGTTAGGTGATAGCTTACATTAAACTCTGAAGGGTCTTGAGTCCCTAAAACAATAGGTGTTTGAATTTCTAAGTCAAAATCCTCAACTTCATCACCAGAGGCATCATCACAAGTAATAATATCGTCTAGCGGATTCGCTACTACACCTGCTCCAAAAGTTATTGTGACTTCATCCTGAGCTTGAGATTGACATTGATCATCAAATGCAATAACCGTATAGGTACAAGACTCGGTAACAGTAAGGGTTGGTCCTTCTTCACCAGTAATGATAAATCCGTCACAATACCATTCATATCTATCAGCGAAAGGAGAATCTGCAACTATTTCAAAAGATGGGAAGTCGCATAGCTCTTGATCAATTCCTAAATCTACTTCAATCTCTGCTGTTACATTTCCATCTGTTGGATTGCCTCCATTTGTCTGGCTAATAGAAATCGTTCCTGGATCATCAGAAAAGTTTGTTACTAATAAAATATAGATTTCACCAGTCATGGCATTATCTATAGTCAGGTTTTCAGTAGATTGAATCGAATAACTACAATCCACGATATTTCCATAAGGATAAAAATTTGGATCACCAGTATTGTTTGGACAGTCTCCACCAGGATTTGGACAACCTAAATCTAAGTTTCCACATGCAGATTGTACATCAGCAAATGGTCCCCATAATACAAAGTCTACATCCAGTCCATTTCCACTATCGTCTGTTTGAACAATTTCAATTTCGATTAATCCAGGATCACCTATTTGGATAATGTTCCAAGTTGGATTTGGTGCTGAGAATAAACAAGCGATATCTGTTGGATCTGGGATACCGATTATATTAGATGTTACTAAAGCACCTCCGTCTTCACAGAAATTTTCAGCATTTTCACAAATAATATTTGTTGGCGCATTTCTAATACATAAATCAAAAGTACTTGTTTCTGAAACGCTTCCACCTGAAAAGACTCTAATGTAGTAAGTATTACCAACAACAAGTTGAGGGGTTACACTAGCATCGTCAGCAGAACAGTATAATTCTGTTAAATTATTACAAGCTCCTTCATAAACGGCATGATCTATATTAAATGTTCCGCCTGCTATATTTATCAATGAGATTAATTGGACTTCATTTTCCGCAACAAATTGGAACCAGACATCATCATCTGGATCGCCAGTACATGTGCCATCCGGAACACCTGAAGGGGTTGCTTCTATTAGTGTACCTCCTGTAAATAGCGTACAACTATCATCTGTATTTACTGCCGCAACAGTAGCGTTGCAAGGATTGTCATTGGCTGGAGGACACGCTAATAATTGTATCGGTCCGCTATTGATGACACAGTTCGGGTCTTGGTCGTTTGACACGGTCACTACCACGTCAACCAAGAAAGGGAACGGCCCTATCTGATAAACACCGGTTGCATTGACCGGTACAAGGGTCGCATCCTGGTTGTTGGATATGGTCAGCGACGTAGCGTCCCCCAAACTGGTGACATTGACATCGATCAGGAACTGGTCACCGCTTGCACAGTCATCTATCACTTGATAGGTAGCTACAGGGTTGATACAGGTAGCACATGAAACTGTATAATCAATTCCATCGGAACAACAAAAACTTCCAGATTCACAACTTACTGAACCATCAGATAAAATTTGAATAGTGATTGTATCACCTGGAGATTGGAAGGTCAACCCGGAAATATCCCCATCGTTACCTTCATCGTTATATAATTCTGTACCTGCACCATCCGTTATTAATAAAAAGTCAAAAGGAGCACCTTCAATTTCACCACTGTTAATAGTTAAATTTAATGGAGAGCCATCTGAACTCGTATATGTTAATGTTACTGAATCATTGTTACCATAACACAAAAATTCATTTATAGGACCCCCACCATTACAATCAACTATAGTATCTAAACATAGTTCCTGAGTCAATGGCGAGCTCGATATCTCGCAGTTCGCATCATCGTCATTAGCCACCGTGATCACCACTGGCGTGTTGTTGGCATAAGGACCGAACTGAAGCACACCGACCGCCGTAACAGTCTGTGGAGCGCTCCCCTG
>NZ_JBGFGL010000085.1:0-396042 GCF_041224425.1 Psychroserpens sp. XS_ASV72 | reverse complement strand
CTTGCCAGCTTCTGTTGAGGTATATCTCGAGGACACTGTTGCAAATACTTTGACACTGTTGAACGATTCAGATTACGTGATCACGCCGAGCACAGACCTGTCCGGAACAGGGCGTTTCTACTTGAGATACTCTGACGATGCCCTCTCGACCATCGAGAACAGCATCGACAAGCTGGACATCTTTGCACTGAATAGCTCAGACCAGATCGTGGTCAGCGGACAGCTGTTCGAGAACACCAAACTGGAACTTTATGACATCCAGGGTAGAAAAGTGCTCAGCACTAGACTTGATGAGTCGTTGCTACAGAATCGTATCGATGTCTCTGGTATTAATGCTGGTGTCTACATTGTTACTGTTCAAAGTAATAATCAAGAAAAAACCAAGAAAGTGATCTTAGATTAATGAATTTGAACTAAAAAAATTCAATTATTCTATGTCATTAATTAAATTTTATTATTTTTGAACTTTATATGAATAGCAAAATGAAGAATACAAACAAGCAAGACCAAATTACCCGAAAGGAAGCCCTAAAGAAAATGGGGAAGTATGCTGCTTTAACAGCTATCGGGACGTTCATTGTATTGAACCCTAAGAAAGCTCAAGCAACGTCACCACCAGATCCAGGAGGAAATCCTTTCGATTAATTTCGATATATTATTTTGATGACGAAGGTTTCACCTAAGTTTATTCAGAATATAAATGATGATAACGTAATACTTTGGTTTAATGAATCAAATAAATACGTTGTAACATCAGATATAAATAGTAAATTAATTCAATTATATACGAATCCCGACTATGGTCGGGATTCGTTTGTTTCTTATTTAAAAGAACATTTTCAAATAGATAGTGAGAACGGTAATGCTATCTATGAAAATATTGCTGACTTTATTGAAGAAACTACCTATGCGAGCTCTGAGAGTCATACGACGACTACTTTTCCAAAAGTAGAAACTCCTTCGCATTACCCAATTTTAAACTATTATAGCTTTTATGATAAAAAAATCCGTATTCGCTACGAGTCTGATATCATAAAAAGTTTGTTCCATCCTCAAATTGCTCACCACTCTATTGATGGTGATCAAAAATTTGACACCTCATTTGATATTTTTAAAAAGTCTGATGATTTGTATCTTCTGAGAGATGGTGATTGTGTTGGGAAATTCAAAACAGAATCCTTTCATTTTCTACAAGGGAAATTTGCTTTAGAACTCACCAATAGTATTCATAACAAAAACATAGATCAGTGGATAGCTACATTTCATGCGTCTACCATTTCCAACGGAAAGGAATCTATTATGATCATTGGAGATTCAGGTAATGGAAAAAGCACTTTATCGGCTTTATTAATGGCTAAAGGTTATGACATTCTTTGTGATGATTTTACACCATTGTATGAAAATGACATGCTATTGTATCGTTATCCTGCCGCTACCTCAATTAAAAAGGGAGCCTTTGATATGCTCCAATCACATTTAGATATTGAAGATTTAATAACCCATACAAATGGGCCTAAAAAGGTAAATATTAAATATGTGCCTCCAGTCTTAAAATACAATAGCTTGAAATCGGCATTCCCTTGTCATCATATTGTATATGTAAAATATGATAAAGATAATGGCAATGCTTTAAATAAAATGCCAAAGGATAAAATTCTAGAAACTTTGATCCCAGATTCATGGATTTCTCCTAATGAGAGACACGCTTTGAAATTTATCAATTGGTTTAAAGAAACCAATTGTCACAAACTCACCTATTCAAACAATGATTTTGCCCTGTCTAAGTTCGAAGAGCTCTTTAATGGTTAAAAAGATTTACTTACTTTTAAATCTCTAAACTAATATCTTGGCATTACAATCCGCTACATATAAAAAAACCCATCATCTCATAGCTGATATTTTAAGCTTTGAAAATCCAATTGAAGATTTAAAAACTACTTTAAAATCAGATGCTATTGATTGGGATCAATTTGTGATTGTAGCAAGTGATTATCTTGTTTTGACTACATGTTATTGCAGACTCAAGCAAAAAGAATTGTTACAATATCTTCCAGAGGATCTTAAAGAATATCTTGAGAATATAACGGACATCAATAGAAATAGAAATCATAGCCTAACCCGAGAAATTACAGCTATTTCAAAGCTGTTAAATCAAAATAACATCAATTATATTTTCTTAAAAGGTAGCGCTATTTTGGTTCGAAACTATTTGGAAGATTTAGGTGAACGAATGATTGGAGATATAGACATCCTGGTTCAGGAAGACCAAGTTGAAAAGGCCTATGATTTGCTGATAGATTTTGGATATAAAGGGACACCTGCTGGAATTAGTTCGACATACTTTGACTATAAACATCTACCTCGATTACAATCTGAGAACCATTTAGCAGCTGTTGAAGTCCATAAAAAATTGACACAAAAAAGTTTTGATGACATACTAGATCCTAATGGATTATTAAGCAGACAAGAACAGATTAATGGTGTCAATGTGGTTTCTGATGAAGACTTAATACTACATATGGTTCTAAACTTCCAAGCTAATGATTCTGGCTATGCATTTAGTAGAATCAGTTTCAAATCCATTTATGATATTCTCATATTGAAAAGAATCATAGACTATGATTTTAAAAATGTAAAAGACCTGCCCTATTTCAAACACTATTTTTCAATAGCTAAATTGTTCTTTAGTGATTTTAAAAATTTCGACTCACATAAAGCCATCAACAGCTTATTCCTTTTGAAATTGAAAAATTCGTTTGCCAACAAGTCTATAAATTTTATCATTAGAAGATTTATTTTCCTGAAAGCAATTCTCACGACTAGAATTGGAATGTTTTTAAGAAATAAAGCCTATAGAAAAGCGGTAATCAAAGATTATAAAAGAATTATTGGCATACGACAACTAAATAAAGCCTAGAGAAAACTTTTAATGTTCGTTTTTTTTGTAAATCTGAGCTTATAGAGTATATTTGAACTAACTATTTTTTAATCCGCATGAAGAAGCTAGTTTTATTTTTAACATTGACAACACTATTTACTTTTGTTGGTCAATCGCAAATGACGTCAAATACCAACTATGACACCGTAGAGGAAGACACTTTTGGAGATGCTCCTTGGAAACTTAGTGTAGGTGTTAATGCTGTAGGTAGTTTGGGGACTAGGCAACCGTTTGCGCGTTTGGGTGATTATCAATTTAAATACCCTTTAGCTCTTGCAGTTGAGCATAAATGGTCTAGATTTTTCTCAATTGAGCAGGATTTTACACTTAATGCATATGATGTAAATAATGAAATTGATGGTGGTATCTTAAAAGAAGAATACACGTATATTTCTACAAACACGTATTTAAAATATTATTTTTCAGATTTACTTTTTAAATCTAAATGGGTTGATCTCTATGCTGGAGCTGGTTTCGGTATCTTTTCAGTGAATGAATTGAACAGTTCAGGAAATCTTGCATTAGGAGGAACAGTTTGGATTAGCGAAAAAATTGGCGTACGTCTTCAAGGTATTGGTAAGTTTGCTGTGAACGCAAAAGACAGACAATTCGACAACAATCACTTTCAGTACGTATTACAAGCCGTTTTCAAACTTTAATTTAGTATCCTGCAAAATTAAAGCTTAGCATCGTTTTTACTTTTCCGTATAGTTTAGGGAATTGCGCTTTAAACTCCTTTGGCGTTTCAATGAAGGTTTCTATGATTACCGCTAAAAATTCAAATTGATTAGTATAGGCATACTCTCTTAAATAACGAGACGCTACAAGTTTTTGTTTAAGCTGTTCATCATTATCAAGTTCTTGAGTCAATTCTTGGAAGGAATCGATAAAAATTGCTGAACTGGTACTCACTTTTCTTTTGCTCATATAATAAAAATGAATTGCATGAATAAATTCGTGTACTGCCAAATTTAAATTGTCATTGCTTATTTTATAGCCATGCAATACATGTTTCCAAGAAAACACCAAGGCACGATAACCTAAGTTAAATTCTCCTTTATGATAGGTTTTGTTGGTGGTGGAGTAAAACTCCTCAGGATAGAAAATAATGCGCTCAACAGTATCTATTTTATAGTCCCTGAAACCAAATGTAAGCTTCACCAGTGTTCCAGCAATTATGGTTTTCATCTTTTCAGTAACCACTATTTCCTTACCAATGAATTCTGTGCTCTTGATGATTTGAAATACGCGATGTTCAAATGCAGACTTATGTCTAAGTGACAAAGCATTATAAAAGTTGATATGTTGTTTTAAAATCAACTTTTGAGCATTACTTAATTGACGTTTCTTAATATACTTATGATTGAAAAAAAGTCTTTTATTAATATACTCAACATAGGCCATTTCAAAAAAATTGAAGACTTTATATACGACCAAAGCTACAAGACATAATATAAGAAAATACTTAATGATTGCCACGGCAATCACAAACGCTTGAGGCACTTCTTCTTGAAGATATAGTATAATGGTATTAAACAGCAATAATTACAGTTATTAAAAGCTTTATCCTCTCTTTATTGAAAACAAAACAGCTCTGTAAACTAATTTAATATACTTAATTATTACAGAGCTGAAAATATACTTAGTGACCACGGTAGGATTCAAACCTACGACCGCTGGAGCCGAAATCCAGTGCTCTATTCAGCTGAGCTACGTGGCCTTTATTTTATTGTAATTTGGCCTTTACAATGGTCGATATGGTTTTACCATCTGCTTGACCAGCTAGTTGCTTGCTTACTATTCCCATAACCTTTCCCATATCTTTCATGCCTTCAGCACCTGTTTCCTCAATGGTCATGACCACAACCTTTTCAATTTCTTCATCACTTAATGCTTCAGGTAAAAACTGACTGATAACTTCTGCTTGATCAATCTCTGGAAGTGCCAGATCCTTGCGATCTTGTTCTAAATAAATTGCGGCACTATCCTTACGTTGTTTAACCAACTTTTGAAGTATTTTAATCTCTTCCTCTTCCGTTAGTTCTTCATTGCCTGCTGAAGAAGTTTGCGCCAAAAGTATAGCCGATTTAACAGCTCTCAATGCTTCTAGAGCCACTTGGTCTTTTTCTTTCATTGCAGTTTTCATAGCTGCCATAACATCATTTTGTAAACTCATGTCTTCTAATTTATTTAAGAGCACTAAGATAAAAAAACTATAGGTTTTAACGGTTTCCATGACATAAAAAAACCCGAAAGGTATTCTCGACCTTTCGGGTTTAACAAAGTGTGTAACACTAAACTAAATTTGCTATTAATCTACGTTGTCGTGTAAAAATGAATTATTGCTTCTCAATTGAATATCATCGTTGTCATCAGTTCCAACAGAAGTTCTTGAAGCATTGGTTTCCGAAGAATGCTGAGATTCTTCCAAATTCACACCTTGTCTTTTATAAGCGGGTTCTTTTTCAATATCGTCAATTTTAGCCGTATTGAATTTATAATTGAAATCTTTCATCTTACGTCGTCTCTCATCAGCTCGTTCCTTTAACAATTCTGAAATTGGACTGTTCATAGGATCGATTTCCTCTTCGATAGTTTCCTCTTGAGCCTCAGATTCGACGGTTTTTCTTTCAAAAACAATCTCCTCTTCAACTTCAGGTTGCGTTTTAAGTTTTGTTTTTGACTCGTTCATTGAAGATTCATAAGACATGAAATCATCATCAAGTGCATAGCGCTTTTCACCATTTTCATTAGCTTCTGTCACAGGAACAATTTCCACGTGCTCATTAACTTCCAAATCCTTAACCTCATCATCTAATGAAAATATCGTTTTATCATCAAATTCAGAAACCGTTTCTTCAGTATCAGAAGTCAGAGGCAAATCAAACGTTAAGGTAATTTGCTCTTCTTCAACAATTTCCTCTTCCTTAATTTGTTGCATTGGTGTTATCACGAAATCCTCTTCTTGGATTTTATGATCTAGCACTTCTTCGTAAACCACACTGATGTTCTTGATAATATCGGTAGTTGCAATTAGGTTAGTTTCTGAATTAACCGACAACTCGCTTTCAGTTTCAAGCTCATGATCTGTTAAAGTATGCACGACAACATTTTCAGAATTGTCCTCATCTTCATTTTCCAAAACAATATCAGGTGTAATGATAGCAGGATCGTTTTCCTTTACATTAAGATCATCTTGTCTGTCATCTTCTAAAGCATGTACTACTTTCTTCTGTTCGGTATTGGAAATTTCATGCTGTTGATCGATATCAAAACCAGTAGCGATGATCGTTACTGAAATCGATTCTTCAAGTGATTCGTCTTCACCAACACCCATGATAATATTAGCACCATGACCTGCTTCATCTTGAATATGGTCATTGATTTCACCGATTTCATCAATAGTAATTTCCTGTGAACCAGAAACGATAAGCAACAAGACGTTTTTAGCTCCAGTAATCTTATTATCATTCAACAATGGTGAATCTAAGGCCTTCATGATGGCTTCTTGAGCTCTAGTTTTACCTGAAGCTGTAGCCGATCCCATAATCGCTGTTCCACTATTGCTCAAAACGGTTTTAGCATCACGTAAATCGATGTTTTGCGTATAGTGATGTGTAATCACTTCAGCAATTCCTTTTGAAGCGGTTGAAAGCACCTCATCAGCTTTAGAGAAACCAGCCTTAAATCCTAAATTACCATAAACCTCACGCAGTTTGTTATTATTGATAACAATGAGTGAATCTACATGACCTCTAAGGGTTTCAATTCCTTTTTGTGCTTGTTCAATTCTGGTTTTTCCTTCAAATTGAAATGGCATTGTAACAATTCCAACTGTTAGGATATCCATTTCCTTAGCCAATTTAGCAATGATTGGAGCTGCACCTGTTCCGGTTCCTCCTCCCATTCCTGCTGTGATAAAAACCATTTTAGTATTGGAATCAAGCATGCGTCTCAAGTCCTCATAACTTTCAACAGCTGCTTTCTCTCCTACTTCCGGATTGGCTCCAGCGCCTAATCCTTCGGTTAAGTTCACTCCTAATTGGATTTTGTTTGGGACACCACTATTTTGCAGTGCTTGTGCATCGGTATTGCAAATCACGAAATCAACGCCTTTAATCCCTTGTTGGAACATGTGATTAATGGCATTGCTTCCTCCACCACCAACTCCAATCACTTTGATCACATTAGATTGGTGCTTAGGTAAATCAAATGCAATATCGCCTAATTCAATGTCGTTGCTCATAAAATAGTATTTTTACTGGTTGTACTTTGTACTTGTTTTTTTATTCTTTGGATTAATATTTTTTTATTCAGCATTATCAAGAAAATCCTTAACACGTTCGGTGAGCTTGTCTAAAAAGGAACGTCGTTCTTTCTTAGGCTCATGAACCATCTCTTCTTGAGGTGCTTGTTCTTCTGTTTCAATTTCTAAGGCATTGCTTTCAATGGCTTCAACTTCTTTTTCTACACGTTTGCGCTCTTGACGCTTTAGTCCATCCATAACCAAGCCTACAGCTGTGGCAAATAAAGGACTTGCGACGTCGTCATCACTATCACCAGCCAAATGCTCATTTGGATACCCAATTCTGGTATCCATTCCTGTAATGTATTCAACCAACTGCTTTAAATGCTTCAATTGGCTTCCTCCTCCTGTTAGAACAATTCCAGCGATAAGCTTTTTCTTCTGCTCTTCGTGGCCATAGTTCTTTATTTCAACATACACTTGTTCAATGATCTCTACAACACGCGCATGAATGATTTTAGATAAATTCTTGAGTGTTATCTCCTTAGGCTCACGTCCGCGCAATCCTGGTATGGATACAATCTCGTTATCTTTATTTTCACCTGGCCAAGCCGAACCAAATTTGATTTTCAATAATTCAGCTTGTTTTTCGATGATGGAACAACCTTCCTTGATATCTTCAGTAACTACATTTCCTCCAAAAGGAATCACCGCTGTATGCCTGATAATACCATCTTTAAACACAGCCAAATCGGTGGTTCCACCTCCAATATCGATGAGTGCGACTCCTGCTTCTTTTTCCTCTTGGCTCAATACGGCATTTGCAGACGCCAGAGGTTCAAGAGTGATACCTTCAAGTTCCAATCCAGAGCTTTTAACACAACGTCCAATGTTTCGAATAGAAGACACCTGACCAACCACCACATGGAAATTAGCTTCCAAACGGCCTCCATACATTCCAATTGGTTCCTTGATTTCTGCCTGACCATCCACCTTATATTCCTGCGGTAACACATGAATAATCTCTTCACCTGGCAACATGACGAGTTTATGAACCTGATTGATCAAACGATCGATATCTTCTTCATCGATAACCAATTCAGAATTTGCACGCGTGATATAATCGCTATGTTGTAAACTTCTTATGTGCTGACCAGCGATTCCAACCGTTACTTCTTCTATTTTCAAACCTGCTTCAGCTTCAGCTTCTTGTACAGCCTGTTGGATAGATTGAATGGTTTGTGTGATATTATTTACCACACCTCTATGCACTCCTAAGCTCTTGGATCTTCCAATACCTAAAATCTCTACCTTGCCATACTCATTTTTACGACCAATCATCGCCACAATTTTTGTGGTTCCAATATCTAATCCTACTGAAATTTTTTGCTCTTCCATCACTTATTTTTTGGTGCAAATCACTTGCTTGTCAAACTTTAAATTAACCACACTATAACTGTCTAATGTTTTATCTTTCATAGCTTTCAGATAAAATGCTTTAAGGTTGTTGATTTTTTTATCCAGCATCTTTAACTGTCCTAAATGAATTTTAAAATCATACTCTCTAAGCCATAAATCGATGGACTCATCTTCATTTTGATGGATCTCAACAACATGCTTTCTTAAAAACTCGTCCGCTTTAACTTTTTGGGCCATTGCGAACACATTTGACAGATTGTTTTTCTCAATTGCTCCAGTCACCAAAGGTACTCTTGCAGAGTAATTTGTTGATAAAGGCATAAAGCCACCTTGTTCATCAATATAATAGGACGCATTTGTACTTACTCTAGCTATAGGTTTTTTCTGCTCAACTTTAGCAGTAATCAAACCGTCAACACTCATAAATACTTGGGCTTGCTTAATCATTGGATTTGTATTTAGGGCAGCCTCCAACGCGTTCAAATCTATAATATCTTTAGGCTTATTCGTAACACTATCTTGATTTTGTATTAACAATTTACTAACAGTCTCTTGGGTAATAAACAAGTTCTCATCTCCTACAAACTGAATCAATGGCGTGCTAACTTTTCTAGTTGCATTTCGATACGATGAAAACACAAAAAGAAATACTACCAACGCCAGTAGACACACAATCTTTATATAGTTGATATTAACTCGCAACACTTAATGCTTCTTTAATATATTTTACTTCCTCTCCAATATCACCAGCTCCAATAGTTAAAACAACTTGAGCTGAAGATGTTTTTATTTGTTTTACCAAATCCTTTTTTTGAACCAATTGCTTTTGGTTATTTGCAATCTTGCTCAACAACCATTCTGAAGTTATGCCAGGAATAGGTAATTCTCTTGCTGGATAAATTTCCATTAAAAAAACCTCATCAAATTGTGATAGACTTTGAGCAAATTCATCTGCAAAATCCTTAGTTCTGCTGTATAAATGAGGCTGAAAAATGGCCAAGGTCTTTTTATCAGGGTACATCTCACGAACCGCTTGATGAACCGCATTAATTTCTTCTGGATGATGTGCATAATCATCAATGAAGACTAAATCAGTTGTCTTAATTTGGTAGGTAAATCTGCGTTTGACACCCTTGTAAGATGCTAAAGCTTTGGCGAGCTGCGGTTTAGGGAGACCATGTTCTACAGTCATCGCCAAGGCTATTAATGCATTCGACAGATTATGTCTACCAGGTAGGTCAAATTTAAAATCTTTCAGTAGTGCATTTGGTGTTTTCACATCAAACACATAACTACCGTTAACTATCTTTATATTTTGAACGGAATAATCTGAATCGTCTTCTATTCCGTATGTAATTCCTTGAATTGGCAACCCATTTCTCACAAACAGTTTTCCGTTGGGTTTTACTTTCTTAGCAAACTCCTTAAACGTGTTCTGAAGCTCTGAAGCATTTCCATAGATGTCTAAATGATCGGCATCCATAGAAGTGATACACGCAAAATCTGGTGACAATGTTAAAAATGAACGATCAAATTCATCGGCTTCTACAACTGTAACCTCAGAACCTTCAAGAATAAGGTTTGAATTATAGTTTTCACTGATGCCTCCCAAAAATGCTGTCACTTTCACATCACAAGCTTTGAGTAAATGCGCCAAGATACTTGTTGTTGTAGTTTTGCCGTGGGTACCAGCAACTGCGAAACAAAAGCTATTGGCTGTGATTTCACCCAAAACAGCTGAGCGCTTCATGACTTTAAATCCGTTGGATTGAAAATAAGTCAATTCACTATGTGTTTTTGGAATGGCAGGTGTATAAACTATAAGAGTATCATGAGAATTTAGATACAAATCTTCTATAACATTAACATCGTCGTTAAAATGTACTGAAATGCCTAAATCTTCAAGCGCATTGGTAATTTCAGTTTTTGTTTTATCATATCCAGCGACCTCCTTACCCATAGCCTTAAAATAACGTGCTAAGGCACTCATCCCTATGCCTCCAATACCAATAAAATACACGTTATTTATCTGCTTAAAATTCATTAGTTTTTTAATAGTTTTTCAACTTCATCAGCAATATCACTTGTAGCATTAACCAATGCCAATTTTTTTATATTCTCTGAGAGTTGTTGTTGGTTTTCCTTAGAATTCAAAACATCTAAGAAATGCATATCAAAGTCAGCATCTAACTCATTTTCTTTTATTAAAATTGCTGCATTTTTATCTACAATAGCTTGCGCATTTTTTGTTTGATGATCTTCCGCCACATTAGGTGATGGAATGAAAATAACTGGCTTCCCAACCACACACAATTCAGAAACCGAGCTAGCTCCTGCTCTAGAAATGATAATATCTGCAGCTCCATAAGCCATATCCATTTCATTCAAAAAGGCATGAACCTGAACATTGTCCAGTTTGTTATACTGCTTGAATTGCTGATAATATAATTTTCCACACTGCCATATCAATTGCACATTATGCGACTCAAAAAAATCCAACTTATCTTCGATAAGTTCATTAATTCTTCTAGCTCCTAGACTTCCTCCCAATACCAACAAAGTATGTTTACTATGTATCAATCTGAAGGCGTCTTTACCTTTAATCTGTTTTTGTGACACATCTAAAAGTCCTTTACGAATCGGGTTTCCTGTAAGCACAATTTTTTCCTTAGGGAAAAAACGCTCTAAATTTTCATAAGCCACGCAAATGGTATTCACTTTTTTCGACAACCATTTATTGGTTATACCTGGATATGAGTTTTGTTCTTGTATTAAACTTGGAATTCCTTTAGATGTAGCCACCTTAAGCAATGGTCCACTAGCAAATCCTCCTGTACCTATGGCCACATCAGGCTGAAAGGTGTTGATGATCTTTTTTGAGCGTAATAAACTCGAAAGCAACTTCAATGGAAACATCAAATTCTTTAAGGTCAAACGTCTTTGAATACCAGAAATCCATAATCCTTCAATGTCATAACCAGCTTGTGGTACTTTTTCCATCTCCATACGATCTGAAGCACCAACAAACAAAAACTCTGCATCTGGAAATCTAGATTTCAATTCATCAGCAATGGCAATAGCAGGATAAATATGACCTCCTGTTCCACCTCCTGACACTATGATTTTATAGTTTTCCATTATATGGTTTCACTTAATATTTCTAGAGGATTTTCCTCTTGGTATTCCGATTCCTTTATTTCTTGTCGTTTAGCACTCACACTCAAAATGATTCCAATGGCCAAACAAGTCATCCAAATTGAGGTTCCTCCACTACTTATTAATGGCAAGGTTTGTCCTGTTACAGGAAATAATTCCACAGCAACAGCCATGTTAATCAATGCTTGAAAAACAATTGGCAAACCAACACCCAAAACCAAAAGTTTTCCAAAAACCGTATCTGCCTTTTGCGATACAATCACAATACGAAACAGCAGCCAAGAATACATGACCAACAAAAACAGACCGCCAACCAATCCGTATTCCTCAATAATGATAGCGAATATGAAATCTGATGAGGATTGCGGCAAAAGGTTTTTCTGCTTGCTTTTCCCAGGCCCAACTCCAAATATATTTCCTGAAGCAATCGCTATTTTTGCTTTTTCAATTTGATAATCTGAGTCTGAAGCCTCTTCATTTGTAAAGTTTTCTATTCTGCTCATCCAAGTGTCTACCCTATTTGGCATAGCACCAGGAAATGCTTTTGCAGTCAATATGAATAACGAAAGAACTACAACTCCAGACCCAATAATTATGGCAAGATATTTTATTGGATAGCCTCCTATAAAAGAAAGCATCATAACCATTAGAAAAATGATGGCTGTTGTTGAAAAATTCGCTGGTAATATAAGAATGAGCACAAAAAACACTGGTGTCCAAAGTGGCAATAAGGTTTCTTTAAAAGTGATGTTTTTGTCGTGAACTTTCGACAAATACCTTGCAACATAAACCATCAACACGACAGCTGCCAAAGTTGAGGTCTGGAAAGACATCCCTACAAATGGTATTTGAATCCAACGACTGGCATTAGCACCTTCAATTGTTGTGCCTTGCAGCATGGTTACAATCAACAACACCAATACAATTGGAATCATAATCATTGAAAGTCCCCTAAAAAAACGATAGGGTATTTTATGAACGCCATACATAATGGCAAAACCTAAAAACAAGTGCATAAAGTGCTTTACGAAATAACTAAAAGTATTTCCTGTACCACCAACGTAAGCTAGGTTACTTGCCGCACTGTATACTGGCAAAAAAGAAAAAATTGCCAATAGCGCTGCAATAGCCCAAATTAATTTATCACCTTTTATGTTGTTAAGTAGCTGCAAACTGTATTCTTATAAATTTCTAACGGCTTCTTTGAATTGACGTCCTCTATCTTCATAGTTTTCGAATAGATCAAAACTAGCACAGGCTGGCGACAGGAGCACATTATCTCCCGCTTCAGCTATTTTGTAGGCTATTTTAACCGCTTCACTCATAAATTGTGTTTCTACGATTACATCTACCATGCCTCCAAAGTTTTCCAGTAGCTTTTGATTATCTACTCCTAAGCAAATAATTGCCTTTACCTTTTCATTTACAAACTGGAAAAGCTCTTGGTAATCGTTACCCTTGTCTTGACCACCAACAATCCAAACGGTTGGCGCATCCATACTTTCCAACGCATAGTAAGTGGCATTTACGTTAGTAGCTTTTGAATCGTTGATATATTGCACTTTATTAATTTTTAGCACATGCTCCAAACGGTGTTCCACTCCTTGGAAATTCTCAAGGCTTTCCCTGATGGTTTGTTTTCTAATCTTTAGTAAATGTGCTACTGTTGAAGCAGCCATGGCATTTTTAATGTTGTGCTTTCCCTCTAATGCTAAGTTTCCTGTCGGCATAATAATTTGGTTGTTATCTATTGTTATTTTAATCTCTTGTTTGTCTAAATACGCTCCATTTTCAATCTTTTTTTTAAGTGAAAAAGGCAATAATGTGGATTGAATGGGATGCTTCTCCAACCAAGATGTGATCACTTGGTCATCAGCATCATAGATGAAATAATCATCTTTTGTTTGATTCTCTGCTATTCTGAATTTTGATGCGATATAGTTTTCAAAGACATAGTCATAGCGATCTAAATGATCTGGTGTGATATTTAGCAATACTGCTATCTTAGGCTTGAATTGAATAATATCATCCAATTGAAAGCTACTGATCTCTAGCACGTAGTTTTTATAGTCATGCTCAAGAATCTGTTTTGCAAAACTATCTCCTATATTTCCAGAAAGACCAACATCCAACTCTTGTTTAAGGAGATGATATATTAAACTCGATGTTGTCGTTTTTCCATTACTTCCAGTAATAGCGACCAAGGTTGCATTAGTAAAACCAGATGCAAATTCAATTTCTGAAACTATTGGAATACCCTTGGCTCTTATCTTTTTTATCAAAGACACTTTGTTAGGTATGCCAGGACTTTTCATCACTAAATCGGCATTCAGTATTTGGTTTTCAGAATGTGATCCATCCTCAAATTCAATCTCATTATGTGTAAGAACGTCTTTATATTTTTTCTTTATTTGTCCGCTATCGGAAACAAATACATTGTATCCTTTAGCTTTTCCTAGCAGCGCTGTTCCTAAACCGCTTTCTCCTCCACCAAGAATTACTAGCCGTTTCATCTATCGTATTTTCAGCGTCACGATGGACAGAATCGCTAATAAAATCCCAACAATCCAAAATCGGGTCACTATTTTACTTTCGTGATAACCTGATTTCTGATAGTGGTGATGTAAAGGCGACATTTTAAAAATGCGACGGCCTTCACCAAATTTCTTCTTCGTATACTTGAAATAGCTTACTTGCATCACCACAGAAAGATTTTCCGCTAAGAAAATCCCACACAGTAATGGAATTAGCCATTCCTTTCTAACTGCTATGGCAATCACTGCGATAATTCCTCCAATAGTTAAGCTACCTGTGTCTCCCATGAACACCTGTGCTGGATAGGCATTATACCACAAGAACCCAACCAAGGCTCCTACAAATGCAGCGATATAAATTGTAATCTCTTCTACCTTTGGGATATACATGATATTGAGATATTCAGAAAATATGATGTTACCAGATACCCAAGCAAATATGCCTAAGGTCAATGCGATAATTGCTGATGAGCCTGCTGCCAGTCCATCAATGCCATCTGTAAGATTTGCGCCATTTGACACAGCTGTGACAATGAAAATGGCAACTATTATAAAAATCAGCCACGCATATTTTTCAAGATTTGGATTAATCCAAGTAATCAAATCGGCATAATCAAATTCATTCCCCTTTACAAATGGAATGGTTGTTTTGGTTGATTTCTTTTCAGCTTCAAAAAGATTGGAGGCTGAGGTTTCTGGATTTTCTGCCAATAGTTCTTGTTGTTGGGCTACAGGTAACTTTTCCCTGATTGTCACATCTTTATGAAAGAACAAAGTCGCACCAATGATAATCCCAAGTCCTACTTGACCAAGAACCTTAAACCGACCCTTAAGGCCTTCTTTGTTATTTTTGAACTTTTTGATATAGTCATCTATAAATCCAATCGTTCCCATCCAAACAGTTGTTACGATCAATAAGACGATGTAAACATTTTCAAGTTTGGCTAACAAGAGAACTGGAATTAGCGTTGCTAGGATAATTATAATGCCTCCCATGGTTGGCGTTCCTGCTTTTTCAACCTGTCCTTCAAGACCTAAATCCCTTATGGTTTCACCAACTTGTTGTCTTTGTAAAAAACGGATGATACGTTTTCCAAAAATTGTTGATATCAGTAGCGAAAGAATTACAGCAACAGCAGCCCTAAAGGTGATAAACCCAAAGAGTGATGCTCCTGGAAATTGGAATTGTTGTTCTAAATAATCAAATAGGTAATACAACATCTTACTTTTGCAACTGTTTTAAAAATTCTCCAACGATTTTAAAATCATCAAAATCAAATCGTTCACCATTAACCTCTTGATAGGTTTCATGACCTTTTCCTGCAATCAGGATGATATCATCTGGTCCAGCCATTTGGCAAGCTGTTTTAATAGCTTGTTTTCTATCGGTGATTGAAAGTGTTTTTTTGAAATTTTGTGGCTCAACACCTTTTTCAATATCTTCAATGATAGTCTCAGGTGTTTCTGTTCTCGGATTATCACTCGTAAAAATGACTTTATCACTAAGAGCAGAAGCTATATGTCCCATTTTAGGTCGTTTAGTTTTATCGCGATCTCCACCGCATCCTACGACCGTAATAAGGGTTTCATTTTTGGTTCGGATACTATTAATAGTTTCCAATACATTTTTTAGGGCATCAGGTGTATGGGCATAATCAATAATCGCAGTGATTTTATCGTCAGAAATCATATATTGAAAGCGACCACTAACACTTTCCAACTCACTGATCAGTCTAAGAATCTCAACTTTTTCGAGTCCGAGAAGATCTGCAACTGCATATATGGCCAAAACATTATAGGCGTTAAAACTTCCTATGAGGCGCGTCCATAATTCACTCTCATTAAGTTTCAGAAGCAAACCACTAAACTCATTTTCGAGTATTTGGGCTTTATAATCAGCATACGTTTTTAAAGCGTAGGTATATTTTTTGGCAGCTGTATTTTGTAGCATTACCAAACCATTCTTATCATCTATATTAACCAATGCAAACGCTTGTTTTGGCAAGTCATCGAAATAGGATTTTTTAACATCCCTGTATTCAGCAAATGAATTATGATAATCTAAATGATCATGTGATAAATTCGTAAAGACACCACCTTCAAAATGAAGCCCTAAAGTGCGTTTTTGATGGATTCCATGAGAACTCACTTCCATAAAGCAAAACTCAACACCTTCATCGTTCATTAGCTTTAAGTACTTATTAATCGCTAGTGAATCTGGAGTTGTATGCGTTGCCTTATATTCGGTATTGTCTACCATAATTCTTACAGTTGACAATAGGCCTACTTTATAACCAGCCTTTTTAAATAACTGATAAAGCAATGTTGTTACAGTGGTTTTCCCATTTGTTCCTGTCACACCAACCAATCGTAAATTAGAAGATGGGTTGTCATAAAAATTACAAGCCATAAATGCTAAGGCTGTAGAAGTGTCTGCCACTTCAACGTATGTAATCTCAGCTCTTAAGTTACTTGGCAACACCTCACAAACGACAGCTGTAGCACCAGCATCAATAGCTTTATCAATAAAATCATGACCATCAATAGTTACCCCTTTTATAGCAACAAAAACAGTATTATCACTAACATTTCTAGAATCAAACTCAATAGAATCAACAGAAACACTAGTGCTACCAACAACAGCATTTATATTTACCTTATACAATATGTCTTTTAGCTGCGCCATTAAATTGTTAACTCCACTATTTGATTTGGTTTTACCTTTACGCCTTTATCTATAGATTGTGCTTTAACCACACCTGCACCATTGAGTTTGACCTTAAGTCCCATATTTTCAAGAAGCGCTAAGGCATCCATTGCAGGCAAACCTCTCACATCTGGCATGATCGTTTTATATGTATTGGCTATATCGTAATAGGATTCATAACCCTCATCTATTTTTTGGTTCACTATTTCTAGTGTTTCAACTTCATCAATTAAAGGTGTTTCAGTGTATATTTTCTGTGCGATACGTTTAAAAACAGGTCCAGATACATCAGCACCATAATAACCAACTTTAGTACTAGGCTTATGTATCACTACAATGCAAGAGTATTTTGGGTTTTCAGCAGGAAAGTAACCAGCGAATGATGAAATATAGCGACGGTCTTCAGACCAGTTATCCATCCAGTATTCTGTTCGAGCTGTACCAGTTTTTCCAGCCATTGAAAAATTTTCAGAATACATTCTACTCCCAGTTCCTCTCAGGACTACATTTTTCAATATTTCCCTAATTTCATTTAAGGTCTTGTCTGAACAAATTTTCTGGTGAATCACTTTCTTATCGAAAGTTTCGATTTCACGATCGAATTCTTTAACCGCTTTAATAAATCGCGGCTTGATCATTTCACCATTATTAGCGATAGCATTGTAAAATGTCAACACTTGCAACGGCGTCATTTTTAAATTATAACCATAAGCCATAGAGGGTAATGCATTTCTACTCCAAATCTTATCTCCTGGTTCTGGAATTACAGGCTTTCCTTCACCCTGTATTGAAATACCAATGGTTTTATTTAGGTGCCAATTTTTTAATCGGTTGATAAATTTCTTAGGCTGATCTGAGTAGTGCTCATCAATAATTGAAGCCAAACCAATATTAGAGGACACTTCCAAAGCTTTAGCTGCTGAAATTTTTCCATGTCCTTTTGAATCTCTAATAGTTCGGCCATAAAAACGCTTTGAGCCCAACTTAGTATCAACTATAGTCGACGTATCAATGACCTTGTCTTCCAAAGCCGCCATTAAAGCCATTACTTTAAATGTGGAACCTGGCTCATGGGATTCCCAAACGGCATAATTTCGTTTCTCATAATAGGTACCTTCTTTGGTTTTAGCCAGATTGGTAATGGCTTTTATTTCTCCTGTCTTGACATCCATAACGACTGCACAACCATGCTCTGCTTCATACTTTTCCAACTGCCCTAACAAGGAATGATGTGCGATATCTTGTATATTGACATCAATTGTGGTATATACATCATAACCATCTTTAGGCTCTACCTGATTGTAATCTACAATTGGTTTCCATTGGCCATTTCCAATCTTTTGCTTCAAACGTTTTCCACTTTCACCACGTAAATATTTTTCCCCAAAAGCACCATCAATACCAGCTCTACTTACGTTACCATCTTCATCAAAACGTTCATAACCTATTGATCTTTCCGCTATTCCACCCATAGGATGTTCACGTCTGGTTGTTTGTTCAACTATCAAACCTCCTTTAATAGCTCCTAACTCCAGTAAAGGAAAATTCCTCAATCTGATATAATCCGAATAACTAATGTTTCTGGCTAGAAGAAAGTAGCGGTTCTTATTGTTTCTCGCTTTTGTAATCGTATTTTGATGATAGCTTGAAGGTTTTCCAGTGTACTTAGCCAATGAATCTGACAAAGGTTTAATATATTCATTAAAAGTGGACTGCTTGGCTTGGATGGCATCTAGCCTGATATCATATTTTGGTACTGAAGTAGCCAACAAACTCCCATCTGCAGAATACAGATTTCCTCTATTGGCTGGAATCTCATGGTTTTTAATCAAGCTTTCTTCAGCTAAATCCCTATAATCTTCCCCTTGAATAAACTGTATCGTACACAACTTAAACACAACAGCAAGAGCGAAGACGAACATACATCCAGCCACGAAATACAATCTGTTCAATATGTTGGTCTCGGTTGTTGCCACGTATTTTTCAATATTGTGCTTTAACTTTTATCTTTTTTGGTGGAATCTCTGAAATCTTGATTCCTTTATCTGCTACTTTTTTTGTAATGGTCGATTCCATTTTGAGCCTCATCAGCTTTGATCTTCCATCAACGAATGCCGATCTTAGTTCTTTAACTTCATTTTTCAATCGTGCGATTTCATATACTTTTTGATCAGCACTATGGGAACTTGCAATCATAATAATGGCCAGTACTGAAATAAAAATGATGAGTCTCCAATTTTTGAAAGCATCATCACTAACAAGGAATGTTCCTCTTAATATGCTATACAAGCTTTTCTTCATAGTTTTTCAGCAATTCGAAGTTTTGCACTTCGTGCTCTATTATTAATCGCTATCTCTTCAGCAGTAGGCACAATTAGACTTCCTACTTTTCTGAATGGCACTTCAAAGTTTCCAAACATGTCGCGTTCAGGTTCCCCTTCAAACAATCCATTTCTTATAAAGCGCTTAACCAGTCTATCTTCTAAAGAGTGGTATGAAATCAAACTCAACCTTCCACCCTTGACCAAAACTTCTTCGGTTTGCAATAAAAACTCCTTTAAAGCCTCTATTTCCTGATTAACCTCAATCCGAATGGCTTGATAAATCTGAGCTAAGATTTTGTTTTCTTTCTTGTGATTTAAAAACTGTTTCAAAGCGGTTTTTAATTGCTCACTTGTTTTAATTTCTCCATTTTTTCTTTCAGACACAATTACTCTTGCCATAGCTGGAGCTTGCCTTAGTTCTCCATACTGAAACAAAACCTGTCGCAACTGCTCTTCCTCATATTGGTTAACTACATGAAATGCAGAGAGCTTATCATCTTGATTCATTCGCATATCCAAATCTGCTTCAAAACGTGTTGAAAAACCACGTTCGGCTACATCGAATTGATGCGATGACACTCCAAAATCCCCCAAAATACCATCAACTTCCTTGACACCATAAAACCTTAGAAATCGTTTCAAATACCTAAAATTTTGATGTATCAACTGAAATCGATCATCGTCAATAACATTTAAAAGAGCGTCTTTATCTTGATCAAATGCAAATAATCTTCCTTTTGGACCTAAACGTTTTAGTATCTCCTTGCTATGGCCACCACCACCAAAAGTGACATCAACATAGGTTCCATCAGGCTTGATATTTAACCCATCAACAGTTTCAATTAACAACACTGGATTATGATACATCATCGCTATCATCTTGTCCCATAACTTCTTCAGCTAAATCGGCAAAATCTCCAGTAGCATCATCAATAGCTTTTTCATATTTATCCTTATCCCAAATCTCAATAATATTGATTGCAGATGCCACAACAATCTCTTTTGTGATACCCGAAAACGCCATTAAATCTTTTGGAATCAGCAGCCTTCCAGCAGCATCAACTTCAACCACTTTTAGACCTGCCGTAAAGCGACGTATGAAATCATTATTCTTCTTTTTAAATCGATTGAGCTTATTTACTTTCTGCATCAGCACTTCCCATTCGCTCATTGGATACAGTTCCAAACACGGTTGAAAAACAGCTCGCTTTAAAACAAAGCCGTTTTGCAACATTGGATGCAATTGCTTTTTCATTGCAGAAGGAAGCATTAACCTTCCTTTGGCATCTACTTTGCATTCGTATGTTCCTATTAACGGATTCAAACTCACTGTTTTGCTACAACTAACGATTAAGATTCAAATATATTGAAAAAAATCCCACTTCTTACCACTTTAACCCACTTTTGTTGATAAATTTTCCGTTGAGGCCATTTTTATGAGATTCAAAGCACTAAAAAAAAAGTCGTAATAATTTAAAAATCAGATTAATAAACAAATCAGATTATTGTCCCAAAACCACTGTTAATATCTCATTTGCTACACATAAGTTTCGATGAATTATGTTGAGATTGTTTTAATTGAAATACCTATATTTGTTTTTGACCTAAATGACCTTAATTAATGACGCATCGCTTAAAGAAGGAAAAAGAATTCAGTTATATCGAAGTTGGAGAAGGCACACCTATCATCGTGCTTCATGGTCTCATGGGCGGACTTAGTAATTTTGATGCAGTTACCTCCTATTTCAGTCAGAAAGGCTACAAGGTTTTAATTCCCGAGTTGCCAATTTACACCATGTCCTTACTGAAAACCAACGTTAAGAGCTTTGCGAACTACCTCCATGATTTTATCAATTTTAAAGGTTTCGATGAAGTTATTTTATTAGGAAATTCACTCGGAGGACATATTGGACTGTATCACACAAAATTATTTCCATCAAAAGTAAAAGCGCTTATTATTACTGGTAGTTCGGGACTTTACGAAAGCGCTATGGGTGGCGGTTACACCAAGCGAGGTGATTATGAGGTTATCAAGAAAAAAGCTCAAGAGGTTTTTTACGATCCTGAAGTTGCTACAAAAGAGATAGTTGATGAAGTATACGAAACAGTTAATGATCGAAACAAACTCATAAAAACCTTAGCTATTGCTAAAAGTGCCATACGTCATAATATGTCTAAAGACTTACCAAAAATGAAGCTACCCGTTTGCATTATTTGGGGTAAAAATGACACGGTCACACCACCTGATGTTGCAGAGGAATTCCATTCTCTTTTACCTGATTCTGATTTATTCTGGATAGACAAATGTGGGCATGCTGCGATGATGGAACATCCTGATGAATTTAACGAAATTCTATATACTTGGCTTAAAACACGTCATCTCTAAGTAGTCCTTTTTAAGGAATAATCTTATGCTTATAAAAACAGCTGAATTTGTAATGAGTAATTCTGACGTTGAAAAATGTCCGAAAAACACCTTGCCTGAATATGCATTTATCGGCAGAAGTAATGTTGGCAAATCCTCTTTGATCAACATGCTAACCAATCACAAAAATTTAGCAAAGACCTCTGGAAAACCAGGAAAAACACAATTGATCAATCATTTTTTGATCAACAAGAATTGGTATTTGGTCGATTTACCTGGCTATGGTTACGCCAAAGTTTCAAAAAGCTCAAAAAAGCGCTTCCAAAAATTCATTACTAATTATTTTGAGAAAAGAGCTCAACTTGTTTCTGCTTTTGTTTTAGTAGACATTCGTCACGAGCCTCAAAAAATAGATTTAGAATTCATGGAATACCTAGGGATTTCAGAAATCCCATTTTCAATTATATTCACCAAAGCTGATAAACTCAAACCAAATGCCATTATACGGCATGTCGATTTATATTGCCAAGAGTTTTTGAAAAGTTGGGAGGCTCTTCCTCCTTATTTTGTGACCTCCTCTTCAAAAGATATTGGTAGAGAAGAGGTATTGGAATTTATTGACAGTACTAATTCTGAAATTAACGCCATGCGAAAATCCCTCGGAACGTGAAGGTAGACTTTTTACTTATTGGAGCCGCAAAATCTGCTACCACAAGTCTAAGTTCTTGTATTTCGCAACATCCTGATATTTGTTTCAGCAATCCTAAAGAACCTCAATTTTTTGACAAGACCGATTGGAGAAATCATTTGGACTCTTACCATTCCTTATTTAATGAAGAGTCAAAGCTTTATGGAGAAGGCTCTACAAATTATTCAAAATATCCACATTGCAATCTCAACATATACAGTGATATTTATGAATATAATCCTGAGATGAAAATCATATATATCATGCGCCATCCTATTGAACGCATCGTTTCCCAATACACACATGCTTACAATAGAGGCTATGATACCAATGATGACATCAATAAAGCCTTAATGACAGATGATCACTATATCAATACAGGAAAATATGCCATGCAAATTGAGCCTTATATTGAAACGTTTGGACTTTCTAATATTTTACTCTTGTTCTTTGGCGATTTCATTTCAAATCCCAACAAAGTGACCAATAAGGTTTTTCGCTTTTTAGAGCTTCAACCATTTGAAGTAGATTTGTCTGTATTGAATATCAATAAGAGTAACGATAAAAAACTGTTACATTACAAGTATGACAATCCGAAAACAGTTCTGGAAAGGTTAAAAAAAGCAGCCTTAATTCTCAAAAACTACATCAATCCAAATTTCATTCACAAAAAACCACAATTGTTGGAAAGCACTAGAGAATACATCCTAAATAATTGCAAAAACGATATTGAAAAAATCGAGAAATTAACTCAAAGGGACTTATCGCATTGGTTACGTTAAGCCTTTACATCTAAAGCATCTCTAAGAGCGTTACCAACCAGCATAAAAGCCATAACCAAAATCATAATACAAAGACCAGGAATTAAAGCCAAGTAAGGTTTCCCAAGTATGATATAATTGTAATGGTCTTTTATCATTGCTCCCCAACTTGCCATAGGAGGTTGAGCACCAATACCTAAAAAGCTCAATCCGCTTTCAATTAAGATTGCCGCTGCAAAGTTAGCCGCAGAAATAACGATGATTGGCGCCATTATATTTGGTAGAATATGCTTTGTGATAATTCTAAAATCATTGAATCCTAAAGCTCTAGCTGCCGTAACGTATTGCATTTGTTTTACACTTATTATTTGCCCTCTTACCACTCTAGCAACTTCAACCCACATGGTAAGTCCGACAGCAATAAACACTTGCCAAAATCCTTTTCCCAACGCCAAGGTAATGGCAATCACTAAAAGCAATGTAGGTATGGACCATGTTACATTTATGATCCACATGATAATAGCATCCACTTTGCCACCATAGTAACCTGCCAAGCTTCCCATAGCGATTCCAATGATTAATGAAATAAAAACCGCTACAAAACCAATGAAAAAAGAAATTCGAGATCCAACTAGAATTCTGCTCAATAAATCTCTTCCATATTTATCCGTTCCAAAAACAAATGTTTTTTCATATAGAAAAGGCTTCGGATCACTATTTGGAAAATGATTTAGTGGCAGTGATTTTGTTTCGCCAATTAAACCATCTGATGCATACTCTGTGTAGTAAATCTCACTTTCGCTAATTTCGTGATTACTAATAGGTATCTCAGATTCCAGATTTGAAGTCCCAAAAAACAGTTTTGACATCATACTTTGCTGCGAAACCTCTTCTGAAGGCACTCTTAACAACATGACTTTAAAACCAGGTGATTTGGAGTGTATAGACAAATGCATTTGGTTAGCATTTTTAGAGTTGTCTGGCGATAAGGTATAGGCAAAAATTGAAATTAATCCAATGAGAACTATAAGCCAAAAACTAAAAACGCCCCAAAAGTTTTTCTTAAACTTTTGGAGCGCCAATTGAGTTAATGAGTCACTTTGGTTACTCATATTAATTTTTTACAGAAGTAGCTACTTTATTCTTTATTCCGTAGGTCATCTTTAAATCGTTAAGCACATTCAATGCTTCTTCGATATATACATCTTTACTGAGGCTACTATGCCAACGTTCTCTTTTTTCTTTCAATACTGAATCCTCTTCCATAAGACCCAACTCATAAGGTAATGACTGGAACGTTAAACTAGTAGAGTAATCATCTAGTTGGTCAAAACGTTTCGCTTCATTTTCATTGGCATCCAACTGCGCTTTGTAGGCTTCATAATTTAATGAGAACATTTCTCTATCTCTCATTTTTTTAAGCCATTGCGCATTAGCATCAATTAGTTTTAACTGTTCGTTGTTAGCCATACGAGCCTTGCTTTTTGCAATTGTGGTTTCATAGTCAAAGTAGCTATCCCATTCTTGATAATCTGCCGATTCAATCTTACTCCATGGCAACGGATTATCTTCATTTTTTTCGCCTATATCAATGTAGCTATAACGGTTAGGAATGACCACATCACTTTTAACCCCTTCCAATTGATTCGAACCACCATTAATTCTATAAAACTTTTGAATGGTAAATTTGAGTGCTCCCATATCACCATTGGTATTGTTTCGAACCATTCTATTCAAATCGAATACCGTTTGAACCGTTCCTTTTCCAAAAGTTTGCTTACTTCCTATAATGATTCCTCTTTTGTAATCTTGCATAGCTGCAGCTAAAATCTCTGAAGCTGAAGCTGAAAATTCATTCACCAAAATTACAAGAGGACCATCCCAAACAATAGAACGATCTCTATCTTTCAGAACTTCTTTAGGCTCTCTCGATGTCTTTACTTGAACTACAGGACCTTCCTTGATAAAAAAGCCAGCTATATCAATAACGGTTTGCAAAGAACCTCCTCCATTATTTCTAAGATCGATAACCAACCCTTCCATTCCGTCGGCCTTCAAACGTTCTATTTCCTTTTTGACATCTGAAGCAGCGTTTCTATTGTTTACATCGTCAAAATCGACATAAAATCTAGGCAGATCAATAATACCGAATTTTTTTCCATCTTTAATGACAGTAGATGATTTAGCATACGTTTCTCCCATTTCAACAACATCTCTGGTGATGGTAATATCTTCAATCGTACCATCTACCTTTTTGACAGTCAATGTTACGTTAGTGCCTTTAGGCCCTTTAATGAATTTAACAGCATCACTGGTACGCATTCCAACAACATTAAGCGCTTCTTCTTCGTCTTCTTGTTTCACCTTTAAAATCTTATCGCCAACTTCTAATTTATTTTGTCGCCATGCTGGTCCGCCAGTAATGATTTCCATAATGGTAATCACATCCATTTTCTTTTGGAGTCGCGCTCCAATGCCTTCAAAATTTCCAGAAATATCTGTATCAAATCTTTCTTTATCCTCAGGTGCAAAATAAGACGTATGTGGATCGTACTCACCAACAATGGCGTTGACATAAACAGACAACATATCTTGTCTTTGTCTATCATCAATATACTCATAAAGCTCATTCAAGGATTTAAGTGTAGATTCACGAGCCTCTTTCTCAAGTTCGACAAGCGATTTCTTAACAGGAACTTCATTATTGCTTTGGATATCTCCATCTTTAGATGCTGCTAATTCCAAATCGCGTTCTTGTTCATTAATCAAGTCATCGTAATTGGCAATGGTAGAAAATTTCAATTGTTTTCTCCAGCGTTCCTTAAGCTCTTTCTTATTTTTAACATACTCTAATTGATCATACTGTGTGGAGTATTCTTCATCTATTGTAAAATCAAAAGGTTGTGACAACACCTCTTTGTAGATTACTTTAGATTCTTCAATTCTTTGAACCAATCGGTTATAGGTCAAATCAAAAAATGACACATCATAGTCTTTAATTTGATCATCTAAATCATTTTTATACTTTTCAAATTCTTTAATGTCGGAAGCATAAAAATAACGTTTGAATGGATCTAATTGCTCTAGATAATCATCAAAAACCTCTTTTGAAAAATCATCATTTAACTCTTGCGGATTAAAGTGTCCTTCTTCAAGCATGTAAGACACTAATTGTATTAATAATTTATCCTTACTTGGGTCATCGAACTTTTTTGAGGTAAAACTGCAAGAAGCAAAAGCCAAAAGCAGGACCAAAAGCAATAGTTTATAATTCCTTTGCATAATATTCTTCATAGTAATGGGTTTATGTAAACATTGACTTTTCATTAGTGTTAGCTAATAAAAGCCATTACATAGTTTTTTATTTCTACTAAAGTAACAGAAAAAACCATGCCATTAAAATTGAGCGCTACTAATTTTTTGTTAAACCTCTATTTATAGGAATTTCAAGCATGTTTCAGTACTTTTGTATGAGTCAAAAATTGGAATGAATGTCAAAAAAGCCACTGATTTTAGTTACAAACGATGATGGTATCACAGCACCTGGTATTAGGACCTTAATTGAGGTTATGAATACGATTGGTGATGTGGTAGTAGTAGCACCTGATAGTCCTCAAAGTGGTATGGGTCATGCCATAACCGTTAATTCAACTTTACATGTTGAAAAAGTCGTGATTGATAATGGCCCACAAGAGGAATACAGTTGCTCTGGAACACCAGCTGACTGTGTGAAATTGGCTGTTAGGCAAATTTTAGGGCGAGAACCAGATATTTGTGTCTCTGGTATAAATCACGGCTCTAATTCTTCAATCAATGTTATTTATTCTGGTACCATGAGCGCTGCCATTGAAGCTGGAGTTGAAGGTATTCCAGCTATTGGTTTTTCTCTATGTGATTATAATTGGAGCGCCAATTTTGAATCTTGTAAAACCTATATCAAGAGCGTTACTGAAAATGTACTTAAGCAAGGCCTTGACAGCGGTACTGTTCTCAATGTTAATTTTCCAAAGCTTGATAAAAAAGATATTAAAGGCATTAAAATCTGTAGACAAGCCAAAGCAAATTGGGTTGAAGAGTTCGATAAACGTACCAATCCACAAGGAAGGGAATATTATTGGCTCACCGGAAAATTTGTCAATTTAGATCATGGTGAGGATACCGATGAATGGGCTCTTGAAAATGGCTATGTTTCTGTAGTACCAATTCAATTCGATTTAACAGCGCATCACAGCATTCAATATTTAAATACTTGGGATTTTGAAGACTAACAAAGACTTATATATCGGACTTATTATTGGGTTTGTTGCCAGCATCATTGGGTTACTGCTTTCATTACTGATTTTTGGCACTGGAAGCTCCATTGGAGACTCCTTAAATATCGCTTTGGCTCAAGGGGTTTTTACCAAACTGGTAAGCATTGGTGCATTATTGAACTTAGCAGCATTTTTCTTTTTCATTAACACCAATAAAGAGCAACGTGCAAAAGGTGTATTGATAGCAACCATTATTGTAGCTATCATTACATTAATCATTAGATTTACATAAATGAAGTATTACATTATAGCTGGCGAGGCCTCTGGCGATCTACATGGTTCCAATTTGATGAAAGCATTACTGAAACAAGATGTAAATGCTGAATTCAGATTTTGGGGAGGTGACTTGATGCAAGCTGTAGGTGGTACTTTGGTCACCCATTACAAAGACCGTTCATTTATGGGTTTTGCCGAAGTGATTTTTAACCTAAAAAAAATTCTCGGACTTATTTCCTTTTGCAAAAAAGACATAGAAGAATACCAACCTGATGTTATCATTTTTATTGACAATTCCGGATTTAATCTGCGAATAGCCAAATGGGCTAAAGAGAAAAAGTTTAAAACACATTACTACATCTCTCCTCAAGTATGGGCTTCTAGAGCAAATCGTGTTAAAAAAATCAAACGTGATATTGATGCCATGTATGTCATCTTACCTTTTGAAAAATCATTCTACAAAGACTTGAATTACGATGTCCACTTTGTTGGTCACCCTTTAATTGATGCCATATCAGACAGAACTCAAGTAGATGAACATCAGTTTAGAAAAGCTCACGAGCTTGGACAAAAACCTATTATTGCACTTTTACCAGGAAGTAGAAAACAGGAAATCTCAAAAATGCTTGGTGTCATGTTGAGTGTTGTAAATGATTTTAAAGAGTATCAATTTGTGATTGCTGGTGCTCCAAATCAAGATTTTAGTTTTTACAAGTCGTTCATGAAGAATGAAAACGTTGCTTTTGTAAGCAACAAGACCTATGACCTCTTAAGTGTTTCTCATGCAGCATTAGTGACATCTGGCACAGCAACACTTGAAACTGCCTTATTCAAAGTACCACAAGTCGTCTGCTATAAAGCCAATGCCATTTCTTACCAAATAGCGAAACGTATCATAACCCTTAAATATATTTCATTGGTAAACCTTATCATGGATCGTGAAGTGGTAACAGAATTGATTCAAAGCGAACTCAATTACAAACGCCTCAAAAAAGAATTACAGCTTATTTTAAGTGATGACAAGCGCATCCAATTATTCATTGATTATTATGACCTGGAGAAAAAACTTGGAGGTAAAGGTGCAAGTGACAAGGCTGCAAAGCTAATATTTGAAAGTTGTAAATAATCTTGTTGAAAACCCAATGACACTTCCAATTATAAAAGTTTTCATTTTTATATTTTAGCAGATATTTGATGAAATGAAAAAAATAGTCCTACTTCTAATATTATCTATAAGCCTCGGTAGTTGTAATTCTTCCAAAGGCATCAAAACGAAAAAAGAAAGAACTTCTAAAGTAAGTAAATCAAAAACTGAGTCTCATCATCCGGTTACTTCGAAAACCATTCAGAATATTATTAAATATGCCCAAACTTTTGAAGGCACCAAATATAAATATGGTGGTACTACAAAACGAGGTATGGACTGCTCAGGATTAGTAGTTACTGCTTTTCAAAAAGAGAATATAAGCCTTCCCAGAACTACAGCTGATTTAAAAAGTACTGGAAAGTGGATTGATGTAAAACAGGTAAAAGAAGGCGATCTTTTGTTTTTTGCAACCCGTAAAAACAGTCGTAATGTCAACCATGTTGGGATCGTAACAAAAGCCAGACCTGGTTTTGTAGAATTCATCCACTCTACAACAAGTCGTGGTGTTATCACCTCCAATCTATCAGAGCGCTATTGGTACTTGGCCTATGTACAAGCACGACGTGTAATCTAGATTATTTTCTACATATAGAATATTTACTATATTTAAGGTGTGAGAACCTTAAATTTTTCAATTATCAAGCTTACCCTATGTATCATAATAGGCATAAGCGCTTCGCATTATATTTCCTTTACTCGAAAAGAGTTAACCATTGCCACCATAGGTTGTTTTACGGCATCTATAGTTTTGAACATTATTGCCAATCGGCAATTTAAACGCAGTCTTGGATTTGGTATTTCTGTATTAGCAACCAGCATATGCGTTGGTGCCTTAACCTACAACTTGCATGATCAAAAACAATTTTCAAATCATTATTCCAAGCACATTACGATCAATACTGAACCCAAACTATTTCATCTTAAGATTAGAGAACGCCTAAAACCTTCAATTTACAATGAAAAATATATAGCTGAACTGATTTCCATTAACCATAAAACCTGCAGCGGAAAAATCTTACTTCAAGTAAAAAAAGAAGACTTAAAAACTCCATTTTATGTTGATGATATCCTTTTACTACAAAGTAAACTTTCGATTATCAATAATCCATTAAATCCAAATCAGTTTAATTATAAAGCCTATTTGAAAAAACAATATATCTATCATCAACTTTATTCTGAGATCAAATTAATTAAACAAATCCCTTCCAAAAGGTATACGTTATTGGGTTATGCAGATATAATTCGCAGGACGATAAACAAAAGATTAAATGCTTTTGGGTTTCATCCCGATGAATTGGGCATCATCAATGCTCTTCTTTTGGGACAAAGACAAGATATGAATGCTAAAACTTATAATAGGTATGCTGAAGCTGGAGCAATTCATATTCTAGCTGTGTCAGGCCTGCATGTTGGCATTATCTTATTCATATTAAATCAAATTCTAAAACCTTTGGAGCGTTTAAGGAAAGGAAAAACCATTAAAATTTGTTCTATCTTAATACTCTTATGGAGTTTCGCTGTTATTGCAGGATTATCAGCTTCTGTCACGCGAGCTGTAACAATGTTTAGTTTGGTTGCTATTGCCATGAACTTAAAACGACCAACAAACATATACAACACTTTGTTCATTTCTTTATTTATTCTCCTTTTGGTAAAACCTATGTTTCTTTTTGATGTGGGTTTTCAAATGAGTTATGCTGCTGTATTCTCAATAGTAAGTATGCAACCTTTATTACAAAAAATTTGGTCACCAAAATTTAAAGTCGTTAATTATTTTTGGCAAATCTTAACGGTTACCATAGCTGCACAAGTTGGAGTAGCACCTATAAGCTTATACTATTTCCATCAATTTCCCGCACTGTTTTTCATATCTAATTTGGCAATTATTCCATTTTTGGGGTTGATTTTAGGGTTTGGACTATTAGTTATTGCCCTATCGTTATTAAACATCCTTCCGGAAATTATTGGAGCTATTTTTGGAAGTCTCATTCGATACATGAATGCTGTAGTTTCTTGGGTATCACAACAAGAACAATTCATTATTCGTGATATTTCATTTAATCTTATTCATCTTTGTTGTTTTTATCTCCTTTTGGCAAGTACCTATCACATGTTCAATACATTCCAAATAAAAACGATCAAAGCCTTTCTGATATGCGTGATTTTGGTTCAATCGGCTTATATATTCACTAAGCACCATAATAACTTTGAAGGGTATGTCATATTTCATAAAAGTAGGCATACCGTTCTTGGGCATAAAAAAGAAAGTCATTTAAGTCTCTCACACGATGAAGGTGAAATAGATGATATTTCTATAGTATATAAGCCATTTAACTTAAAACATTTTATAGATTCTGTATCTTTCAATAGTCTCAAAAATGTGTACAAAACACCAAAAGGAAATTTATTGATAATTGATAGTTTAGGTGTTTATAATTTAAATTCATTTGAACCCAAGTTTCTTCTTTTAAGACAATCACCAAAAATCAACCTCAAACGCATTATAGACTCACTCCGTCCACAATTAATTATCGCAGATGGCAGTAATTACAAATCTTATGTTGATCGCTGGAGACAGACCTGCTTAAAAGAAAAACTCCCTTTCCATTATACAGGTGAAAAGGGAGCCTTAATCTTAAAAGATTAGTAATTCTTATTGTCTAAACTGAGGTTTAAATGCATTGTAATAGGCATTAAAATCCTCTTGCGTGGTCATTGACTTGTAATCATCACCATTAAATAGTTTGAGATACAATTCTATTTGTTGTGGTTTTTGGTATCCACGAATAGGAGAAATGACCTTGGCATTTTCATCAAAAAACACAATTGTTGGATACGCACTTACTCTTAAATAACGCGTTAATTCATGTACACCATTTCTTCTATTAGCTAATTCTGGTTTATAGTTTGGATTGCTGAAGGATTTACCATCATAGCTAACAGTCGTATCACCTTCTGCATCAAACTTAACCGCATAGTAGTTTTTGTTAACATAGGCTACTACATCTTCATTTTTGAACGTATTCTTATCGAGCATTTTACAAGGCCCACACCATTTGGTATAGACGTCCATCATAATTTTCTTAGGATTCTTTTTTTGTAGTTCAATGGCTTCTTCTAAAGTCATCCAATTGATTTCCTGTAGTTGAGCAAAACTATTGACCGAAAGCAATAGTGCAAAAACGAGTAAATAAGTTATTTTTTTCATTTGTGATTTGTTGCAATTTCTGTTTCTAACTTACAAAAAATGAGCCAAAAGCATTAGTTTTTGGGATATTTTAACGATTTATTCGTTATTTGACACCATGCATCAGACGTTTCAATATTGGATTCAATAACATCGAAATTACACCTACTGCAGCTGGAACCAAAGTAAAAATCAGGAAAAATGTACTTAATGAATATTCTTCAGTAATCTTGTCAATCATACCTCCCATAGTTCCTGCAGCTTTTTGACCAATGGCAATAGCCAAATACCAGATTCCAAACATAAAGCCAATCATTCTACCAGGCACCAATTTACTTAAGTACGATAATCCAACAGGAGAAATACACAACTCACCCATGGTATGAAATAAATAGGCTAATATCAGAAATATCATGCTTACCGAAGCCGTTTTGGCTCCTTGTGGAATGTTCATAGTTCCAAATACTAAGATTCCAAAACCTAAGCCAAGTAAAATAAGTCCGATACCATACTTCATGGCGACACTCGGATTGTATTTACTTTCCCACCATTTAGAGAATAACGGTGCCAAGGTGATGATAAAGAAAGAGTTTAATATCCCAAACCAAGAAGCACCAACTTCAGTAGCATCTTTACTAAATTCATTAAACAGCTTATATCCTACTACAAACCATAAGAATACAAAAGTTAACGCCAAGACAATATTAGATGAAGGAATCTTTGAAAATGTCTTCTTAAACAACAAGTACAATACCCATGTAATAATGGCTAATGGAACAACCGTTAAAATAGCATCGATAACCTTGAAAATAGTGGCCGAAGAGCCTTCCAAAAGTCGATCTGTGTAATCTCTAGCAAACAAGGTCATTGATCCCAGAGACTGCTCGAATGCAGCAAAGAAAAACACTGTGAATATTCCAAAAATAGAGACGGCAATAATACGATCTCTAATGATTCTTGAATAACGCGAAATACGCGATATAATTAAAATTAAGAATAATGCTAAAGCAGTTAACACTACAACATTTGATCCATCAAGACCTCCTAAATTAAAAGGTAAAACATTCATATTTCCTATCTTGGATAGTGGATCATTAAACAAATACAACAAACCTCCAATTGACGATAATGCAATCAAGACCTTATCCAAAGTTGTAAACGGATTGGCTTTTTCATCAGAACCATCAACTATGTGCTCTTTTGGACTTTCCTCATTGATATTTTGAGGCAACTCAACTTCATGTACTTTTGAAGGTTTTTCACCTATCTGACCAAATAAATCCTTAGCCAACCAAAACTGAATCAATCCACCAAGCATAAAAATTCCTGCCAATCCAAATCCGTAACTCCACCCAATATTTTCAGCTAAATATCCACATAACATCATTCCAAAAAACGCACCAGCATTAACACCCATGTAATAAATTGTATAGGCACCATCCTTTTTAGACTCCTTTCCTTTATACATTTCAGAAATCATGGAAGTCATATTTGGCTTAAAGAAACCTGTTCCGATAACCAATAAGGCCAAACCTAAATATAAAGACCAAGTCGTTTCAAATACCATCGCAGCATGCCCTAGCATCATAATAAAACAACCTACGATAACTGCCCATTTGTAACCCATAAACTTATCGGCTAACCAACCACCTACAATAGGAGTTAGGTATAGTAGCGATGAATATGTTCCAATAAGAGCCAAGGCATTTTCACGAGACCATTCCCAACCAGGATTATCACTAAGAAAAGGTGCTGTTAAGAACAATACCAAGAGTATTTTCATTCCGTAAAAGGAAAAGCGTTCCCACATTTCAGTAAAGAAGATCACAAATAGACCTGCTGGATGCCCAATGACTTTATCTTTAAATAGATTTTCGATATCAGTATTCATAAAAGAGACGTTTAGTTAGAATAAAGTAAACCCTTGAAAAAATAATTTTAACAAGGGTTTTAATATATAATTTTAGTTATTTAAATCTGCATCAGCCAGTTCAAAACCTTCGGTTTCATTAATATGCATTTCACGTTCGTTATCTTCAGCACCATGCGTTAAACGTTTTAGTGGTTTTAACAACATGATAAACAAGGTACCAATTATGACTGTAAATATTAAAATTCCTAAGAAGATGGTATATTCTCCAAAGTCTGAAGCCGCTTCACCTACAATTCCTGCAACTTTACTTCCAAGACCTGTTGCAGCGAAATACACACCCATCATTAAAGAGGCATATTTAACAGGAGTTAATTTTGTTATAAAGGATAGTGCTACTGGAGATAAACACAGTTCACCAATGGTATGGAATAAATAGGCCAACACCAACCATATCATGCTTGACGTTCCAGATCTTTCAAATTCCATTGCTGCAAATACCATAAACAGGAATCCGAAGCCCATAATGATAATACCAACTGCCATTTTAAAAATGGAAGATCCTTCTTTTCCTTTAAGTTTACGCTTAGCCCATACAGAAGCTACAAGAGTTGCAAATATGATAATGAATCCAGCGTTTAAACTCTGGAACATCACTGTAGGTATTTCCCAACCAAAAAGGACTCTATCTACTTTTGATTCTGTGTACAAATTCATCAGTCCGCCAGCTTGTTCAAAAGCACCCCAAAATACAATTACCATTATAAATGAAAGAAGCAATACCATAAATCGATCTTTGTAAACTTGGGTATTCAATTCTTTATAAATCATCATCAATAATGCGATCACTGCTGTAAGGAACACAAATAAAAGTCCGTAACCCCAACCTAATTTGTACCATCCAAAGGCTGACACTAACAATAACAATCCTGTAATTACTAATTGTGTCGAGGAGGTAAATAGTTTACCATAAAGTTTTCCATATGAGATTTCGTTTACGTCATCTGCTTTAGGTGGTTCAAAGTTACCGACTTGAGTTAAATACTTTTGACCTGCTAAATAATTGACCAATCCAAGTAACATTACAACACCTGCTAATCCGAAACCAGCATGCCAACCCCATTCTGCAACAACCAATCCAACAATAATAGTAGCCAAGAGCGAACCAAGATTAATTCCAATATAAAAAATACTAAAGCCTTTATCCCGTCTGATATCACCTTCTCTATAAAGACCACCAACCATCGTTGAAATGTTCGGTTTTAATAGTCCGACACCTAAAATCACTAATCCCAAACCAGTATAAAATGCCCAAATATCAGTGAGCACTAAAACACCATGTCCCAGACATAAAACTATGGCACCTAATAACACTGCTTTCTTCTGACCAATAAGTTTATCGGCTATCATTCCTCCTGGAATGGACATGACATAAACCAACATGGTATACCAACCATAAAGCGCCAACGCTTCCTGATTAGTCCAACCCAAACCAGCACCTCTGTCATCGGTTCCCAATGTAGATGCTGTCATGTAAAGCACCAATAAAGCTCGCATTCCGTAGTAGGAAAAACGTTCCCACATTTCGGTTAAAAACAAAATATAAAGCCCTATTGGCTGTCCCCAAAGTTCTCTTTGGTGAGGTTTAAGAGTAGTTGACATAGAAATAAATATTAGTTAGTATTTTTTTATCCTCGAGAAAGCATTAGTTATGCTGTCTTTTTTTAAATAAAATATTGCCAAGTTTACTAAAAATTAACCAAAAAACCCTAACTATTAACAGTTAAATATGCAATAATAACAAGCCTATCGGATAATTACAGACAAGAATAGTATCTTTGTTACCTTAAATTCAAGTTGATGCATAATACTATTACTGGCTTTTCAAAATTGTCGAAATCTGAAAAAATCGATTGGATTGTCAACACTCATTTTTCTAATACTGAACATGCTAAAAACATTATAAAACAGTACTGGAATTCAGATTCAAAGCTTCAGCAATTACACGACGAATTTATAGAAAATACGATTACAAACTATTACCTTCCATTTGGTGTGGCACCAAACTTCCTAATCAACGGCAAAACCTTTACCATACCAATGGCAATTGAAGAAAGTTCTGTAGTTGCAGCAGCTAGTAAAGCCGCAAAATTCTGGTTTAATCGCGGCGGATTTAAAGCTGAAGTTGTCTCTACAAAAAAGGTCGGACAAGTTCACTTCAATTATTCTGGTAAGCCAGAAACCCTAAGACAGTTTTTTGAAACGGTTAAACCCAAACTCATTTCAGAAACCGAATCCATTACTAAAAGCATGGAAAAACGTGGTGGTGGCATATTAGATATTGAACTTAGGGATAAAACAAAAGACTTAGAGCGGTATTATCAATTACATGTGCATTTTGAAACCAAGGATGCCATGGGTGCTAATTTTATCAATAGCTGTCTCGAGCAGTTTGCAATAACTCTAAAGCGTGAAGCTGAAAATTCCTTAGAAGGTGATTTAAATATTATAATGAGCATTCTCTCCAATTATGTTCCAGAGTGTGTAGTTAGAGCTGAAGTGAGTTGTAGTGTTGAAAAATTAACTGGAAACAAAGGCATTTCACCCAAAGAATTTGCTGAAAAATTCATTCAAGCTGTTAGAATTGCAGAAGTTGAACCCTACAGAGCCGTAACGCATAATAAGGGCATCATGAATGGTATTGATGCTGTTGTTTTAGCTACCGGAAATGATTTTAGAGCCGTAGAAGCCGGTGTTCATGCTTACGCTTCAAGACAAGGTAGTTACAGTAGCCTCACGCACGCTGAAGTTGACAATGGCATCTTTAAATTTTGGATGGAAATCCCATTAGCACTTGGAACTGTAGGTGGATTGACAAGTTTACATCCATTGGTGAAATTAGCTTTACAACTTTTAGGAAATCCATCTGCTAAAGAGTTAATGGAAATTGTTGCGGTTGCTGGTCTGGCTCAAAATTTCGCCGCCTTGCGTTCTTTAACGACAACTGGTATTCAAGAAGGGCATATGAAAATGCACTTGATGAATATCCTTAATCAATTGGAAGCCACTCCTCATGAAAAGGAGGTTATAACTACACATTTTAAAACCCACACGGTTAGCCATAGTGCAGTTGTTGAAGCTATAAAAGAGCTAAGAGCCAAAGCTTAAACTTATAATGATCGAGCCAAAACACCATATATTCGAAAGTCGAGGAAAACTACTTCTTACAGGCGAATACGTGGTTTTAGATGGCGCTATGGCATTGGCTATACCTACAAAATTTGGTCAGAACTTAACTATAGAAACCATTGAAAACCCTAAAATCTATTGGACCAGTTTTGATGACCATAATGAATTATGGTTTGAGGCCGAGTTTCAAATTGGAACAGGAACCATTTCAACATTAACAACAAGCAATCTGAAATTCTCTGAAAGATTACAGCAAATATTTCAAGCTATACACGTTTTGAATCCTGACCTTTTCGGTCGAGAAAGAGGTTATAAAATATCTACACAATTAGATTTCCCCAGAAATTGGGGATTAGGTAGTTCCTCAACCTTAATTAACAATCTCGCCAATTGGGCAGACATTGACCCTTTTTTATTATTAGATAAAACATTTGGAGGCAGTGGTTATGATATTGCATGTGCGAGTGCTTCTAAACCAATATTGTATCAGATTACAAAAGATGATCAAAGGAAAGTACAAACGGCTGATTTCAATCCTACTTTTAAAGATTATCTTTATTTTGTTCATCTAAACAGGAAGCAAAACAGCAGAGAAGGCATAAATCACTATAGGCAAAACCGTTCAAATCTTTCAAAGGTCATTGTGGAAATCAACAAAATTTCAAAAGAAATCTTGACATGTGATACGCTTGTGGATTTTCAAAAATTGATAGAAGCTCATGAAAGTATTATTTCCAGAGTTATAGAGCTACCAACAGTAAAGGATAGTTTATTCAAAGATTTTGAAGGTAGTATCAAGAGTTTAGGTGCTTGGGGAGGCGACTTCATCTTAGTAGCAAGCAAACAAAATCCTATTGCTTATTTTAGTTCAAAAGGATATACAACAATTCTCGATTACCAAACTATGGTATACAACTAAAAAGCCTCACAATCTTGCGAGGCTTTTTCAAAATATCATTATACAATTCTAGAAAAATCTAGCTCTATTATCTTCAATATCAGCAGTCTCTTTCAATGCATTGTAAACTTTAGTTTGCGCAGCATTGGCACGAGCTGTACTCAATCTATTGGCAATTGCTTGGAAATTATCTAAAGGCGTTACTTCGTTTACTTTGGTAACTTCAACCAAATACACACCTTTATTACCAATGATAGGTTTAGACGTTTCGCCTTCTTGAAGTCCGAAAGCCACACCAACAACCTTAGGTTCAGCACCAGCACCTGACAGTGTTGGGTTTTTCATATTTACTGCAGAAGCTTTATTGGTCGCTTTATTTTGATTTTTAGCAACTTCAGCAACGGTAGTTCCTGTAATTTTATCTAAAATCATTTGCGCTTTCTTTTCTTTGCGGATTTCTGTAAGAACTGTTGCAGAAGCACTTTCAGCATCCATTAAGCCTTTTTTGGTAGACTTAACAACTTGAACTACAGCATATCCTCCACTTGGAATTGAAAAACGCTTGTAATCTCCTACTTTAGTATCTTTATCAAAAGCCCAACGCACAATAGGTCGTTGGCTTCCTAAACCAGGAATATTTTCATCTAAAACTTTAATACCATTAACAGGTTTAACTTCTAAATCTCTTGATTCTGCAGCCTCATTGAAGTCTTCTTTCTGTAAAGCCAATTCAAATTTAGAAGCCTCTGTAAAAGTGGCATCGATTGTTTCTTCAGAAGGCTCGATTTCTCTAGCAATAGTTGCAATTTTTATGGCTCTAGAGCGGTTCTTTTGATCTAGGATTTCTATGATATGATATCCAAAAACTGTTTGAACCACACCAATATCACCAATATCATTCTGGAATTCGAAATCACTAAAAGGCTTTACCATCTGTGTAATAGGGTGAAAATCATATTCACCACCATTATTAACACTTCCTTGGTCTGAAGAAAACTCAGTCACCAATTCAGGGAACTTAGATGGATTAGCTGTCACGACAGTTTTAATGCTATCTGCTAATTCCTTAGCCTCAACCATAGACCTCGTTACATCAGGCTGTGCACTTTGCGCTCCCATATGAGGAATCAAAATATGTCTTACTTTAACTGAGTCTGGTAATTGAGACTCCTCAACAACCTTAGTCAATTTATAAAAACCATTGTCTTTATATGGACCATAAATACCTCCAACAGGAGTGTTGTAAATCGTGTCTGCTACAGCAGTTGGTAATTGGGATTTTGTTAAAAATCTATCCGTGTAAGCAATGTCAGAATTAGAGTTAACAAACTCTTGAACATTTCTAGTCTGTCTAAAACCAAGTATTGTATCAGTATTTTTTGTTGTTTCATTGAAAACCAATTGATTATCAAGTAAGGACACTAAATCTGATTGTAAATTTTCTTCATCGGTTTTGCTGGCCACTTCCTTGAACTCAACATAGCTGATATCTCTCATGGCTTCAACTTCATACTTATCCTTGTGTTTGTTTATATAAGCATTGATATCACTTTTAGTCACCTCAACCAAACTATCGGCAATTGAAGTAAAAGGAACCTGCACAAAATTCAAATCTCTCGTAGCATTCTCTAAGTTATAATCTACTTCAGCTTCACCTAAAGTTGCATTAACTCCAGCTTTCACCATGTTGTAATACGTTCTTTCCTTGGCTCCTAAAGCGATGTTTTCCTCAGTACTCAACCATTGGCTATAATTGATTTGGAATGTTCCAAGTGGAGCACTTTGACCATTTAAGGATTTTAAGTTATTGACAAATTCTGTTAGTTTGTTTTCATCAAACACACCATCTTCATTTTGAAACTCAGGATACGTTGAAAAACTTTCCTTAAGCAAAGCCTTCATTTGATCTTGTTCTACTGTAATACCAAGATCATCAAATTGAGATTTCATTATTGCTCTTCTCAATTCTTGGTCATACACCCGATTCATTGCTTGAGTAGAGGTTGAATTTGGACCCAATTGGTTTTGCATCTGCTCAACACGATTCATGAATTGCTCTCTGTTGATATCTGTCCCATTTACAGTTGCCACTACATCTTGTGACCCACCAAAAAGGGCATCACTGTTTCTAAACAAATCTGTAAGCACGAAAGAGAACAATGCCAATGCAATGATTAGAATCAAAAACAATGATCGTTGTCTAATTTTATTTAATACTGCCATAGTATAAAGTTATTTATCGAATAATAAGTGGGCGAAAATACCATTTTCTATTAAATAATAAAAGTAGAATTATGATTTTATTACTGATTTTTATAGGTTTTATCGAATGTTTTTAATTAAAATCCTATTTCAAGAAAGCGAGGGTTAAGTGGGTAATAAAATGGAGAAAGAAAGTTAATCCTCTTGTAAAATCTGAAGTTCTACAACATCAATCTTTGTAGACGAAACTTCCAATATCTTAAACTTAAAAACGCCAATAGTAACCTCGTCGTCAATTTGTGGAATTTCTTCTGCTTCATCCACAATAAGACCTCCAAGAGTTTCATAATTTTCTCCTTCTGGAAGATCTAATTTATAGGCTTCATTAATGTAATCTACTTCCAAGCGAGCTGAAAAACGATAGGTAGCCTCATTTATTTGTTCTTCTATAAGTTCAACACTATCGTGTTCGTCTTCAATTTCCCCGAAAAGTTCTTCTACGATATCCTCAACAGTCATAATACCTGCCGTTCCTCCATACTCATCAATAACCACTGCAATACTCTTTCGCTTTTTGGTGAGAATGTTCAAAACATCCTTTACCAACATGGTTGCAGGCACAAAAACCACAGGCATGGTAATAGATTTGATTGATCTTGGTTTCTTGAACAAGTCAAAAGAGTGTACATAGCCAAGCGTATCATCAATAGAGTCTTTATATACCAATATTTTAGACAAGCCTGTTTCGATGAATTTATTTCTAATATTCTTCACTGAATCCTTCACATCCACTCCAATGATTTCGGTTCTGGGCACCATCACTTCTCGTGCTTTGACTTCCGAAAATTCCAAAGCATTTTGAAAGATTTGAATTTCGCTATCCAACTCATCATGCTCTTCAACAGATTCCATCTGTTCGCTGATATAATTACCCAATTCTACTTTGGTCATGGCCAATTGCACATTGTCGCCATCTGTTTTGAAGAATGTTTTTAAAACCTGATCTGAAATCCATATCACAAAAGCAGAGACAAACCAAAATAATAAGTAGAATAGATACGCCGGAAAAGCGAATATCTTTAAAAATGAATTAGCATAAATTTGAAAAAACACTTTAGGAAGAAATTCTGCCGTAATTAAAATAATTACCGTAGAAATTATCGTTTGTGACAATAAGTTCAAATCGGTTAGCAAGTAGTTTACAATAGCATAATTTGATGGTACTAATGACTGAAACCAAGCCATAAGCACATCTCCCATAACCATCCCATAAATAACCAAAGCAATGTTATTACCAATAAGCATTGTTGCAATAAACTTTGAGGGTTTAGCGGTTAATCTGGTTAGTATTTTAGCTAGAAAATCATCTTGTTTCTTCTCAAGTTCGATGTGAATCTTATTTGAAGACACATAAGCGATCTCCATTCCGGAGAAGAATGCTGACAATAACAGCATCACAATAATGATAAGGATGTTTAAATCCATACTTATTTGTTGTTTCTATCTTGCATTTTTTTTCTGAAACGCTTTCTGAAAAAAAACATAAAAATAGATAATGCCGCAAAAAAGAAAGAAATGTAAGATCTGTTGCTACCATCATTCCAACTTACAAAACCATCATAAATAAAAAGGATGGCAAAAAACAGATATACATACTGAAAAAACTGAAGTAACTTCATTATAAGTAATCACTAAGATGAAACAAAGATAGCGATGTTTTGCAAATTATTCCTCTTTAAGCAACATATCTCCACTACCATCTAAAATAGTATAATTTTTGAACTTCGAATCTGAATCAAAAATATTGCCTGTAGCAGTATTGGCAGAAAACGATTTGAACCTTACTTCTTGATTACTAAATAACCATTCACGTTTTTGGTCATAGTACATTTGATCGGCAAACAAGCTGTCTTTTTGAGGTGTGATGAGTATGACATTGCCCTGAAGATCAATGAGGTCTGTTTCATTATACACTTTGGCATAATCTGCTAAGACTGTATTCTTATTACCATCTTCGTCATAGAGATACAAGAGAATACCATCTGGAAACTCAGAAAACGAAAAAGACCTGTTAGAAAAATCAAGCATTTTAGGACTTTTAAGATTCGCAACGACTTTGGCAGTTTCATCTTCCGTTTCCGTATATTTTAAATCAATATTAACGGCTTCGCCAATAGGTTGATTCTGTAAAACACCAATTTGCTGAACATCCTTAAAGTTGTCTTTACATGAAAAAAACATAGTCACAGTAAAAACTGTGACTATGATAAATTTTATATGTAAATCCTGAAATTTCATTTACAGTTTTGGTACTTTAACGCTACCTCCAATCCAGCATCCGATGGTAATAGTGGTACCTTCGTTTCCAGCTTCAAAAATCTCAGCTCTAGTAGGCGCATTTGCGTTGTAAGAGTTAGCTGCTTGTTGTGCTGCTGACTTCATTGATGGATCAACTCTACCTGCTTTTAAAGCTTCCTCAGCAGCATACCAAAACACTGCTCTTTTGTTAAAGTTAGAATCACCACAACTATTGGCACTCTTAGCGTACATAGATGCAATCTGTAAGTGAGGTGTTCCATCTGAAGGGTTTAACTGTAGTGCTTCTCTATAATAACGTCTAGCAGCTCCATAGCTTCCGCGTTTTTTATAACCATTGGCAATTTTCTTAGCTAAACGTCCTTTCTTGAAAACATCTGTTTCCAATTCATAGGCTTGCTTGATGTAATCATCGCCTTCACCATCTTTACCTTGCTTATATAGTATTGTTGCCACAAAATACTTTGTATCAGCTGAAGGAGCAGTTGCATCGTAAGCTTTAACCAATTCAACATACAATGGATCATCTGTACACTCTTTATTGTACATTCTACTTACAGCTCTTTTTAACCATACAGCATCCGTTTTATTTTCTGGAAAGCCTTTTTTGTAAAGAGGAATTAGGTTTTCACAATTAGCCAATTGACCAAGGTATGTGTCTAAACTTCCTGAGATTTTATCATTAGCTTCAAGTGACTTTTGATAGAAGTCTTTATACTTTCCATCTTTTTTAGAAAGCGTTTGACCAGCCTCTTCTTTCTCTATAAGCTTGTTTAAGCTACCTGTGTATTTTTCATTAATGTTCTCTAACTGTTCGCTAACATCATCGTATTTATTAAATACATCTTGCAACTCAGCATTACCAGATTTATGCAAATCTACCACCTTAGTAAAATAAACATATAACCCCTTAGCGCTTGTAAAGTTTTTTATGTCTTGCTTATAAGCTTTGTCAAAGGCATTGTAAACATCTTGATCTGAAAGCCCAAGTTCTTTCTGGTAATCATACATCAACAGTCCTTTATCTGAAAGTACTTCTCCTAAATCGTACTTACTTGGAAAGTTTTCCATTCCATCGTCCCAAACAAGCATCAAATCTTTGATAAAATTTAATTGCTCTTGTCCTGATGCGTTTTTGATTTTATGCTTTAGAATTTTTTCACCATAAGCATAAATGGCATAACTAAACTTCTTTGGGCAGTCTTTTCTAAGTTTCACCCAAGGCTCATACGCTTCATCATATTTTTTTACTTTAACGTAATCACTCATTAGTGTTAAGTTAATCATGCAGTCTTGATCTTGTTGTGCAAAGCTGAAATTTGCTGTCAAGAACAGTGCTGCAAGTACTAAAATAATTCTCGTTTTCATTGTTTAAATTTTACGTTAGTTATATTTTCTTTTTTCAAACCACCTGTCGTTTAAAGACAAGCTGAGTTGGAAATTTACAAAATTCTCTTGTATCAAATTTTGGTTGGTTGTTCCTCTTTTACCTACTTCAAAACCTAGGTTTGCGTTAGAAAACCATTTCCCAACTGGCAATCCAACTCCAAAAGATATGCCAAACTCATTTATAGTTTCATTATTGATCTCTAAACCCGTATTTTCAAAGCGCATCCCAGCCCTGTATGTTAAACGTTTCCAATAACTTGAAAACGAATCGTAATTTGGAACAATAAATCCGCCTAGTGAAAAACTAGATGCATTAACAAAAGCAGTATTGTCTATAGTGATAATTGGATTTGAAAAAGCACTTGTATTTTCAAAAGTATATTCTGCTCCTAAAAACCACTTTCTTGGTTCTCCAATACCAGCTCCAAAAGAAAACCTAGAAGGTAAGGTCAAATCTGTTTTTTCAAGTCCGGCAGCAACCAAGTCAGCATCAATAGTATTAACGACTATTTCTTGTCCTGTTTGCTCATTAATAATAATTGAAGCAAATGTTCTACTATTGTTTGAGGCAACTTTGCTCTCTGGAGTAAAAGTTACTCCTGATTGCAATTCAAGTTTTTCATTGATCATTGTTCGATAAGTAAGCCCTAGATTAATATTCAATCCGCTTAAATCTGATCTATTTTCTTCTCTTGATTGGTATTGTACTAAATTTCCGTCTCCATCGTATAAGAATTTTATCGATGAGTTTTGAATATTTCCAAAATTATAATTGATATCGATACCAGCACTTAATTTATTCGTGATTTTGTAACCTAAACCTACAAATACCTTATTCAAGCCACCTTCACCTCTATACCGATTACTAATTTTGTTATTATCATTAACATTTTCTAGCTTATATCCAACAGAAGTATACGGCATAATCCCTAAGCCAAGTCCGAACTTACCTATAGGCATATTCAATGCTAAATAATCTACTGTAGTAGAACTTGTTTTATCACTTCCAGAATCAGCCTTTAGATTAATGCTTGTGTGACTACCAGCAACTGTAAATTTGACCAATCGACTTTCATTATTCAGAATTTTAAGATTTGGCCCAACATAGGAAGCTGGATTTCTTAAATTCATATGAATACTATCATTATAGATACTTATGCCTCCCATACTTCTATTTTCAACAGTTCCTTTAAATTTTAAAGAACCTATTCCATAGAAAGAATATGGTGAAGCTGTACCTTCCTGAGCATGTGTCAACAACGCAGTAAAAGCAATAAAAACTAAAACGAGCTTTTTAATCATTAGTGTGTATTAAAATCTAAGATGAAATTCAAACCCTCCAAAAGAAAATTTGAGTTGGCAAATATGCCATTTTTTAATTGTTTTGACAAAAAATTGGCATCTCCACCTGTTAAAATAACTGTTAAATCAGGATTTTTTTCTTTATAACTAGCAATTACGCCTTCTATTTCTTTCAAAATTCCAAAAACAACGCCAGAATGAATTGCCTCATTTGTTGTAGAACCAATAATAGATTTTGGAACTTCAGTGTCTAATAACGGAAGGTTAGCTGTTAAATTATGTAAACTTTGATACCGCAACCGGATTCCTGGAGAAATAGCACCTCCTAAGTAATGATTTTTATTATTAATAAAATCATAGGTTATACAAGTACCAGCATCAATAACCAGCACATTGTCATTAGGATAATGTTTTACAGAAGCACAAACAAGTGCCAAACGATCTACACCTAATGTTTCAGGAGTTTTATATAAATTTTCAAAAGGGAGTTTTGTTTTAGAACTTAATAGTAAAAGATCAACTTGTTTTTGAACAGTTGCCACATCTTCAGGATTCAGTTTACCAACCGAAGACATAATTCCTTCTGAAATTATGGGATACTTTTTTAGAACTTGTTTGGTTGTTTTCAAAAATAAATCGTGGTGAACACTTATTTTTTCAAAGACACTTCCATTATGAAACACAGCAATTTTGACAAATGTGTTCCCAACATCGATTACTAAATTCATCCTCTCATGTTAAAAAAAGTAAACTTACAAAATGCAAAAAACTCTTTATGAGTGTTTAACCAAAAAATAACATATAACTGATTTAGAGCTGAGAACACGATTATTTAATTTTTTAGATTTTCTTTTTGCGAATAATAAAATTGCATATATATTTGCACTCTCGTTAAAAGCGACTGGTGCCTTAGCTCAGTTGGTAGAGCAAAGGACTGAAAATCCTTGTGTCCCTGGTTCGATTCCTGGAGGCACCACCACTAAAAACCCGATTCAATTGAATCGGGTTTTTTGGTTCTAAATCTTAAATTAACTCCTGTAATCTATTAACCGCTTGTTCAGCTGTAATATCTCTTTGTGGCGAGCCGAACATTTCATAACCAACCATAAATTTTTTCACTGTTGCGCTTCGCAATAAAGGCGGATAAAAACTCATGTGCCAATGCCAGTGACCATTAGAATCTTCATTTGTTGGCGATTGGTGAATGCCACTTGAATATGGGAAGGAGCATTCAAACAACTTATCATAGGCTTTGGTAATCTTTGAAATAGCATCAGCAAAGGCCAAACTTTCATTTTGGTTCATTTCGCCTATATTCTTTTGATGCGTTTTGGGCACTATCATGGTTTCAAAAGGCCATATCGCCCAAAAAGGCGTCAGGACTACAAAATCATCATTTTGATATATGATGCGTTCGTCAAGCTCGAGCTCTTGCTTTAAATAGGTTTCTAGAAGACTTTTTTGATGCTCATCAAAATATTTTTTTTGTTGCTTATCTTTTTTTGAAACTTCATTTGGCAATGTAGATTGACTCCAAATTTGTCCGTGAGGATGCGGATTACTACAACCCATGACAGCACCTTTATTTTCAAAAATCTGAACATAGTTTATGTCTTTCATGGCACCTAATTCCACATATTCTCGTTTCCATAACTCAACAACCTTTGCTATATCCTCACTTTTCATATCGGCCAAACTCATAGAATGGTCTGGACTAAAACACACGACGCGACATATTCCTTTTTCACTTTCAGCAATTAACAATCCGTCATGAATTGAAAAGTCTGGTGAATCCTTCTGTAAAGCAGAAAAATCATTGGTAAACACATAAACATCTTCATACTTTGGATTTTGCTCTCCGTTGATTCTCTTGTTTCCAGAACACAAATAACAATCAGGATCATATGTAGGACGCAAATCACTAACTATCTTTTCATTTTGACCTTGCCATGGTCGCTTGGCTCTATGTGGTGATACCAAAACCCATTCACCTGTTAAAATGTTATAGCGCTTGTGTGAATAATCTTGAAGATTTGTTTCCATTACAATTGTATCAAAATGTGTTATTAATAAGTCGTGTTCCTTCTGAAAGCACAACACGATGAATTTTACAGTCTTTATGAAAAGCTTCTTTATACCGCTTTTTTACGTCTTCAATAAACTTATTGACATAGTCCTTCTTAACCAAATTAATGGTACATCCACCAAAGCCTCCTCCCATCATTCTAGATCCAATTACATTTGGGTTGTTTTTAGCAAAATCGACCAAAAAATCTATTTCATCACAACTCACTTTATACTGGTTACTAAGTCCATCATGAGCTTCAAACAGCAGTCTTCCTAGTTGATGAATGTCATTGTTTTGTAAAGCTTCTGAAAACTCTATTACACGTTGATTTTCTTGAATCACATATAAAGCTTTTTGGTAGTCCTCAAAGGAAGTTTCATGTTTGATTGTTTCCAAACGTTCAACTGAAACATCTCGAAGTGCCTTAACACCAAGTTGTTTTGATATAGTTTCACAAACTTGACGTCTATCGTTATAAGCACTTTCATTTAAGCTATGCTTTACTTGACTGTTGACCAAAACAATTTCATAGCCTTTTAAATTGACTTTAAATTTTTCTGAATTCAAGGTTCTGCAATCTAGTAAAAGTGCGTGATCTTTAACTCCAAACATACTTGCATATTGATCCATTATACCACATTTGACACCTACATAATTGTGTTCTGCCTTTTGTGAGATTAGGATCATTTCCGTTTTAGACAAACCTAAACCAAATAAGGCATTAAGCGCAAAAACCAAGCTGTTTTCCAATGCCGCTGAAGATGATAATCCTGCACCACTTGGAATGTTTCCTGAAAAGATGACATCAAAACCTTTAAGCTGATGTCCCGCCTTTAGTATTTCAGCAACAACGCCAATAATGTAGTTTTTCCAGCCTCCATTAATCAACGGACTTAAATTTTTGAGTTGAAACTCATAGTTTTCATCAATATCAAAAGCATGAGCTCGACAAAGATTAGCGTCATTATGTTTAATTGCCAAAGCAATACCTTTATCAATAGCTGCTGGAAATACAAATCCGTCATTATAATCGGTATGCTCTCCTATAAGATTAATTCGACCAGGTGAAAATACGAGTATCGGATCCTTATCATACAGAAGTTGAAAGTGGCTATAGACCTTATTAAGTAATGTTTCACTCATAAATTAGGCGAAGTAAACATAAACACCAATCACTACAAGACAAATAACAACACTAACTAAAGTAGTATGTTTCCATGGCATAATATCGACTTGTTTGGTATATTTTTGAACGAAAGGCTCTGTTCGTGGTTTCAGTTTCCCAATAATCAACATAATGACAACATTAAGCACAAACAAAATTGCCATCACATCTAAAAAATGCGGATAGGCTTCAGCTTTGACAAGAGCCAATGCATTTTCTTCAGTAATTCCAGAAGCTTTGGCATTAGACAAGGCCTTCTCTATAAAATAAGGTTGCAATACAAATTGACTTACAATATAAAGCAAACAACCTGATAGCAATCCAATTTTTGCTGCAATTGCTGGAACCCGTTTTGTGGTATAGCCAACAATTATGATGGTAAGAATTGGTATGCTGTAAATCCCATTGATTTCCTGTAAATAGGCAAACAGACTTCCGGCTTTGGCAATCATTGGTGCTATAAACATTGAAGCAATTGCCAATACGACTCCAAAAGTTTTTCCATACTTAACAACTGTTTTTTCATCGGCTTCCTTATTGATATGCTGCTTATAGATATCAACTCCAAACAAAGTCACTGAACTATTCAAAACACTATTAAATGAACTTAGTATTGCACCGAACAAAACTGCTGCGAAAAAACCAACCCAAGCAGTAGGCAGGACTTTTTTCACCAACATAGGATAGGCACTATCGGCTGTTTCTAGATTACCCTGAAATACATGAAATGCTATCAATCCTGGTAAAACCACTATTATTGGACCTAATATTTTTATAAAAGCAGCCAAAAGCAATCCCTTCTGACCTTCCTTTAGATTTTTTGCGCCTAAGGCTCTTTGAATGATCTGTTGGTTTGTTCCCCAATAAAATAACTGCACCAACATCATTCCTGTGAAAATGGTATAAAAAGGAACTGGATCTGTTGGTCCTCCCATAGACTTAAACTTTTCGGGATGCTCTGAGGTTAATTTGGACAATCCATCTAAAATGTTGCCATCATCACCTATTAACATCAATCCAAAAATCGGAATCAAGATTCCTCCAATCAATAAACCAATAGCATTAATAGTATCTGAAACAGCCACTGCTTTTAATCCGCCAAAAACAGCATAAATGGAGCCAATGATACCGATTCCCCAAACACAAATCCAAATCGATTGCGTATGCGATACTCCCAAAATTTCAGGAAGGTCAAACATACCACTTATCGCCAAAGAACCAGAATACAAAATAATCGGTAAGAGTACAACCACATAGCCTGTCAAGAACAAAGCGGATGTCAATGTTTTTGTGGTGACATCAAAACGTCTAGCCAAAAACCCAGGAACTGTAGTCAATCCGCCTTTAAGATATCTTGGCAGTAAAAACATTGCGGTCACTACCATCGCAATGGCAGCCAATGTTTCCCAAACCATAACCGATAATCCACTTTGGTAAGCAGAACCGTTCAATCCTACGATTTGCTCTGTAGATAAATTGGTTAACAATAAAGATCCAGCAATCACACCTGCTGTCAAACTTCTACCTCCTAAAAAATAGCCGTCAGAGGAGGATTCATTGGTGCGCCTGGTTTTGTAATAAGATATCACAGCTACTAAAGCTGTAAATCCGATAAAGGTTAAAAATTGCATGATGGTATTATTAGTTTGTTAGTGGGATTCAAATGTATTGATAATTATTTTTTGACACTACTTAAATGTAATTCAGCCGACTTTAAATTTTCTCCGGAAACCTTCAAAGTTATGTCGCCTTCATTTTTTGAAGATTGAACCAATACCACCAATTTACCACTAAATAATTTCATTGTTGGTTCATGAAATAATTCTAAGGATGTTGCGTCACCATTACAAGCTGCTCTATAAGTTCCTGCTCCTGAGACTTCAAATTGTAATTGATTATTGGCTGTCGGACAAGGAATTCCATTTTGATCTGTAACGGAAACTTCAACAAATGACATATCCTTACCGTCGGCTGAAAGATTTTTCCTGTCAGGTTTTAATTGAATTTGATAAGGTTGACCAGAGGTTTGGATTTCTTTCTCAGCAGCTTTTTTTCCATCAGCATCAAATGCCACAACCTTTAATTTTCCCGCCTCATACTTAATGTCCTTCCACATCAACCTGTATCGATGCTGTGGTGTAGAATCATTTTTTGTTCTTATGCCTTGACTCTTTCCATTCAGAAAAAGTTCAGCACTATTGTAATTGGTATATACAAAAACAGGAGTGGTTTCCCCTTCTCTACCTTCCCAATTCCAATGCGGTAATACGTGTAAGGTTTCATCTTTGGTATTCCATCGACTTCTATATAAGTAAAACCTATCTTTCGGCAATCCAGCCAAATCTGAAATCCCAAAATAAGAACTTCGGGATGGCCAAAAATTATCATAAGGTGTTGGTTCTCCCAAATAGTCAAAACCTGTCCAAACGAACTCACCAATAACCCAAGGCTTATCATCTTGAAGTACAAAATCTTCATCTGGCACATTAGACCAATAACAAGCTTCCAAATCATATGAAGAACACTGTAAGTCCTCATATTGCTTCATGTTTTCCTGAACCACTGGAAACTTATACACACCTCGAGAGCTCACTGTTGAAGCGGTTTCAGAACCTAAAATAAATCCTTGAGGGAACGTTTCGTAAGCCTCTTCATAAAGATGTACTCTGTAATTGAGACCTGGCACATCCAAAATTGCTCCGAATCCAGATTCCATAGTAGCTTTAACTTGGTCCATTCCAACCGTCACAGGTCGCGTTGGATCTTCCCTGTGAAATAGATCTTGTAACCATTGCGCTCTTTCCACACCTTTTTCTCCCCATTGATCTGGCACTTCATTTCCTGAGCTCCACATCACAATACAAGGATGGTTTCTAGTGGCTTGCACTAAATTAACAACATCTTTTTCTGCGTAATCATCAAAAAAACGATTGTATCCATTTTCAACTTTTGGTTTTGCCCATTCATCAAAACTTTCAGCTAAAAACATAAAACCCATTTCGTCGCATAGCTCCAATTGTTCAAAAGACGGCATATTATGGGCACTTCTAATGGCATCACAACCCATATCCTTTAATATCTCAAGTTGTCGTCGCAATGCTGCTTTGTTCACTGCAGTCCCTAAAGGACCTAAGTCATGATGCAGACAAACCCCTTTAAACTTCCTGTTCTTTCCATTTAAACTGAAACCCTTATGAGGTTCGTACTTGATGGTTCTAATGCCAAATTTTTGAATTAATGTATCTTTTAAAATATCGTTTTCATAGAGTTCCAATACAGCTTTATAAAGGTTAGGTGATTCAGGACTCCATAGTTTGGGATTTGGAACATCTAGATTAAAATCAAAGACTCCTGTGGAATCTGACACAGCTTTAGATGTAGCAACTTCAGCTTGATTCTGATCTAATATTTTGGTTTTCACAGATAAGTTCTTACCTGTTGCACTGGTTTTAATATTTACAGTAGATCTATTTTCTGAAACTTCAGGCGTTGTGATAAATGTCTGCCAATGATCAAAACGTGTATCGTTGGTTATTACCAAACTTACATTCCGGTATAATCCAGCACCTGGATACCAACGCGAGGCAAATTCCTTATTGGATAATTTAACAGATAATAGATTTTCTTTATCAATTAAAATTTTATCAGAAATATCAAAGTAAAAGTAGCTATAACCATAAGCCCATTCACCAACTTTTTGTCCGTTTAAATAAACTTGTGGCTCACTCATAGCACCTTCAAAAAGTAACAAGGCTTTTTTATTATTATCAAATTCAGGAACAGTAAATGAATTTCTATACCAACCTTCGCCTATATGAGGCAATGAACCGGTTCGTCCAGTTTTTTCAGTAGCTACTTCTTCTCCATTCTGAACAATAGCCACATTCTGTTTATCTATCTCTTTATCAAATGGCCCATAAATAGCCCAATCATGCGGAACAGAAACACTTTCCCAATTGGAATCATCAAAATCTATTTGAAAGGCCTCCTCATTGGCTTCTTTACTGAATTTCCAGTTATCTTCTAAGACTATGGTCTTTCTTAGGAATGTGTCATTTTCATTCGGATTGCAAGCAAACACTAATAGCATCAGTAAAAAGCTGAATGATAACTTTAATGTTTGAAAACTAATTTCATTGAAAAATTTCATAGGGATAGAATTAATGAAGTTTAAAGATAGGTATTCTTTAAACATTCAGAAATAAATCTAATTTAATATCACTGAAACCTTAAATCATTTGTATTTTTCCTAAAAAATAAAATATGTGCAAGGAACAATTTATGCAAGAAGCGGTAAAAGCTGCTATAGAAGGTATGAACAATAATGAAGGTGGACCTTTTGGCTGTGTTATTGTTAAAGACGGAAAAATTATTGGTCGTGGTAATAATCGCGTTACATCTACCAATGACCCAACAGCACACGCTGAAGTGAATGCCATAAGAGATGCCTGTAAAAATCTAGAATCTTTTCAATTGGAAGGTTGTGAAATTTATACTTCATGCGAACCTTGCCCTATGTGTTTAGGTGCCATTTATTGGGCTCGTCCTGATAAAGTATATTACGGAAGCAATCAGGTTGATGCAGCTAATATTGGTTTTGACGATCAATTTATTTACGATGAAATTCCTTTGCCTTACGCAGAACGCAAAATTCCATTTGAACAGTTGGGAAGACAAATCGCATTAGAGCCTTTCAAAGCTTGGCAAGAAAAGGAAGACAAAACCCATTACTAAAATTATTCGTATACATTTTGTAATCCTTTGTAAGACGTTTCGACGAAAGTTACTATAATTCATATCCTATAAAACTATTAATTCAACTTATGCAAAAAACATATTACAATCCATCAGACCTTAAAAAATTTGGAAAGATTACTGAATGGAGTGAAGAATTAGGAAATAAATTTTTTGAATACTACGGAAAAGTATTCGAGGAAGGCGCATTAACCGCTAGAGAAAAATCATTAATTGCTTTAGCCGTTGCTCATACAGAGCAATGTCCTTACTGTATTGATGCCTATTCACAAGATGGCCTGCAACGCGGTATTACTAAGGAAGAAATGATGGAAGCCATTCATGTTGGCGCAGCCATAAAAAGTGGCGCAACATTGGTACATGGCGTACAAATGATGAATAAGGTGAATAAGCTCGACGGTTAGATTAACTTATAAAACCAACAGCTACTAGTATTCGTAAATTTCAGTAAAAGACACTACAATTAATGGCTACCAAATCACTAAAAAAACAACAAAACGATTTAGCAAACAGCAAAAGGCAACTTGAAATTTTGTCGAATGGCATATTTCAAAGTGGAGAATTACCCAAATTCAAGGATAAAATTTCAGAGAGCAATCAGTTTCCATTAAAGGCCAAAACCCTTGAAATTTTGCAAATCAATGTTGGCTATATGTGCAACCAGGTTTGTGATCATTGCCATGTTGATGCTGGTCCAGATCGAACCGAAATCATGACGCGTGAGACCATGCAGCAATGCTTGGATGTTATCCAAACTTCAGGAGCACATACTTTGGATCTCACAGGTGGCGCACCGGAAATGAATCCGAATTTTAGATGGTTTGTTGAGGAAGCAGCAAAAGTAGGTATTGAAGATTTTATTGTACGTTCTAACCTGACCATCATTAGAGCTAACAAAAAATTTCATGACCTTCCCGAATTTTTCAAAAAACACAATGTTCATGTGGTGAGCTCTATGCCACATTGGACTAAAGGCAAAACTGACAAACAACGCGGTGATGGTGTTTTTGATAAGTCGATTAAAGCGCTTCAGGAACTCAATACTGTAGGTTATGGGATGCCAGATAGTGCACTTCGATTGGATTTGGTCTATAACCCTTCGGGAGCATTTTTACCTGGAGACCAATCTGCTATGGAAAAGGATTTTAAAAAGGCATTACTGGATGATTTTGGTATTCATTTTCACAATCTATTTGCCATAACCAACCTTCCTATTTCTCGTTTTTTGGATTATTTGATTGCTTCCGAAAATTACGAAGATTACATGTACGAATTGGTTGAAGCCTTTAATCCTTCCGCAGTAAAAAATGTGATGTGCACAAACACCTTATCGGTAAGTTGGGATGGCTATTTATACGACTGTGATTTTAATCAAATGCTTGAATTACCAGTGAACAGTAAGGTAAAGCATATTTCAGAATTTAATCAGGACCTTTTGGAAGGTCGCAATATTGTGATTTCGCAACACTGCTATGGTTGTACTGCTGGAGCTGGTAGTAGTTGTCAAGGATCTGTAGCTTAACATGAAATCCATCTTATTTTACATATCATTTTTTTTAGCTTTTACCGCCTATTCTCAAGACAGTCTGTCAGAATTGCTTCAAAGACACAATCAAAAACATGTGCCATATATTTCAGTTCAAGAATTGGCAATGCCTAAAACCAATCCCATCTTATTAGATGCTAGAGAATCTTCAGAATATGAGGTTAGCCATATCAAAGGTGCCATTTTTGTTGGTTATAATGATTTCAACATAGAGCTAGTAAAAAGTCAATTTCCTGACAAAACCCAAGCTATAGTGGTTTATTGTTCCTTAGGGATTCGCTCGGAAACTATTGCTAAAAAGCTTTCGGATGAAGGCTATACCAATGTGACCAATCTTTATGGTGGTATTTTCGAATGGAAAAACAAGGGTTTTTCAGTATATAATTCAGAAGACAAAGAAACAGATAGTATTCATGCCTTTTCAAAATATTGGAGCAAATGGCTGAATAGAGGCATTAAAGTTATACCCAAACCACAATGAACACAAATGCTTTAATGATCTTTACTAGAAATCCTGAGTTGGGACAATGCAAAACACGCTTGGCAAAAACCATAGGTGATCAGGCTGCATTAGATATTTACAAGCATCTTTTGAAACATACTGCTGAAGTTGCAAAACATGTAGATGCTGACAAACATATATTCTATTCTGAGATGATTATTGAAAATGACTTATGGACAAAACCTCACTTTTTCAAGCAATTACAAGAAGGTTCAGATTTAGGTCAACGTATGCAGAATGCTTTTGATAAACTTTTTGATTCTGGTTATAAAAACATCATTATCATTGGCAGTGATTTAATGGATCTCAAAGCAAATATTATTGCTTTGGCTTTTGAAAACTTACAAACCAATGATGTGGTGATCGGACCAGCTGAAGATGGAGGTTATTATCTTTTAGGCATGAAAAAGAGAATCCCTTCAATTTTCAAAAACAAACTATGGGGAACTGATAGCGTTCTAAAAGACACCCTAAAAGATTTACAAAACCTTAAGATTTTTCAATTGAAAGAATTAAACGATATTGATACATTTGAAGATTTGAAACCTTACCATCAACTAAAACCATTTTACAACAGTCATGATTAAATTTATAACTGAAACTGCGAACTACCTAAAGTCGAAAGGCTTCGAAAACTCAGAAATTGGTATTATTTTAGGCACAGGATTGGGACAACTCACCAATGAAATTGATATCATAAAGGAAGTGAGTTATAACCATATCCCAAACTTTCCAACAGCTACTGTTGAGTTCCACAAAGGGAAACTTATGTATGGCACTTTGGAAGGCAAAAAAGTGGTCGTTATGCAAGGTCGCTTTCATGTATATGAAGGCTACTCGCTTCAAGATGTGAGTTATCCTGTTCGTGTTATGGAAAAATTGGGCATAAAAACCTTATTGGTCTCCAATGCTGCTGGAGCGGTTAACCTGAATTTCAAAAAAGGCGAATTGATGCTTATTGATGATCACATTAATTTACAAGGTAGTTCTCCGCTAGCATTCAAAGGTGTTTCCGCTCTAGGAGAACGCTTTACGGATATGAGCCAGCCTTATGATGCGGAAATCAATTCTAAATTCAAAGCCTTAGCTAAGGATAAAGGCATCACTTTACATGAAGGTGTTTATGCGAGTGTTGTTGGTCCACAATTGGAAACCAGAGCCGAATACCGTATGCTGAAGATTATTGGCGCAGATGCTGTTGGCATGAGTACGGTTCCAGAAATTATTGTTGCAAACCATCTCAACATGAGAGCTGCTGCGATTTCTGTATTGACTGACGAATGTGATCCAGACAATCTAAAACCAGTTAATATTGATGAAATTATTGCGATGGCCTCAAAAGCCGAACCTGAAATGATCGCTTTGTTTAAAGCACTGATTAAAGAATTATAAATTATGGATAACTATTTAAATGCTACGAATACGCTTTATAAGGAAGCTGCTCTAACACCAGATGTTGGATTATGCTGTACGACCAATCCTATTTGGGAATTGCCTGGTCTTAAAATCCCAAAAATCATGCAAGAGATGAATTATGGTTGTGGAAGTACTGTACATGCAAGAGATTTGACCAACAACCCGAAAATGTTATATGTTGGTGTTGGTGGCGGGATGGAACTGCTTCAGTTTTCTTATTTCAATAGGCAAAAAGGTGGTGTTATTGGAGTTGATGTTGTAGATGAAATGTTGGAAGCATCACGTCGAAACTTTGAGGAAGCCGAAAAGATGAATGACTGGTTTAAATCAGATTTTGTAGAACTGAAAAAAGGAGACGCTTTAAATCTACCGGTTGAGGATAATAGTATTGATGTGGCAGCTCAAAATTGCTTGTTCAATATTTTTAAAACCGATGATCTTAAAAAGGCACTTGCTGAAATGTATCGCGTCCTAAAACCTCATGGTCGATTGGTAATGAGTGATCCTACTTGTGAGCAGCCTATGAATGATGCCTTAAGAAATGATGATCGTTTAAGAGCGTTGTGCTTGAGTGGTAGCTTACCTATTTCAGAGTATGTGAAAGCCTTAACAGATACAGGCTTTGGAACCATCGAAATTAGAGCGAGAAAACCGTATCGTATTCTTGATCCAAAACATTATCCAACCGATGAATTAATCTACATCGAATCTATTGAAGTAGCTGCTATTAAAGATCCAATGCCAGCTGACGGACCATGTATTTTTACAGGAAAGGCTGCCATTTATTATGGTGAAGCTGATTATTTTGATGATAAGGCAGGTCACGTACTACTCAAAAATCAACCATTGGCCATTTGTGATAAAACTGCAAATGCCTTGAAAAATTTAGGAAGAGATGATATCTTTATAAGTGAATCTACCTATCATTATGATGGTGGTGGTTGCTGTTAATTGATTTAAAATTTAGTTATGGAAAAGTACATTGACATCATTCAGGAATCTTATGTTGGGTATTGGAATTACCTCAAACGAGAACTCTTATTCCAAAATAATTGGGATAACTATTTTTATGGTTTGATTTTAATTTCGGTTATTGTTTGGATACTTGAAATTGCATTCCCTTGGCGTAAGGACCAACCCTTGTTTAGAAAAGACTTTTGGCTGGATACTTTTTACATGTTTTTCAATTTTTTCCTTCTGAATTTAATCGTTCTGATTGCCCTTTCCAATACTGTCGCTGAATTATTTAACGATGTTTTGGGTTTGATCGGACTGCAACTTTCGGATTTCCAATTATTTGATTCAACAGATTTACCAAAATGGTTGGGACTACTCATTTTCTTTTTGGTGAACGACTTTGTACAATGGAATACCCATCGCTTGTTACATCGCGTGCCATGGTTATGGAATTTTCACAAAGTGCATCACAGTGTGAAGCAAATGGGATTTGCAGCACATTTACGTTATCACTGGATGGAACCAGTTGTTTATAATTCCATTAGGTATATTCCCTTAGCTATTATAGCCAATTACAGCGCTCAAGATGTTGCTATTGTTTATTTCTTTGCCATTGCTATTGGTCATCTCAACCATGCAAATTTGGGTTGGGACTATGGCATTTTGAAGTATATTTTCAACAATCCTAAAATGCACATTTGGCATCACGCCAAAGAATTACCTCAACATGCAAGATATGGCGTGAATTTTGGACTAACCTTAAGTATTTGGGATTATCTTTTTAAAACCGATTACATTCCTCGTGATGGAAAAGATATTGAACTTGGTTTTGAAGGTGATGAGCAATTCCCAAAAGGATTTGTTGAACAGGAATTATATCCATTAAATCAAAAGTAATGCATCTAAAATCGTTTTTCTTACTGTTTTTCACTTTTGCACTTTTCAATTGTGGCACTTCAGCGCAAGTCAAAACAAACACTGAAAAAACATCCAACACCATTGATCATGAGATTTGGAATGACGTTCTTCAGAAATTTGTGTCAAATACTGGACAAGTGAATTATAAGGGTTTGAAATCTGATAGCTCTGGATTATATAATTATATCTTCCTTCTGAAAAACAATCCGCCACAAAACGATTGGAGTCGTCAAGAAAAATTAGCTTATTGGATCAACGCTTATAATGCACTAACCATAGATTTAATCCTGAGAAATCATCCCTTGAAAAGTATCAAGGACATCGATAACCCTTGGAATCAAGAGCTTTGGAAAATAGGAAACGATGTTTACAGTCTTAATGATATTGAACACCAAATCTTACGTAAAATGGACGAGCCTAGGATTCATTTTGCAATCGTTTGTGCTTCAATCTCTTGTCCGAAATTACAAAACACAGCTTTCACTGCTAGAGATTTGGAATCCCAACTGACCAATGCCACAAAGGAATTTCTTTTAGACCCTTCCAAAAACAAGATTACCAAAAGCCAATTAGAGATATCGAAAATTTTCAAGTGGTTTACAAAGGATTTTAAGTCTTCAGAATCCACTGTTATTGATTTCATTAATCGCTATACTGATGTCACTATTTCTGAAGATGCTGAAATTAGCTACATGGAATACAATTGGAATCTGAATGATTAAGATTTCCGTCATAATTCCAGTTCTTAACGAAGCTGAAACCATTGGCAAACTCATTTTATATCTTACTGAAAATGCTTTTAATCCGAATACGCTAGAATTTATCATTGTTGATGGTGGCAGTACAGATGACACTAGTAAAATTGTCAATGATTTTGACGCTGCACGATTATTACATTCAGAAAAAGGCAGAGCCAAACAGATGAATTTTGGAGCCCAAAAAGCTTCAGGAACCATACTTTACTTTTTACATGCCGACTCCTTTCCACCAAAATATTTTGATCGTTACATTTTAGAAGAAGTTGAAAAAGAAAATTTAGCAGGCTGTTTCCGAATGCAATTTGACAGTAACCATTGGTGGTTGCGATTGGCTAGTTGGTTTACACAATTCTCTTGGAAAGTCTGTAGAGGTGGTGATCAAAGCTTGTTTGTCTCCAAAAACTTATTTGAAGACATTGGTGGTTATGATGAAAATTATATTATTTATGAAGATAACGTCTTAATCGACGAGCTTTATAAACAGAGCAAATTTGTTGTTATAAACAAAAAGATTAAAAGCTCAGCAAGACGTTATGAAAAGCAAGGTATCTGGAAATTGCAGTTTCATTTTTGGGTCATCCATCTCAAAAAATCGCTTGGTGCTTCAGCAGATGATTTGTATGCTTACTATAAAAAGCACCTTCTAAACTAATCCTTATTTCGACCCATTTCATCAGGATATAAATTTTGTAATCGTCTACTCTGAAAAACTTCTTTGGTGTTAATATCTATAGCTGATAATTTTCCTGTAAATGCTGCACCAGTATCGACATTCCAAACATTGGCTACATGAATCGGCTTTTTCTTGTTATAATTAATTGTTGGTGTGTGTCCGATATAAATTTCAGAATAATGCTTTAGTCTTTTAGGGTAAAACTCAGATTTCGTTTTTAACTTTTTATCCATAGCCAAAGCCATTTCCCATAGGGTTCTATCATAATAAAAGTTCGTACTATCGGTTTCGTTATTAACTCCATGCATTGAGGTGAAACCAGCATGAATAAACAAACGTTGGTTTTCATCAATATGATATAAAGGCATACTACTGAAAAAATCCAGGTGCTGTTGCTTTTCAGCTTCGGAAAATTTAGCATAACTCTCCACAGTTTCTTGTCCGCCATGAGATAACCAAACTAACGGACTTCTATTATTGCGAAGCCATTCTTCACACCAGACATCATGATTGCCTTTAATGAAGATGCAATCATTGGTTTTTGACAATTCAATGAGATATTGTATCACTTGAGCCGATTCACTCCATCCATCCACATAATCGCCAAGAAAAATAAGATGATCTGTCGGCTTTACCTTAGCACGTTCCATCAATTGGATGAGTCCTTTTAATCCACCATGAATATCACCAATAACCAATGTTCTCATATCAGTCTTTTAAATAGTAAGATTTGATAACCATTTCAACAGGTTTGTTTTGGGGCGTAAATTGATTGTCTTCCTTTCCACCACTTTTTTCATGGTTATGAAACCATTTCCAAACAAATCCGCCAGCAAACCATTCTTCATTCCAAAAGGTTTCAAATAAGGCTTGTGTAGCATTGGCTTGACCTTCAAAATTTAGTGAGGTGATTTTATAGTCACTTTCCCATGGTTCCTTTCCGGTAAAATCCATACTTCGGTATCCATATTCAGTAAACAGAATTGGCTTGTTATACGTTTTTGACAGATTTTCAATTTCAGTTTTGTGGGATTTCCAACCTTTTATACAATCTTCAACCGTTGGAGTTTTTTGATCACTCACAGGAAAATAAGCATCAACACCTATATAATCTAAATCGTTCCAAAAAGGCGTGCGTTTAAATTCATCCCAATTTGAAGCATAGGTCAGCTTTCCTTTGTAAATACTTTTGATATCCTTAATCAATTGGTTCCAATAGTCTGGACGATACTTTACGAAAGCCTCTAATTCTGTACCAATACAAAACAACTCACTTTGGGTTTCTTCAGCAAGATGAGCATATTCCATAATGAAATCTTTATAGGATGTTTCAAAAGTTTTCCAAAGTTCTTCTGAATTCATCTCAATATGACCAGTATACAGACCTCGCCAAACCCAAATTTGTGGTTTTATCATGATCTTGACATCTTTCTTACGAAGCGTTTCAATATACTGTTTAGCCCCTTCTCGAATTTCACCAAACCATTGTCGTTCGGTATTATGTACAATTTCAGGATATTCTAAATCCCTAATAAACCCGAAAGGCATAATCGCTACAAAATTAGCTCCCACTTCGGCTACTGGATTGGCATGAGAGTCATCAATAGCCTCTCTTGAAGCCACAAAACTTAATCCGTTGATCTTTGGTTGTTGGACGGCACACGAATTAAAGACAAGTATTAAAAACAATAGTCTTATAAAAGTCATACTAAAATATTTTCAACTCTAAATTACAGCTTAACTTATATAATTCGCATTAAGAATGCGTTAAATCTCACTTATTTTCAATTGTCTTTTGAATACGTCCCAATATCATTTGTTAAGTTCTTATCTTTAAGACGACTTATCATCAGAACAAAATTCTATGGAACACCTCGTTATTATCGGAAATGGAATTTCAGGCATTACACTTGCTAGACATGTTAGAAAACGTTCCGATAAAAAGATAACCATTATTTCTGCTGAAACCGAGTATTTCTTTTCCCGAACAGCACTTATGTATGTGTATATGGGACACATGAAGTTTGAACACACACAACCCTACGAGAATTGGTTTTGGGAAAAGAACCATATCAATCTCGTTAAGGCTTATGTCGAGCATGTCGATACAGATCAAAAGCAACTCAAGCTTTCCGATGGAAATCGCATTAGCTATGACAAACTAGTTATCGCTACTGGAAGCAAACCCAATAAGTTTGGTTGGCCTGGACAAGATTTGGAAGGTGTTATGGGACTATATCATAAACAGGATTTAGAAAATCTTGAGACCTTTGCACCAAATAACAAAATTTGTAAACGTGCGGTTATTGTTGGTGGCGGATTAATAGGTATTGAATTGGCTGAAATGTTAAGTTCCAGAAGTATTCCCGTGACCTTTTTAGTTCGAGAATCGAGCTTTTGGAACAGTGTGTTACCTGAAGGTGAAAGTGAAATGATCAATCGGCATATCAAAAGCCATCATATCGATTTGAGATTATCTTCCAATCTTCAAGAAATAAAAGCCGATGAAAACGGCAAGGTAAAATCGGTCATCATCAAAGAAACTGGAGAGGAGATCACCTGCGATGTTGTTGGTCTAACAGCTGGTGTGTCTCCAAATATTGATTTTTTAAAACCATCAAACATTGAGATCGAAAAGGGGGTTTTAGTAAATCGTTATTTGGAAACCAACATACAAAATGTCTACGCCATTGGTGATTGTGCCGAACAACGTGAAGCCATAGGAAACCGAAGACCAATAGAAGCGGTTTGGTACACTGGACGCATGATGGGCGAAACATTAGCACAAACGCTTTGTGGAAATCGAATGCAGTACAATCCTGGTCATTGGTTCAATTCGGCTAAGTTTTTTGATATTGAATACCAAACCTATGGTTGGGTTTTTGGAAAAAAAGGGCGACCAGACTATGAAACACATTTTCATTGGAAACATCAAGACGATGCGAAATGCATAACTATAGCGTATCATAAAGACACCAAACAGTTTCTTGGCATCAATACCTTTGGCATTCGAATGCGTCATGACAAATTTGATCAATGGCTGAATGAAAAACGAGATGTTGACTTCGTCGTGGAGCATCTTTCAGAAGCGAACTTTGATCCAGAGTTTTATAAACGATACGAATCAGAAATCCTTTCTGCTTACAAAAACCAATTACAAACCCAAACAGTATGAGCAATAAACTAGATCATAGTATGTCGTTGGCAAAACCTGATGCCTTAGCTATTTCAAATTCGCAACGAATAGCTTTAGCATTAGGTGTTATGGGTTTGTTTATTATGGCATTAGCTGTATTCAATACCACTTTACCAAACAATGGCTTATGGCTCACTCTCGCTTTAGGCCTCATTGCAACTGGGACGATTTGGTTTTCTAGGGAAGCTTATATATCAAAATCTGAAGGCATTAAAAATGATGGTGTTTGGTTTAAATCGATTTCCTCGCGTGGTATTTGGGGTTGGTTGGTTGGCGTAATTCTAACCGTATTTTACATCGTACTTTATTTCTACCCAAAATATCTTGGATTGGGAACAGATGGCAATCCGAACTCAGGTTTAATTGCCATGTTCGATCCTTTGAGCAACTTATTGAGCGAAAGAAATGCAAGTCAGTGGTTTGTTTACGGGACCTTGTACACCTTGGCTATTTTGGCATTCGGATATAAATTCTTGTTGAAATACAGACATAATCGCTACCAACAATTGCGCACCTTTTCAGTCATGTTTTTTCAATTGGGATTCGCGTTCCTGATTCCAGAATTCATGTATGTCATGAACAATGACTTGCCTTATTACGATTTAAAAAACATCTGGCCTCTTAATTACTACTTGTTCGATGAGTGGTCTGTAAATGCATTTTTATCTAATGGAACAATCGGTTTAGCGCTTCTGCTTTTTGGTATAGTTTCCATTTTTGTCATCACACCAATTCTGACCTATAAATTTGGGAAACGTTGGTACTGCTCTTGGGTTTGTGGTTGTGGCGGATTAGCTGAAACGGCAGGAGATTCGTTCAGACAATTATCCTCAAAAAAATTATATGCTTGGAAGATTGAACGTTGGTTGGTTCATGTGGTTTTGGTGTTTTCTGTGGTGATGACTACAGCCATGGTGTACACCTATTTAGGCTATGATAAAAATGATTTTTGGCTGACAAGATCTGTGTTTATTTGTCTTGTCATCGGATTTTTATCATTGGTTTTTGGAAGTATCATGTTGTTTAAAAGAAAAGAACTAGAAAAAGATGCCAAGTATGGCGCTATCGGATTCTTTTCGGTAATCATCCTATTGATTTTTATGCATCTTACAGGAACTACTGAACACGTGTTTTTTATTGAAGGGTATCAGTTGCGTTCGGCTTACGGACTTTACATTGGCTCTATCTTTTCAGGAGTCATCGGCACAGGTTTTTATCCTATTTTAGGAAATCGGGTTTGGTGCCGTTTTGGTTGTCCGATGGCTGCTATTCTCGGATTTCAACAGCGTTTGTTTTCAAAATTTAGAATCACTACCAATGGCGGACAATGTATTTCCTGCGGAAATTGTTCAACCTACTGCGAGATGGGAATTGATGTGCGTGCATACGCACAGAAAGGTGAAAATATTGTGCGTTCCAGTTGTGTAGGTTGCGGCATTTGTGCTGCGGTTTGCCCGAGAGGTGTTCTGAAATTAGAAAATGATAGTATGAAAGGACGCATCAATTCAAACGACATACTTCTAGGAAATGATGTTGACCTGATGACATTGGTTAACGAGAAATAAGATGTGTACTTTTACTGTTTCAAATTAACCTAATGCCACTAATTAAAGTTATCATTCCTGCTTACAATGAAGCAGATTCCATCGGACTTGTCATTAAAGATATTCCAAATGTGGTTGATGAAATTATTGTCGTCAGCAATAACTCAACAGACCAAACAGAACAAAACGCTACTGAAGCTGGCGCAACAGTTCTTACAGAATCGAGAAAAGGATATGGCTATGCTTGTTTGAAAGGGATGGATTATCTCGCCAATCAAGAATTAGAACCTGATATCGTTGTATTTTTAGATGGTGATTATAGTGATTATCCTGAAGAACTCTCCAAGTTGATCGCTCCAATTCTTGATGATGATATTGATTTTGTGGTTGGTGCAAGAGCAAAACAGTTAAGGGAAAATGGCTCGATGACCATGCCTCAAATATTTGGAAATTGGTTAGCCACAACATTGATGCGCTGGATGTTCCGTTCAAGATTTACTGATTTAGGTCCGTTTAGAGCCATTAAATACAAAAAGCTACTCGCTTTAAAAATGGAAGACAAAACCTACGGATGGACCGTAGAAATGCAACTTAAGGTTTTAAAACAAAACATGACCTACACTGAAATTCCAGTAAATTATAGAAACAGAATAGGTGTTTCTAAAGTTTCAGGAACGGTAAAAGGTGCTATTTTTGCAGGTGTGAAAATCTTGGGTTGGATTTTCAAATACAGTTTTAAATCATGATTCTCGAATCTATTATAATTGTTATTTACACCATTGCCATCGTCCTTATTTTTTTGTACGCTTTGGCTCAACTGAATCTATTATACAATTATTTATCATCTAAAAAACACAATGAGAATTGTGAAACCTTTGATTTGTCAATTCCTGAAGAAGTTCCTTTTGTCACCATCCAATTGCCTGTGTACAACGAAATGTACGTTATGGAACGCTTGCTCGATAATATTGCCGAAATTGATTATCCAAAAGATAAACTCGAAATACAAGTTCTTGATGATTCAACTGATGATACTGTAAAATCGACCAAGCAACATATTGACAGATTAAAATCCACTGGCTTAGATATCCAACATATTACAAGGGCTGACAGAAAAGGTTTTAAAGCTGGTGCACTTAAGGAAGGTCTGAAAATAGCCAAAGGAGAATTTATTGCCATTTTTGATGCTGATTTTCTTCCAAAGCGCAATTGGTTAAAACGCACCATACCATACTTCAAAGATGGTAAGATTGGAGTGGTTCAAACCCGTTGGAGTCATATCAATCGAAACTACTCCTTATTAACCAAAATTCAAGCGTTTGCCTTGGATGCACATTTTACCTTGGAGCAAGTTGGCCGAAATAGCAAAGGGCATTTCATCAACTTCAATGGAACAGCTGGTGTTTGGAGAAAAGACTGCATTATTGATGCAGGCAACTGGGAAGGTGACACACTCACTGAAGATTTGGATTTAAGTTACAGGGCGCAACTCAAAAACTGGAAATTCAAATATTTGGAAGATGTAGAAACACCTGCAGAGCTACCAGTAGTCATCAGTGCAGCGCGTTCACAACAATTTAGGTGGAACAAAGGTGGCGCAGAAAATTTCCGAAAAATGCTTTGGCGGATTCTAAAATCAAAGAGCATCAGTCCAAAAACCAAAGTGCATGGTTTGCTTCATTTATTGAACAGCACTATGTTTTTAAACATTTTTATCGTTGCCGTTTTGAGCATCCCAATGTTGTACATTAAAAATGAATACGAGCATTTACGAATGTATTTTTATGTCTTAAGCTTCTTTGTGATAAGCACCATCATTTTCTTTATCTGTTATTGGTATATGTACAAGCAGATTTATGGTGGTGGCTTTAAACGGTTTTTCAAATACATTGGTATGTTCTTTACATTTTTTTCTATAGCTATGGGATTCTCGCTACATAATTCTATAGCCGTTTTGGAAGGTCATTTCGGGAAACGCAGTGAGTTTGTTCGAACGCCAAAATTCAACATCAGTTCTATTAAGGATTCTTGGAAAGGAAACATTTACTTAAGGAAAAAATTGTCGCCTCACATTATTATCGAAGGAATATTGATGCTTTATTTCGGGTTCGGGTTATACAGTGCATTTATTGTTGGAGATCAAGGTGGCGATTTCGGATTGTTCCCGTTTCATCTTATGCTTTGTATAGGTTTTGGCTATGTCTTTTTTAAATCTATTACTTCTAAAACCTGATGGTATCTTTGAAATTTCATAAGATTCCTTTGGTGTTGACTATTGTAAGTCTGCTCCTCTACTTTGTGTTTGCTTACGATTTAGTGAGAACCGAATACACTAAGCTACTTTTAATTTATGGGTTGCTTTGGGCTGTTTTTATCACCTTAATAAGAACGGTTGATAACCTAAAATACTTAAGTATTATAAGTTTTTTAAGTCGAGCGGTTTTTATCTTGGCAATCCCAAATCTATCTCAGGATTTTTACCGTTTCATTTGGGATGGACGATTGCTTCTTGAAGGTTTTAATCCGTATCTCTATACACCAGAATCATTTATACAATTTGGAAATTTTCCAATAGCACAAGCTAATGAATTATATGCTGGCATGGGCAATTTAAATGCCAGCCATTTTACCAATTATCCACCCATACATCAACTTGGCTTTGTCATTGCCGGACTGTTTTCTGGACACAGTATTTTAGGTTCAGTGATGGTTTTGAGAGTACTTATTATAGCTGCTGATTTTGGAATCTTAATCTTTGGAAAACGATTATTGAAACAATTCAACCTTTCTGAGAAACATATATTTTGGTATATCCTTAATCCGTTTATCATCATTGAACTCACCGGAAATTTACATTTTGAAGGTGTTATGGTGTTCTTTTTAATTTGGAGCTTGTATCTCTTACATCAAAACCGTTGGCAATGGGCTGCTATTGTTTTTGGTTTATCTATTTCAGTGAAATTAATGCCATTATTGTTCCTTCCTTTATTCTTGAAATACTTCAAAAAAGACTCCAATTCAAAAATTGATTTCAAGCGATTGGTGTCATTTTATCTTGTTGTTGGCTTGACCATCATCATTCTTTTTATTCCTTTTTTCAATTTTGAATTTATTCAGAATTATACCCAAACCGTAGCCCTTTGGTTCAATAATTTTGAGTTTAATGCGAGCATCTACTATGTAGTACGTGAAATAGGCTACTTATTTAGAGGCTACAACGAAATTGCAATCATTGGAAAAATTCTATCTGCAATAATCCTATTGATTGTCTTGGTTTTATCACTACGAAAGAACAATAGTGACATCAAGATCTTAATAAGAAACATGCTTATCGCCTTCACCATCTATTTGTTTTTGAGTACAACTGTTCATCCTTGGTATGTAACAACTTTATTGGCACTTAGTATTTTTACAAACTATAAATATCCTATTGTATGGTCCGCGGTCATCATTCTGAGTTACCTTGCCTACTTAGGAACCAATAAAGCGGATAAATCTGAAAACTTATGGCTTATTGCCATGGAATATGTAATCGTTTACGGCTTTTTTATTTGGGAACTATTTTTTAAAACACCTACTAGTACAAATAAAAAAAGCCAACTGTAATGGTTGGCTTCTTAGTATCGTAAAATCTGTTTAGATTAAATTTAAGACTTAAACATGTTTTTAGGGTTTTTAAAGCATTTAAATTCCAACATATAATCATTCGGATCTTTAACAAAAAAAGATTTGTGTTCACCAGATTTTTCTTTTAAGAAAATTGTTTTATCAACAAGACCTATCTTTTCTTTTTTTAAAGAATTGTACACGTCTTTCCATACCTCTTCATTAACAATGACTCCAAAATGGAAGGATGGTAGAATTTTTCCTTCAAAAACGTAATTAGGATTGATGAAATTGAATTTTTTAGCTCTTATAAACGTTATTTGATTTCCAAACAAATTTACATCAACCCAACCATCTGCCGCTCTACCTAAAGGCGCTCCAATAATTTCATGATAAAAATTCTTGGTTTCTTTTACACTTATGCAAGGTAACGATATGTGAAATGCTGCTTCCATAATTTTTAAGATTATTGAGTGTTGATATAATTAAATTTACAACAATTTTAAGATAAACATATCAACTACCTCAACTAAAATTAAGATAATGATAATCCATTCCAATTTACTGCTTTCCTTATGATCCATAATATCTTTAAAAAGCTCTAGATTCTCCTTAATAATATCAACACGATCATGAATTAAGCGGTAACGATCTTTTAAATCGAAAGTTTGCTTAAGTTCTGAATTGAGCTTGTTTAAAGTTTCATCTTCCCACACAATATCTGGTGAATCAAAAATGTATAGGTTTTCCGAAATTTTATTTTTAATGTTAAGGGTTTTGCCAATAAATCGCTTTAATTTTTGTCCGGAAATATCCAATCGACCCTTGTTTTCTAAGTATTTAGTGTGTTCATTGGTTTCAATAAGTAGCGCTTCGGTAATTTCAGAATATCTCGTTAAAGCAACCGATTGTGAAGCATTGAGCATCACCAATCGTATCATTTCTGCATTGATTTCTGGAAGAACCACCTTGTCGAACTCTACTTTAGCGTCTTTTTCAATACTGATGTCTACAACTTCAGAAATTTTTTCTGTTAGATTTTGCTTGCTGAACTTATATATTTCAGTAACAGCAGACTCGATTTCCTCAGCACTTAAGTTGAAGAAACTTATCATTCCATATTGAAAAATGTAAATGTATTTGTGAGATGAATATTCATAAAACAACTCGTCACTATCCTGAAACAGGAGTGACCAATTGAGTTCCTGCCTTGCTTCGTTAACCTGAATAGCATTGGCAACCTGATATGCCAAAACCTTGTACATCACTCGTCTTCAGAATCTTCCTCGTCAGTAAGTTCTGGTTCTTGAACTGCATCTGGATCGTCACTATCGAAGTCTTCATAATCATCTTCATCATAATTCTCCATGGTTACAGACAATTTGGTACTCACTTTTACGAGGTACTTGGTGTCTTCTGTGGTTACTTCAACAGCTTCAACGATTTCATTATTGGCATTCCGAAATGAAATGATGTGATCATCATCGTAACCATCAGGATACTTTTCGACCAATAAGGCCAAGATTTCTGGTGTTAGTTTTTTAAAGTCAACAATGACACGTTTAAGATTATCTCTTTTGTTCATAATTAATAGTCTAATAGGTAGGCAAAAATGAGAGGCGCAACAATTGTGGCATCACTTTCTATTATAAATTTTGGTGTATTAATATCTAATTTCCCCCAAGTAATTTTTTCGTTTGGAACAGCTCCAGAGTACGAACCATAACTTGTAGTTGAATCGCTTATCTGACAAAAATAACTCCAAAATGGCGTATCTGTTCGTTCCATATCTTGATATAACATAGGTACAACACAAATTGGGAAATCACCAGCAATTCCTCCTCCAATTTGAAAAAACCCAATGCCTTTTTGTGAATTATCAGTATACCAGTCAGCTAAAAAGGTCATATACTCAATTCCAGACTTCATAGTGCTTGCTTTCAACTCACCCTTAAGCACATAACTGGCAAAAATATTACCCATCGTACTGTCTTCCCAACCAGGACAAACAATAGGAAGGTTTTTTTCTGCTGCGGCATACATCCAGGAATCTTTCAAATCGATTTCATAGTATTCTTCCAAAACACCAGACAACAACAATTTATACATGTACTCATGAGGCAAATAACGCTCTCCCTTTGCTTCAGCATCTTTCCAAATTTTAACGATATGCTCTTGTATTCTTCGGAAGGCCTCTTCTTCTGGAATACAGGTATCGGTAACACGGTTGAGCCCTTTTTCCAATAAATCCCATTCCTCTTGAGGCGTCAAATCACGATAATTTGGTACACGCTTATAATGTGAATGCGCTACCAAATTCATAATATCTTCTTCAAGATTTGCACCTGTACAAGATACAATATGAACTTTATCTTTTCGAATCATCTCAGCGAAAATCTTTCCCAACTCTGCTGTACTCATAGCTCCTGCAAGAGAAACCAGCATCTTAGCTCCTGAATTCAACTGATCTTCATACGCTTTAGCTGCATCTACCAATGCAGCAGCATTGAAGTGTAGATAGTATTTTTCAATAAACTGTGATATGTGTCCTTTAGATGTCATCGTCTTCACTAAATTTAGAAAATTTATTGTTACTTGAAGTCATGTCTTCAAAATTGTTCACATAATCATCATCTGCCTCTTCATTTAAAAACTTATACGTCAGGAGTTTATAATATAATTTAGCCGCTAAAAAATCTGATGATTTTTCATTAGGATTCGGACATAGTTCTACGATATCAAATCCAACGACGTTTTTTTCCTCAAAAACCTGCTTCAAGAAATCCAAGGTTTCATACCAAAGTAGTCCTCCTGGCTCTGGAGTTCCTGTAGATGGTAGAATTGATGGATCAAAAACATCTAAATCAATAGTAATGAAAACATTATTGGTCATTTGATCTAGTGCAGAATCCATCCAGTTATCATCAACAGCCATTTCATGTGCAAAATAAGTCTTATCATTATCCATCACTGTTGTCTCTATAACATCCATACTGCGTATGCCAACTTGAATTAAATTGGTGTTCTGGCTTGCCTCATAAAGTGCACATGCGTGATTGCATTTGCTGCCTTCATAAGTTTGCCTCAAATCGGCATGTGCATCAAGTTGTAAAACCGTAAGGTTGTTGAAACTCTCATTAAACGCTCTAATCGTTCCGATGGAAATAGAATGCTCTCCTCCGAAAATAGTTACGAACTTATTTTTTTTGATGTATGACTTCACAACTTTATGAACCGCATCAACCATAGCTTCAGGAGAAGCATTTTCAGTAACAGGTTCAGAAAGGTAAACACCATGCTTATAAACTTCTGTTTCTGTTTCAATATCGTAAAGCTCCATATTCTCTGAAGCGTGCAAAAAGGCTTGCGGACCTTTATCTGCTCCTTTTTGCCATGTGCTGGTGCCATCATATGGTACAGGGATCAATACAATTTTTGAAGATTCCAATTTTGAATATTCATCTTCAATTCCAGCGTAATTTTTATGTTTCATTATTTTAATTCTTATTTTTTTTAATCAACTATTTATTTAGTTGTTTTTTAATTTGTGTTGTTATATCCTAAAATTTTAAGTAAGTCTTCACTCTTTTGTTGTTCGCTAAAAACTTCGGTGGTCAAATTCCCATCGTTATCTCTATTGATTAAAATATGTTTTGGTGATGGAATCAAGCAGTGTTGCAAACCTCCAAAGCCACCAATGGTTTCTTGATAGGCTCCAGTATTAAAGAAGCCAATGTACAATGGTTTTTCTTTGTTGTACTTCGGAAGATAAATCGCGTTCATGTGCTGCTCACTATTGTAATAATCATCACTATCACAAGTTAGTCCACCTAAAAGTACGCGCTCATAAGAATCGTACCATCTATTGATTGGCAGCATGATAAAGCGCTTATTGATGGCCCAAGTATCAGGCAAGGTTGTGATAAAAGATGAATTAATCATGTTCCATTTTTCACGATCGTTTTGTTGCTTTTGATACAATACCTCATAGATTGCACCTCCACTTTCCCCAACTGTAAAACTTCCAAATTCGGTAAAAATATGTGGTACGTCAACCTCTTCTTCCTTACAAACCAAGTTGATTTGATTCACAATTTCATCTACCATATATTCGTAGTCAAAATCAAAAGCCAATGAATTTTTAATAGGAAATCCACCACCAATATTCAAGCTATCCAAAGTAGGACATACCTTCTTCAAACTGGTATATACTTTAAGACACTTCGTTAATTCGTTCCAATAATAAGCATTGTCTCTAATCCCTGTATTGATAAAAAAGTGAAGCATTTTAAGGTTCACTTTGTCATTGCCTTGAATTTGATTTTTGTAGAATGGAACAATATTCTTATAACCTATTCCCAACCTGGAGGTGTAGAATTCAAATTTCGGTTCTTCTTCAGAAGCAATACGAATACCTACATTAAAATTGGTGTTGATTTCAGCCGACAACAAATCCAATTCCTCATAATTATCAATAATAGGAATGGCGTTTTTGTGCCCATTATTAATCAGTCTAGCGATATTGGTAACATATTGTGCACGCTTAAAGCCATTACTTATTACAAAGGTTTCATCTGTGATTTTTCCATCGGCTTTCAAACGCTCTACGATGTCAATATCAAAAGCCGAAGAGGTCTCAATATGAATATTGTTTTTTAAAGCTTCATCCAATACGTGCTTAAAATGTGAGCTTTTAGTACAATAGCAATAATGATATCGCCCTTTATAATCATACTTTTCAATAGCATTTGAAAACCATTGTTTGGCACGAATGATATTGTTGGAGATTTGTGGTAAATAGGTGAATTTCAATGGTGCTCCATATTCCTCAACCAATTGCATAAGGTCGACATCATGAAATTCTAAGGTTTTGTTTTCAAGTTTAAATTCTGATTGTGGAAAATCAAATGTTTGATTAACCAAATCGATGTATTTTGTCTTCATTAATGTTTTTTAAAAAGTTAAATATAGTTGGCTAAAATTAAATGGATGTTAAGCCAACATAATTAATATACTTGTTTCAGCATAATTAAAGTGAAAAGGTATAAATTACAAAAAACATGAGACATCAAATTTGCATTTGAGGTTCTGTGGTAGGAATGAAACCAAACAAATGTTGGCTCATCAGAAGAAAATAAGCGGAAGTTAGCTCTAAAATTCGGTTACTTACCTTGTAAGCTGCTTTTGAATTTGACTTCCTAACTTTCAAAAGCCCGAACATAAAAACACGTTTCAATTTGTTCAGCTAAATAAATTGCTCTTAAATATATGAAAAAGCGGCGCAAATGTAATTTATTTTTTGACACACAAAGCTTTTTTGTATTATTTTTAAAAAAAATTGATCTCATTTTCAATTCCATTAAAATAGATGACTCATTGAAAATGAGCTTTCACTAAACGTCCTATAAGATTAACTAAAGTTATATTTAAAGTTTTTAAACGGAATCGTAGTTTTGGTGAAAACAAAATCAAATCGTTATGAAAGCACAAACAACAATACTTCAGAAAAAATCAAGAATTTCAGGATTCACTGTTTTAATGTTTTTATTTGCACTTGTAATGGGGCTCAACCCCTTACAGGCTCAGAATACCTCATCAAGCAATACCATTACTGTTAAGGGAATGGTGAGTGATGAAGATGGTCCGTTAACTGGTGTCAACATTGCTTTGGAAGGCAGTAAGGCTGGTGCCATAACTGATATGGATGGGACTTTTATTTTTCCTACACCGCTAAAAGTAGGTGATGTATTGGTCTTCAGTTATCTAGGTTATAAAACGCAACGTATTGAAATCAACGAAAATAGCACATTTATAGATCTAAAGCTGACCTCTGAACACATCGATATCGTTGGTGCACCTTCAGTTGATACACCTTATAAATCAAAACGGTCTCGATAAATGAAATCGTTTAGGTGCTTAGTCATCCTACTATTGGTTGTTCATTTTGGATATAGCCAAGTATCCGACTTTGATCATATTGATTTTTCCAAAGCCGATAATATCGCTAAAATACATGAAGGTGAAAACTTAAAAAATCTTCCTGATTTAGTTCATAAACTAACCTCAAATCTAGATACAGATGTAGAGCGCTTTAGGGCTATTTATATATGGGTTTGCCAAAATGTTTCGAATGATTACAGACTCTATCTAAAAAACAAAAGGAAAAGAGAAAAATATAAAGACGACAGCCTTGAGCTGAAAGATTGGAATGATAAATTTAAAGGACGTCTTTTTAACAAGCTCAGAAAGCGTAAACGAACCATTTGCTCTGGATATTCTTATATCATCAGCGAACTTTCCAAACTTGCCAATATCGATTGTAGAATGATTAATGGCTTCGGAAGAACCAGTACAACAGCAATTGACGATTACTCATCAACCAACCATTCTTGGAATGCTGTGAAGCTAAACGGTAAGTGGTATTTGTGTGATGCCACTTGGGCAAGCGGCATTATCCATCCTAAAAATTACGGATTCAAATTTGATTACAATAATGGACTTTTCTTTACAGAACCAGAGTTTTTTGCTGTAACCCATTTCCCAGTTGATACGAAATGGATGCTTTTGGAAGCTGATAAAAAGCCTTCTTTTCCTGACTTTATCAATAATCCTATTTTGTATGGATCGGCTTTTAAAACACTTGAATCGCTCATTACTCCAAAACAAATGCATCACGAAATATCGAGGAATGGCATTCTTAACTTTAAATATAAATTAAAGCAAGCTATTGATCCTAAAACCTTACAACTGAAAATTTATAACGGATTCAACACAGAAACCGTTAAGCCATCTCAAGTTAACTTAGACAACAGCATTTTAAGTTTTCAATATAAATTTGAAAGTAAGGGGTTTTTTGATGTTCATGTAAGTATTAACGATAAGTTTATCGCTACCTATACAGTAAAAGTAAGCAAATAGCTTACAACATCTTCAAAGTATTGACCTCTTGTTGAGTAAGATGTTTCCAGTGTCCTCTTGGCAAATCTTTTTTGGTCAAATGTCCTATCGCAACACAATCAATACGAACGATATCGTAATTTAGATGCTCAAAGATAGTATGGATCAATGAATTTCCTGTGTTTTTAATTTTTAAACCAATAAGTGTTTTAGGTGCACCATCAACATAGCTAATAGCTTCGACAGCTACTAATTTACCATCAATTTTCAACCCTTTTTGAATCTTTTCAAAATCTTCAAACTTCAGATTCTTATCCAATTCAATTTCAAACAATCGTTCAACACCACGTTTAGAATTCGTGAACTTTTTGACTACATCTTCATCATTCGTAAAAAGCAACAAGCCTAGCGAATTTCTCCCCAATCGACCAATTGGCTTTACTCTAGCGTTAGTAGCATTTGCCACTAAATCCATAACAGTTCTGCCTTTACTATTGCTGGTTGTTGTAGCAAATCCTTTGGGTTTATTAAGGAGAATATAGGTTTTCTTTTCAGGAACAATACGAGCACCATCAAAACGCACTTCATCTTCAAGTTTCACCTTATAACCCATTTCAGTAACGACTTTACCATTTACGGTTACATTCCCTATAGAGATATGCATATCAGCATCACGACGTGAACAAATACCAGAATTGGCAATGTACTTGTTTAGTCGAATATCGTCTGAATTTTTTGGTTTTGAAACTTGAGGTGCTTTCTTCACAGGAGCATTTCCTCGAGCATAACTCTTAGATTTGCCCTGAGCACCACCACGTCCTGTTCCTTTATTGACAGATTTCCCATGTCCTCTACCCGAAGACCTTCCTTTTCCCTTTGCTCCTTGATGTCTGCTCATGATTTAATTTTTTGCAAATGTAGTACAATACAACTTACAAATCGTATTAATATACTGAGATTCTATTACTTGTTCGATACAATTTAATGTATTCTATTCAAAACCACATTGACATTCAGTAAAACAATACTAAATACACCAGCTAGAATGATAAATTTCAAAATATTATGAAGTATGAGGTAATGGGTTTTTGTCTTAGCTCTCCATAATATAATCAAGAAAAGCAATAACAATACAATAGATAAATAAAAGAATAGGTCCATATGCCCAATGTTAAAATGGAACAATAGCAAGTACATTGGCACAGCCGTTAAGGCTATTAAAACTGTTAACATAATTTTGGAAGTCTTATCGCCATAAACCACTGGTATTGTTTGGTAACCTAAAAGCAAGTCGCCTTTCATATTCTCTAAATCCTTTGTGAGCTCACGCATAGAAATCATTAAAAACAAGAAGATAGCATGAACAAAAATAACCGTTTCGAAATTCTTATAGTATAGAAATATGGCAAAGAATGGGGTGATGGTCAATATAGCTGACGTTAAATTTCCAATAAAGGGAAGTTTCTTGAGTTTGTGGGAATAAAACCATATTCCGAAGATATAAATGGAAAAAAACACCACAGCTTTAAACGACACATAACTTGCCATGATGACCGCTGAAAAATTCAAAACAAAGTAAAAGGACAGTTTCGTGTTTTGACTCACCAACCGATCTATTTTAGATTTATATGGACGATTGATCAAGTCTTTTTCAGAATCGTAAAAATTATTGATGATGTAACCTGCGGCTATGGTGGCTGCTGAAGCCAAAACCAACATGAACAAATTTAGATCGAACAAAACCGCTTTTAAGGCTTTGTCGTGAGCTAAAATATATACTGATGTTAAATATTGGGCAATGACAATGACCAATATGTTATAACCACGCACAACTGAAAACATACTGAAAAATTTCAGCATGATAAGTTTTTGTCTGCGAGAAAGCATAAACGAAATTTTAGAAGTTATAAACCACCTCTAATTTATAATCCTTCAAAGATTTTTGTGCAGTTTCAAAATCTTCGGTAAACCCTAGTATGTAACCTCCACCTCCAGAACCACATAGTTTCAGATAATACTGATTGGTTTCGATACCATTTTTCCACAATTCATGGAGTTGCTTCGGAATCATAGGCTTGAAATTATTCAACACCACTTTAGACAGTTGCTTGGTATTTTTAAAAAGCGACTTGATATCTCCTTTAAGGAAATCATCAACACAGGCATCGGTGTGTTTGATAAACTGATCCTTCAACATGTTTCTAAAGCCTTCCTGCTTCATGTTTTCCATGAAAATACGAACCATAGGAGCCGTTTCACCTATCATTCCAGAATCTAATAAAAACACAGCACCTTTTCCATCGGTTTGTTGGGCAGGAATACCTGTAGCTTCAATGTTGTCTTTTGAATTAATCAGGATTGGAATACTTAAATAGCTATTTAACGGATCTAATCCAGAAGATTTTCCGTGGAAAAAAGATTCCATTTCAGAAAAAATCATCTTAAGTTTCAACAGCTTTTCTCTTGTTAAGTTTTCAAGAACCGTAATTTTATCTTTGGCATATTTATCATAAATAGCTGCAACTAAGGCTCCACTACTTCCAACACCATAGCCTTGTGGGATGGAAGAATCGAAATACATTCCAGAGTCCACATCATTTGATAATGATTCAAAGTCAAATTCCACTAAAGAGGCATCTAGAGATTTTAAATGCTGTGCAAAACCTTTTAAGGCTTCGTTGGATTTTTTTGCTTTTTCCGATGGATTTTCATCCATTTTCAAAGCTCCATTATAAAAATTGTATGGAATTGATAACCCTTTTGAGTCTTTGATGATACCATACTCACCAAAGAGTAAGATTTTAGAGTAAAACAGAGGTCCTTTCATGAAATAATCGCCATTAGCTTTAACAAATATACGTATTATTCTAGTATTTGGTTTATTTTGAACTGCCAATAATTTTATAAAATATTGGCTAACAATCTATAAGGGTTGAGCACCAAAACCTATTTCGTCGCTAATATAATGTCCGTTTTGACAATACACAACTAAATTTTCTTTTATAAACCTCAATACATTTTCTTTTTCTTTTTCAGGATAAAGCACATGAACATTGGCGCCAGCATCAAGTGTAAAGCAAACTTTAGAGTTTGTGTTTTCCCTGAATTTCCAAATAGCATTGATAATTTCTAAGGTATTCGGTTTCATCAATATAAAATATGGCATACTGGTCATCATCATAGCATGCAGCGTGAGTGCTTCACTTTCAACAATACTTATAAAAGCATCAAAATCTCCCGATTCAAAAACCGCTTTGAGTTTGGACATGTTTTCATGAGCTTGTTCAAAACGACGTTCAGAAAAAGGATGACCATGCATTAAATTGTGGCCAACAGTACTGCTCACTTGCTTCTCTCCTTTATCGACCAACAAAATGGTATCTTGATAATTTTTAAAATTCCCATGCACAGGATATGGATACTTAACACCAAACAAATCAGAGCTGCCTTCAATATCCTGATGTTTTCCCCAAACAATCAAATCTCCTTCAATACTTCGACTGGCACTACCAGAGCCCAATCGCGCCAAAAAGGATGCTTTTTTAATCAAATAGTCTTCGTCTAAAGTTTTTCCATCTTTGCTAGAATGGACAATTATATCTCTTTCAAGACTCATTAGGCACATTGCCAAAGCACTCATTCCAGAAGCTGAAGAGGCTATTCCAGAACTGTGAGGAAATGTATTTGAGGTTTCTATTTTGAAATAGTACGCCTTTAAAAACGGAAGATACACTTCAATACGCTCAAAAAACGTTTCGATTTTTGGCTTGAAATCCTCTTTTTGTTCGCCATCCAAAAACACATCAAAAGAAAACCCTTCACTGCTTTTCTTTTTTGAATAGCTTATAGATGTGATGGTTTTACAATGCTTAAGTGTAAAACTAACAGATGGATTTTCAGGGATTTGATCCTTCTTTTTTCCCCAATATTTTACTAGAGCAATGTTACTAGGTGCAGCCCATTTATGCTGACCTGATTCTGGGAGGTTCAAATACGATTTTGGAATGAAATCTTGTGCTATCATAGAATCAATTCTAGGGCAAAAATAAGGAATATCTACGGTCTGTTCTCAAGTTCTTTTGATAAGCTTAATAATTTAACCATCGTTTTATAATTTCTAGTGGTTGCGCTCATATTTAATTTCTTCTCGAAAGTATTCATGTTAAATTTCGAGTTTCCATATCCAACCGAAGAATAAAAGTAGAGACAATCCTCAATAATTTGATAGGTTTCGTTTTCATAGCTAATGTCTTTAACTTTTTCCAAATTTTCACTTTTTGGGACATCACTTAACAAGACAAAATAACTATTTTCTTTTTGTTCTTGCTTAAACGGACAATTATTAAAATTATTCAAAAAATGATTTCTAGTTCTGACCAATACAGTCACTTCAAAGCCGAAATGCTCTAAAATAGACTTCTGAATTTTGTCTTCTATCATTTTTATATCTGACAGTGAGGAATTCAAAATCACGTTGCCACTTTGAATGTAAGTGCTTACATTTTCAAATCCTGAATTTGTCAATAATTTACGTAATTCAGCCATTGGCACTTTTTTGTGTCCGCCAACATTAATTCCTCTTAAAAGCGCAATGTATGTGTTCATGATTCTGAAATACTTTTAGCTGCAATATAAGCACCTGTCCATGCATTTTGAAAATTGAATCCACCAGTAATGGCATCAATATTTAAAATCTCACCTGCAAAATACAAGTTTTTATGGCGTTTACTTTCAAAGGTTTTAAAGTTTATTTCGGTTAAATCTACACCTCCAGCCGTAACAAATTCTTCTTTAAAGGTACTTTTCCCTGTGACCTTAAAGATGGCTTTTGTCAATTGTCCTGCCAATGTTTCCAATTGTGATTTATTGATATCAGCCCAACGTAAGTCTTTGGAGATATTAGAGGCCAAAACCAAGTTTTGCCATAAACGTTTTGGCAAGTCAAAATGAGTGAATTTAGACACGGTTTTCTTAGACCATTCTTGCTTTAATGCTTTCAATTGGTTTAAACAATCCTCAAAACTGTGTTTGACAAAATTGATTTCAATGTCAAATTGATAATTGCGTTTTGCCAATTCCAAAGCACCAAAAGCCGATAATTTCAATATAGCTGGCGCACTCATGCCAACATGCGTTATTAAAAGCGGACCTTCGCTAGACAAGTCTGAATTTAATACTTTGACATCTACATTTTTAACCACCACTCCAGGAATGGTTGCTATGCGATCATCTTTGATATCAAAAGTAAAAAGCGATGGTACTGGTTCTGAAATTGTATGTCCAAGTTGCTGTAACAGTTTCCATATTTTGGTATTGCTACCCGTTGTCAACATCATCTTATCACACAAAAAATCATCTTGATTGGTTTGAAGTATCCATTGTCCGTTTTCAGAAGCTATTTGCAACAAATTATGCTTATAAAAGACCTCTATTTGATGGTTTTTAACCTGTTCCAGAAAACAATCTATTATAGTTTGAGATGAATCAGATATAGGAAACATTCTACCATCTTCCTCTGTTTTCAATTCGACACCATGATCTTCAAACCATGCAATGGTATCGCCAGTCATGAATTGGTGGAATGGTCCCAAAAGTTCCTTTTCACCTCTTGGATAATTTTGAACCAATTCTGAAGGCATAAATTCAGCATGTGTAACATTACAGCGACCTCCTCCAGACACCTTTACTTTCTGAAGCCCTTCCTTTCCGCGTTCTATAATGGCAATACTTAAATTTTGATTTCGCTCAGCTATGTTTATGGCTGCAAAAAAACCTGCAGCACCACCACCAACAATTATGACATCGTAAGTTTTCAAATGAGATCTGGATTATCTGAAATGATGCCATCAACACCATATCGTTTCATTCGTTCAATAGCTTCTTTATCATTAACAGTCCAAACATTCACTTTAAAGCCTTTATCTTGAGCTGTTTTTACATTGTCTTTGGTTAAAAGTGCCAGGTTAGGATGAATGGCATAAGCATTTATTGTTTGTGCGAATTCAATAGCTTCTGAAACACTGGCTTTAGTTAAAACTGCTAATCGAAGTTTAGGGTTTTCATCATATACTGCCTCCAACTCATGATGCTGAAAACTCGAGATTAAGAAGTGTTCATTTGACCAATTGTGATTCGATATATACTCTTGAATCATTTGCATGGTTGTATTAGCCGTTCCCTTTCCTTTAAGTTCGATGTTAATCAGGCATCGTTTATCAATTTTGTTTAGAACCTCTTGCAATGTTGGGATGCTATACTTCCCATTTACTTTCAACTGTTTCAATTCTTGAAGTGTTAATTTTGAAACCTCTCCAGAACCATTGGTCATACGGTCAAGCGTAAAATCATGAAATACCACCAATTCACCAGAAGCACAACAATGCACGTCAATTTCAATACCGTCAACGTGCAATTCCAATGCCTTATTGATTGAAGCTATGGTATTTTCTGCAACATAAGCTTTGGCTCCTCTGTGACCTATTTTAAGCATATTGTTCTGTTTATTTGGGACGCATCAAACCTTCTTGCGCCACTGAGGCAATCAAGACACCATCTCTCGTGAATAAATTCCCTTTTGCAAAACCTCTAGCACCTACGGTATTTGGTGATTCTAAAGAATATAGCAACCAATCATCATAATCAAAATCTCTAAAAAACCACATAGAGTGGTCTAAACTCGCTGTTTGGGTGTTATTCCAATTGGCTTTACTCGCATGACGATTCATTGCTGCGGTTAAAATATTATAATCTGAAATATACGTCAGAATCTGCTGCTTTTCTGATCGATTTAATTGTGACACGTTGCCTTTCAACTTTACCCAAACATCTGTGTAAGGCGGTAAATCTTTGGTATTTAAAGGATTGACGATTTGCGTAGGTTTGAATTCAACAGGACGATCAATTTCTAAAAACCCTTTGGTTTTACTTGGCAAGTGATCACCAAAACGCCCTAACATTTCTGTCCAACTCATCAAATCCTCTGGCTGTTTTATATCACTTTTAATTTGAATTTGGTGCTCATGTCCTATTTCCTCTTTATGATATGATGCCGAAAGTATAAATATGATCTTTCCTTCCTGTTGTGCTGTAACTCGTCGTACCGAAAAACTACCACCATTTCTAACTACCTCAACATTGTAAACAATTGGAATGCTGAGATTCCCTGGCTCTAAAAAATAAGAATGTAAGGAATGTAAAACCCTATCGTTATGAACTGTTCTACTGGCAGCATTTACAGCTTGTGACAACACTTGACCACCAAACACGTTAGGACTTCCAACTGTTTTACTCATTCCTTGAAACCGATTTTCATCCTGTTGTTCTAAATGAATGAGTTGTAAAAGGTCTTGGGCTGAATTCATAGTCTATTTGTTTTTCCAAAGCTATAAATGATACATTTATAAACCAAAAAAGAAATTTTATAATTAGTTTAAGATTTAAAATTTGAGAACACACATTAGCTTTTTTACATTGTGCATTATGAGTTTTAATTTGAAATATTTTATTGTTTGTTTGTTATTGATGTCTTGTAATACAGGACATTTAAAAGTAGTTGCCAGTTTACCACTAAACCTTAAGGAAACCTCAGCGGTTGAAATCGTCAATGGTTCAGACTTATTTTGGGTTATTCAAGATGCTGGAAACGACAACTACATTTATGGGCTTAACTCCAAAGGCGACATCGTCAAAAGAATAGAGCTTAAAGGTGTGCCAAATGAAGATTATGAGGATTTAACTTCAGATTCTGAAGGGAATATTTATGTTGGTGACTTTGGAAACAACAATGAAAAGGAAAAAACGTTTCACATTTACAAAGTTCGAAATCCCGTATCTGCAAACAATTCTGTCACGCCTGTAAGTATTAGTTTTACTTTACCTGATGATATTGACTACGAAGATTTTGAATCGTTCTTTATATATAATAATGCGTTTTACATCTTCAGTAAAAGCCCGAAAAAAACCAAACTCATCAAAGTACCAAATCAGGAAGGGAAACATGAAGCTCAATTGATTTCAACTTATAAGCTAGATGGAAAAGACACTAAGGTAACCTCAGCAGATATTAGTGATGACGGCAAAATTGTAGTGCTATTAAATCACGATAAACTTTGGAAACTCGATGATTTCAAAAACGATGATTTTTTTAGCGGCAAAGTTGAAGCAATCGATTTTGAACATGATACGCAAAAAGAAGGAATCACATTTTTAAACGATACAACTGTCATGATCACCGACGAACAAAATGGTTCGTCAGGTGGTAATATTTACACCTTTGACTTTTCTAAAAATTAAGTCCGAAACCGAAAGAAAATCGCAACCCTTCAGGACTATTGAAAAGATTGAATGTTCCTGAAAGGCTTTCAGCAGCAGTGACCCAAAATCCGCCACCATAATCATTGTGCCATTGTTCAGAAAAATCACCTTTCAACCACACTCTTCCTACATCGAATCCGGTAAAAATTCCGATCTGAAGCGGTAGAATACTTGTTTTGAAAGAATCGAATGCATAGCGTAAATCAGCACTTCCAACAAAGGAATTTCTACCAGTGAAGCGTTCCGTTCTATAGCCACGCAATCCGTTTCTACCTCCAATATTAGAAGCTTGATAAAACTGGATACTGTTTAAGTTTCCGATTCTAAATTGACTTCTCACATCGGTTTTCAACACTAATTTTCTGTTTTTTGAAATAGCGTTGTAAAACCCTAAGTTAGAATTAATATAAGCGTGTGTCTGATTGGTATCATCCAGATTTGATTTACCACCAACATTAAGCAAAAATGTCATGCCTCTCGTAGGTGTTAAAACATCATCGAAACTTTGATATTTATATTCTGCTTCTACACCTCCAAACAATTGTCTGTCATAAAACTCATCAGACTCCAAAGGGATGATATCTTGAATAAACCGGTTGGGTGTGTAATCTATTTCAATAGCTTCAAAAACAGCTCTAAACCCATAATCACTTCCAAAGTTTCCTTTCTTGAGAATGCCAACTTTTGCTGCATAAATACTTGTTTTAACCCTGTTGTAATCAAAATCTAATTCATCATCAAAGTTTTCGGTTTCGTTTCCATAGCCGAAGAAATTGTACGTGAAATTTTCAGACGTAAAGCGACCTCCAACATGAAGATTCCAATCTTGAGAGAAATTAGCGAACTCGCCGTTATACTCAAGAGAAAAACCACTAGTAGCAAAAAAGTAACCACCTCTAAATCGGTGTTGTTGGGAAAAGGGATTTCGTTGGAAGCCATTTTTGGTTTTTGAGTAGGAAATTCCAAGAGAAATACCATCATCTGGATTAAAACCAATCGCAGGCGTAATCAAACTATTAACAGTTATCTTCTTTTGAAAATCAAAAAGGTTCAATTTATAGACATCAGTAAAACGTAGTGAGGCTCCTTTATTTTCTTCTACAGTATTCGGTTTACTTTTATGGTCGTAGACTTTAATGCGTCGTCCTGACGTAATCTTATAGGTGTCGTTTTCCTGACCACCAATAAGTCTTATAAAAATCAAGTTATTGGCTTTCCCTGTGACTTCAAAAACATCCTTGTCATCCAATCCGTAAACCCATATTTCCTTCGTAACATCTCTATCAAAAATGCGATCAACAAGGACTTCTCCCTTCTCACCATCGATAATTCTTGAAATGATAATTTGTGTCTTTTTATCTCCAATACGTTTTATTTCAATATAGTCGTCCTTATCGGTTCCACATAGGATGACTAATTCATTTAGGATGTTATAATAACGTTCCGCTATATCCAAAAGATTGGAACGACGTCCCTTAAGTTTTTCCTTTATGTCTTCAAGCGTTTCATCTTGGACCTCTTTTGGTACTTTTGAAAAAGCTACATCAATAACTTCATCAGTCACATGCTCTTGTAAGAATTTTGCTTGTTTCAACCATGTGTCCTTTTCCGATTCTTGAATCAATATACGGTCAAGCTTAATTCCAGCAGCATTCATCCACTCGAGATTCTTCAACTCTTCATCATAAACCTGCAGTTGATTTGCAGATCCTGACAATTGTCGCATCAACCCTAAAAGAGCACCATCAAAATTTGAAAAAACTTGATCACGATCTCTAGGGATAGGTTTGTAATAATTGTCGCCATTTTCATGATCAAACTGAGCCCAACGCCACTGATCTTGATGACGATCCCAATCACCCACAAGCATGTCAAACAATCGTGCTCTTACAAAAGCATTTTCATCAATTTTATGCTTTTCATCCTCTCGTATTTTTTCAATAATATCATGGGTGCTTTCTAAGTCATCGGCATAGCCAAAATTACGTTCATCAGTATAGTTTTCTTCTGGACGTTCTTCAATCATGTAAAGCTCATTACCATAGTTCTCATTATATTTACCAAGGTGTTTGTGCTTAGGTATGTAGAATATTTTAGGATTTGTATGGTATACTTGAGCAGCATTTGACAAATCAGGAATGGCCATAAAAGCATAAGGGTGCGCTGCTGTATAAAAATCGTAAATCAAGCTTTCAATAGCTGTTTTCTCAAACTCTTCTTGAACATAATCTTCTTTAAACAGTACAGTTTGGAGGTATTGCGTAGCACTTTTGCGAAGTGCTCTCATATTGAGTTCACGACCATCTTTTGTTTTTAACCTAATTGATCGTGTTTGATGTCCACCACCTGGTCTCACGACCTCCAATCCACCATAAAGTGTATCTAAAGTTGCAACCTTAGCAGTGATTTTTCTAGAATAGACATCGCGATACCGTTCTCCCCAAATGGTTTCAAAGAAACCTGTTCTATCGGTTTCTTCTTCATCATAAACAGACACTTCGACTTCATTTGGAAAGCTATCTGGAAGTGATGAAAGATCATATTCTTCAATTTTCTTGAGGACTTGATGTGTAAAAAGCGGAATTGGTTGTCCGTTTTCTTCACCATAAAATTGCACCCAAGTACTACCATCTTTGTAGATTTTCAATTCAGCAAAACCTTGCTTTCCATAAGAAAACAACCCATTATTTTTTAAAGCCGCATAAGATTCCTTGGCACCAGAACCGGAAACAATTTGTTTGGTATTTTCATTTTCAATGTACTGCAAAGTGTGCTCATGACCTGAAACGAAAACAATGCGATCGGTATCATATGTTAAAGTCTCGATACGTTTCATTAGTTCATTATAACGTTCATTATAACGATCTTGAATCGACACACCTCCTTGGGTTCTAATTTGAGTAATTAATGAGGCAAGTATTGGAACAGGAATATCTTCTTGTGTTGGAAAAATATGCTTTGACCAACTGTATTGTCCGCCATGAATCCCATTGGTGTACATTGGGTGATGCATAGCAAGTACAATCGTTCTGTTTTGTGCCTTTTTTATTTCTCCTTCAAGCTCTTGAAAGAAGCGTTCTCTGGTTTTTATCTCACACTCATCATTAATCGTAGGGTTCCTATCCCAATTCTCTAGATACCATTGTGTATCTATGACAATTAGTTTAATGTTATCTCCAATATCGATATCCTCTAGCGGACAACCATTTTCGGGCTGAAATGTATTTTTGCCTAAAGCATCTTCTATATATTTTTCTTGTCGCTTGAGTCCTTTAAGACCATCTGTATACCAATCATGATTTCCTGGAATAAACAAGACTTCCCCTTCAAACCCTTTAACAGATTTTATTTGTCCATCTAGTGCATTTTCCGCTTCTTTTCTGTGTTTATTATCTTTATCGGGCAGTCCAGCTGGATAAATATTATCTCCTAAAAAAATGACATAATCATCTTTAGTGTTTTTATCTTTTATATGGTTATTGAAAGCGGTTAGTGCTTTTGACATGCTTCCTTCAGGAGATTTTCCAGCATCACCAACAAGATAAAATACTTGATCTATTTCTTTATCAGGTAAAGGCTGGACCTTAAGATCTTCATTTTTGTATTGTGCTTTATGTGTAGCACAAGCATTGAGCAACACAAAAAAGCAACTGATAATAGTAAGCTTAATGATGTGCTTACTAAGATGTATGTTAAATTGATTTGTTTCTATTGGTTGGGTTTTGATTTTCATTAACACGTTTTAATTTTTTAAATATTTTTTTGGAATAGGTTTGCCATCCACCTCTGTGGTCCAGATCAAATTACTGATCCACCATCGCTGGTCCGAATAGATAAGCTGATAACTGTTTAAACCCATAATTTCAGTACCATCAGGTTCAATATGCTTCACAACTTCCCACACTTGGGAAATCCCATTATATTGATCAACTTTTCTATGAACGGATATTTCTTTATAACCGTTATCATAATAGTCATCTTTCATGAATTCAATCATTTCCTCTAAATTGGCCGATTCAAAAGATTTTTCTGAGCCATCGTGAACAACCGTAAAGCGAACTGAAGGTAAAAATAACTTTCTGAAAGCTGCCCAATTTCTTAACTTATTTGGTTCGCCATTAACAATTTTAAGCATTTGATCTATCGTTCCATTAATAGTACGAGTGGCAGTTGTATCTACTGTCATTACTTCTTGTGAAATGATAAGAATTGGACAAAAAAGCAGTACTAATAATATAAGCTTTTTCATTTGATTCATATTATGAGCTACAAGATAACATTGAACATCCTACTTTATGACGAGCCCAATCTGGCCGTTTAGCATACCATTTTTCATGGTTTTTTTGTTCTGCATAAGGCTTTTTAAGAATTTGATAGAGTTCATCGATTAACTTATAATTTCCTTTATCTGCCTCATCAATGGCCATTTGAGCCATATAATTTCTGAGTACATATTTTGGATTTACAGCATTCATACCAAGCCTACGTTCTTTGTCTGAAATCGTTTCCTTCTCTAATCTGAAATCATAGCGTTCAAACCAATCTCTCCATTGTTGTGCTATGCTGTCTGAAATTTCTTGTGGACTGTAAAATGCGTCTTTAACAAAATCCAATCCCTTGGAAGCACTACCCTTTTTAAAATTACCTAGTTGCCGAAAAAATATAGTCATGTCTGTTTCAGATAACAGCAAGCAATCTTCAAGGCTTTTTATAAGTAATTCATCTTTTGCATCATACATATTAAGGCCTATCTTTGATTTCATCATTTCAAGTGATCTCCTTTCAAAATCAGATTTAAAAGTTTCGAGACTATTTTCAAAAGGCTCTGCAGACTCAACTAAGGGATATAAAGCATTGGCTAATTGATACAAATTCCAAAGCACCATATTAGGCTGATTTCCAAATCGGTATCTTTTATTCTGAAGGTCTGTAGTATTAGGCGTCCAACCAAAATCAAAGCCTTCAAGCCATCCATAAGGGCCATAGTCAATTGTTAGGCCGAGAATAGACATATTATCTGTGTTCATCACACCATGAACAAATCCAACACGTTGCCAGTGAATAATCATTTCTAGAGTTCGCTGCACAACCTCTTCAAAAAACTGCGTATAGGTTGTTTTTGATGGTTTCCCTAAATGGGAATAATGATGCCTTATCGTATAGTCGACCAAGATTTTTAAAGTCTTGAAGTCTTGCCGTGCGGCAAAAATCTCATAGCTACCAAAACGCAAAAATGATGGAGCAACCCTTGTCACAATAGCCCCTTTTTCATAGGCAGCATTACCATCATATAACATATCTCTCAAAACCTCATCTCCTGTGAGTGCCAATGATAATGCTCGAGAGGTTGGCACACCTAAATGGTACATGGCTTCACTACACAAATATTCTCTTATGGAAGAACGCAAAACTGCTAGTCCGTCCCCTTGTCTCGAGTAAGGTGTTTCACCTGCGCCTTTAAGTTGCAGTGTCCATTGTTGGGTTTTATTTTCTATATCAAAAAGGTTAATTGCTCGTCCGTCACCTAGTTGACCTGCCCAATGCCCAAACTGGTGCCCACCATAACACATGGCATACGGTTTTGTGTTTGGAAATACTTTGTTTCCAGTAAAAACATCAAGAAACAACTGGCTTTTGATATCTGCTTCAGAAAACCCTAAAGCCGAAGCCATTTTATCAGAAACATGTATTAATTTAGGATCTTTTGTAGGTTTGGGTTGCACATACGAAAAACAAGCTTCCTTTACCTGGCGCCTTGTATTTTGCGTATTAGAGTCGGCTGGAAGTTCCTCAATAAATGTATGCTTTAGGTTTATTTTCATATAAACGTTTATAAAACCTCAAAAAATGAAGTCTATAAGTTACGTAAATCTTCAGCTTATTTAAGCTTATCAGCATGAAGTTTTCTCAAGGTCATCAATTTTGGTGTTATTACGTAATTACAATAGCCTTGATTTGGATTGTTTCTATAAAAATCTTGATGTGACTGATCGGCTTCATAAAAAGCTTTGAAGGCAGTAAGCTCAGTCACTATTGGATGTTCATAATAGGGCTTAAGATTAATAATGACGTTTTCTGCAATCTCTTTTTGAGAATCATCATGATAAAATATTACTGAACGGTAATGAGTCCCTCGATCTGCTCCTTGCTGATTTAAAGACGTAGGATCATGAGTGGTCATAAAAATGACCAATATATCTTCATAGGAAATCACATTTGCATCAAATGAAACTTGTACTACTTCAGCATGACCTGTAAGTCCGGAACATACCTCACGATAGGTTGGATGTCCTGGAACTGTTCCACCTGAAAAACCTGAAATTACGGTTTCAACACCTTTAACTTGCTGAAATACCGCTTCCGTACACCAAAAACAACCACCACCAAGCGTCGCGACTTCTAGTTTAGTGTCCATCAACAACCTCCTTTACCAACTTCATAGATTCTGAATTGATGCAATACCGCAAACCACTTGGCTCTGGACCATCTGGAAAGACATGACCTAAGTGGGCATCACATGTATTGCACATCACTTCAACGCGAACCATTCCGAAGGAATTATCTTTTTTGTATTGTATCGCATTTACAGTAATAGGTTGTGTAAAACTTGGCCAACCAGTACCAGAACTGAATTTAATGGTCGAATCAAACAAAGGCGCGTCGCAACAGATACAGTTATATTGGCCTTCATCATACGTTTTACAAAGAGCTCCACTATGAGGAGCTTCGGTTCCTTTTCGTCTAGTAATTCGATATTGCTCAGGTGTTAATTGTGCTTTCCATTCTGTTTCCGTTTTTTCAACACGTCTATTTGGTGCTAGATTTCCATTGACCGAAAAATTGATGACATCTTTCCAAGTAAGCATAAATTGATTTATTGTTTAAAATTTTATGTTATTTAGTCTGAATTAAACTCAAAAACTAACTTTTCCCTCAAGCTTAACATAAATTTACGATAAAATCAAAAGGCTTATTTTACATTAACTAAAGTTTAGTATTTTTACTTAAAATCACCCAGTAAATATGGACAAACTCATTTCTAAAGCGGAGACGTATGTGTTCGACTTGTTTAAGAACAAATTAGATCCAAAATATCTATATCATAATTACAAGCATACCGAACGCGTATTAAAAAGTTTAAGAGAAATTATTGAAAACTCTGAAATTTCAAAAAACGATGCTAAGATACTTGAGTTAGCTGTATTATTTCACGATACAGGATATATTGAAGGTGCTGACCATCATGAAGAGAAAAGTGTGGTTATTGCTACAAAATTTTTGGAAGAAAACAGTGTTGATAAATCTACCATTGAAGCTGTTGGCAAGTGTATTATGGAGACCAAGTTCAAAGACCAGCCTTCTACCGAATTGGGTAGAATCATTCGAGATGCCGACGCCTCTCATTTTGGCAAGAAATACTTTGAGGAAGCTAGTGAATTTTTAAGAAAAGAGCTTGAGCTTCGGGATGAAAAAGTATTCTCTCCTTCAGAATGGCGTGATGAAAATATCAATGTACTTTCAAAAAAACATCAGTTTTATACCGATTATGCCTTGCGTGAATGGCAGCCTAGAAAGGACAAAAATCTCTCGAAGCTTCTAAAAGCAAAGAAAAAACAAAAAAAACGATTAAAGCGCGAGCGATTAAAAGCTCAATATAAAGCCCAATACAAGAATGAAAGTCCGGAAAGAGGTATTCAAACCTTTTATCGGGTGGCATTGAGAAACCATATTAAGCTAAGTGATATTGCAGATACAAAAGCAAATATCTTACTTTCTGTGAATGCCATTATTATTTCTTTAGTTTTGGCAAACCTCATTTCAAAGTTAGACACCAATCCTTATTTGGTGTATCCAACAGCTATTTTTACCTTGTCTTGTGTGATATCAATGATTCTTTCAATTATTGCCACAAGACCGAATGTGACCAGTGGAGAGTTTACCAAGGAGGATGTAAGGGATAAAAAAGTGAATTTAACCTTTTTTGGTAATTTCCATAAAATGAAATTGGAAGAATACCAATGGGCTATTGATGAACTTCTAAAAGACAAAAAATATGTTTATAGTTCTTTAACTAAGGACTTGTATTTTTTGGGTAAAGTATTAGAGCGCAAATACAGAATCCTAAGAATTACCTACACCATTTTTATGATTGGCATGGTTATCTCTGTGATTTCCTTCGGAATAGCCTTAAAAACCAATGGTGCAGAAATTGAGGATGTACTACCTGATGATCCCGTACCTACAACTTTAAATTCAAGGTCTGATTTTGAGGATTTAGCAAGTGATCCTATACTTGGAATTTATGATTCGAGTTCTTTTATTAAATCTTCGTAAGTATAGAAATTTTTATCGTTGCTTTTCTTGTGATACAATACACTTACACGAATAGCTTTCAGTCCTGTAACTGCTTGTAAGTCTTCCAATTCTAAGATTTCAACATCATCATGAAGTTGTTTTTTTGCTTGAAGGAAGCTAACATACCTAAGGTATTCTGTTTCATCATTTTTATTTGAATACACAATGGTGATTTTCCCTTTTTGGGTAATGCGCTCGTTAGTTCCCTTAATGAACGCTTTATCTACTCGTTTCTTGACTATTTCATATCTGGCATTGTACGTTCCATCAACGTCAAATTGTTTTTCATCCATTCTAAAGCTAATCGACAACGGTTGATTAAAAACCAAAATCATTGATGCCACGTCTAGTTTCATTGGAAATTGGGACTGCATCAAGTAGAATGCATTTTCCATATCGCACATCACCTGTAATTGCCAAAGTCTAAGATTATAAAGATAAACCGGATTAAAACTTTCTTCCTTAGTAATGGATTCTCCAATGTACATATTGTGCTCAACACCATCAGTCTTAAAACGCTCAAAATAGTGAGGATACATCGCTTGCGCTTCAATTTGTTTTTTATCTAAAAGCGAAGCCATTTCCTTATTGATCAATGCAATTGTCTCATCATATTGCTTTCTATGATCATATAATAATTCTGATTTTTGATCAATCATATCAACATACGATTGCACTTGATCGGTGAGCTTGTTGGTCTTAGTCAAGTGATCAAGTAACGGATCAATCTCTTCTTTAATAAAAGAGGATATCACCTGCTCACTATCTACTTGGAAATTGGATTCCAAGTCTTTAATATAAGTATTTATTTGATAAAGATATTGTTCATAAACGGGCAAGTTTTCTATTTTCAAAGCCTCCTCAACAATAGATTTTATACTATTAAGCTGAATATTCAAATCTTTTTGAGTCGCTAAATTTCTAGCTTGGGAAGATTTTTTGATATCGATTTGTCCATACAACGGATACACATCTTCAAAAGCTATCTTGTTAAAGTTTGGCTCTTTACCATTAAGTTGATCTTTTATGAACTTTCTTGCTTCCTTTTCAAAGCGCCAATGAACGCTTGGATGTATAGAGGTACATTCCTGTTGTATGATCGCTTCAATACGATTTGCCTCATCATTTTTAGAGCGTTCCACCGCAGAGATTATAAATGGCATTACATCATTGAGCTTATTGGCAACAATACTATTTAATGCTTTTGGAATCTCAGAAACCAATTCTAGAACACCCATCAAACCATCTTCGTTGGCTATAGGTGCTAAAATGGCACTTTTAATATTTTGATCCTTGAATTTTTTTATTTGGGGCATCTCTCCTTTAGACTGCTCATAAAATTTGTCTACATCAGAAATAGAGTAAAACGTTTTTTCTTTCAATAGTCTTTTATAGGATGCTTTACAAAGTGCTGTACAGCAGTTTTCCGATTCCTCATGATCAAGAAGAAAGCTATTCATATCAACACCATAAACACGTTCAAAACGATCTTCACGAGCATTGTAAATTGAGAACCCTACCTTAACATCGTTTAAGCCTAATAATGAAGTGAAAATATCTTGAAAATCACTCATAAACCCTTTACTCTGCCTTTTATCTTCAGCAATTAAGGCCGCTTTAATGTTGGAAATCGCTTGGTCATCAGTGACATTAAAAATATTGGAAATCACAAAGCCTTTGAAGATGTAACTATTTCTTGGAAATTTTTCCTTCCACAACTCAATATTATCAAAATTATCCAGTAATAAATCTACATCGTCTTGGGTGATCTTAGGAGCATTTTCGGTTGGAATAATTTCAGTAAAATCAGCATTATACAAAATCTTATAGTATTGCATAATACCATTTTTATCAGGTATTTCGTAATAAAATGGTCGTCTGAAATTTAAGCTGAAGCCATAGCAGAATTTGAGAATAATAGTACAAGCTATAATATACCTATGTTCATCAGGCATGTTTTTGATTGTCAATTCAAAATCTTTACCAGCTTCGTTAATGATATTTTTGAAACGTTCTGAAGAGTTGAAAATAAGATTGTGAAACGGAACCGAAGCCGTTTTAATTTCATTATTAGTTAAGACAGGACTAAAGGAATCTTGGAGGATGATCTCAATTTCCTTCTCGCGTTCTTTCAATGTAGAGACGTTACTGAATCCTTCTCTTAAAACCGGGTAGGCCTCAGCTGTTTTAAGAATTCGTTTTGCTTTGGCAGCCAAAAACTCATTATCACTTTTAATAAGTTTTTCATAATGGTCCAGAAGCTTACTAAAGCTAACCAATAGCTTCAGTGGTGACTCTAAGTTGTCATTTAAGTCATTCATGCTTTCTCCTATGAACATATAAATTTACGAATTAAAAGTTAAGTCGGTAATACTTAGACTTACTTACGTAAAAAATGTTACAAAGGTTGAATAGGAATGAGTAAAATTGAAGACAACTAAAACCCTAAAATACCATAGGTCCAATTAGAGCCATCACTTATAAAAATAAGGGTTTTTGTTCGGTTTCCTCCACCAATGGCAGTATCCATATCAACGGGTCCAGCATAACCTGTGCTACTATCTCCAGCAAAAAATAAAACACCAGCGGCAAGTGCTGTGGGATCAATTGTTACATCGGCATTAATGGTATCTTGGACATTTCTAATAATATACACTCTACCAGGATAAGATCTCGGGTCAGGTAGTTGAAACTCTTGATCATTTGCAGTTGGAATCAACGAAATATATACACCATCATCAATAAGTGTTGGCGCTGCAGCACCAGTAAGTGCAACATGTTTAACCGATAAGTTTCCATTCAAGTCCAACGTACTCAAAGGTGTATTTGTGCCAATACCTACTTGAGCGTATAGCATTGTTGTACACATAAAAGCAACAACATAAAAAAACTGTTTCATAATCCTACATTTTAATTAAACTTATCGCAGCACCTCCTCCTTCGGCAAGTTCAAGTGTTAGTTTGGAGCTTTTATTAATTGTCATCTTTTCGATTTTAATATCCAACGGGTTTTTATCCCAATGAGCTTCATCACCATCTTTATAGATTGTAGCCTCATATTCTTGATTATCATCTAAAAAGTCAAAATCTATGGTAATGTTTCTCGCATTCTCATCGGTAATTGTTCCTAAAAACCAATTATCTGTTTGACGCTCTTTTCGTGCAATAGTCACATAATCACCAACTTCCCCATTTAGAACTTTAGTAGTTTGCCAATCTACACCTACTTCTTTTATGAATTGAAGTGGCTCTGGATTAGCCTCGTAATGTTCTACTAAATCTGCTGCCATTTGAATCGGACTATAAATTACGACGTAAAGTGCCAGTTGTTGTGCCAATGTCGTATTGACCTGATTATTCTTTTTGTACTCGTCAAATTTTATATTAAAAATTCCTGGTGTAAAGTCAATTGGTCCAGCCAGCATTCTTGTAAAAGCTACAATAGGAAGATGTTCAGGAGGATTTCCTCCATCACTTGCCCATGCATTAAATTCTTGTCCACGTAATCCCTCTCTTGAAATTGTATTTGGATAAGTTCGTCTTAATCCCGTAGCCTTGATTGGTTCATGAGCGTTTATGGCTACTTCATACGTTGCTGCCTTTTCAACAGTGCTATTGTAGTGGTTCACCATATACTGACCATGATGGAATTCGCCTTTAGGTAAGATTTTCCCAACATATCCTGTTTTGACTGAATGGATACCTAAACTCTTCATAAGAGCAAAGGCGGTATCTTGTTGCTTCGTATAGGTTTCAGTTGCTGCAGAAGTTTCATGATGCATAATAATTTGCACCCCTTTTTCCTTTCCATAGCGAACGACCTCATTTAAATCATAATCTGGATAAGGTGTCACAAAATCAAAAACACCTTCACGATCTTCAAAACCGATCCAATGTTCCCAACCTATATTCCAGCCTTCGACCAGTACACCTCCAATACTATTTTTTGAAGAAAAATCAATAAATCGTTTCACATTTTCAGTAGTGGCACCATGTTTACCATGTGCTCCTCCAGTATCGGTCCATGTATTCATGTTTTGTGTCATCCCATAATCCCATGAGGATTTTCCTAAATGCATTTCCCACCAAACACCTGTGTATTTCATAGGTGTAAACCATGATACGTCTCCCAATTTGTTTGGCTCATTAAGATTCACAATCAAATTAGATTCAATTAAATCAGGCGCATTATCCGTAATTTGAATGGTTCTCCAAGGCGTATGAAACGGCACTGTATTTTTGACTTTATAATCTGTATTTCTAGATCCAACCAAATTACTTTTTAAGTCTAGATTATCGGTATCAACCATTAAAGTCATTCCTGAATAATCTACCAAAGCTGCTTCATGAAAACTTAAGTGCAAACCATTACTGCCGACCATAGTCACAGGCGTATTGACAGCATTTTCAGGAATATCGGTTTGTGCTAAGTCTTTATGGTTTTCATATTTTTTAGCATCAATTTTAGATAGTTTCGTGGTGTTATAAAGGTGTTCATATATATCCCAATCGCCAGGAATCCAAAAAGTTTTGTAATCTTCATTAAGATTGAATTCTGTATGTTCATCATTGATAAAAACTTCTCCTTTAAAGTGGTCTTGTTCAGGGAATTCATATCTGAAACCTATTCCATCGTCATACACTTTAAAAACGAGATTCATTAAACGTGGAGAGTCTTTATTTTCCTCAAGTTCTATCTTTAGTTCATTATAATTATTGACAACATCCAGCTGTTCTCCCCAAGGCATTTGCCACGTTTCATTAAAACTTCTTGTAGAGGTGTTTTTTATGTTGAAGTTTTCACTAAAATCCTCAACATCCTTGAAATCAAATCCTAAATAGGAGGTATCAACTACTACTTTATTTTTGAAATTAACCGTATAAAATGGTTTCCCGCTTCTACTCACATTGAAGTTTATAACAACTTCAGAGTTTGGTGACGTCACCTGAAGAATTTGAGCTTCTTCTTTTGAGCAAGAACAGATTGCTATACTTAAGAGCAGTAATATGTATTTAAATTTCATACTTATCTTTTTTCTAATAATAACATATTAAACTCAGTATCAAATGACACCTTGCCATTCTCTACAACTGCTGATTTTCCAGAATAGGCATCATGCAATAGTGTTTCGTTTTTAAATACTTTTGACACATCAAGGGTTTTAGTTCCCTTGTTTACATCTAAACCAATAACGACTTGGTCTACAAAATCTCCTTTACTATAGGTTCTAGAAAAATAATATGGTTTTGCTGATAACAATGTGTGCACACCTGCACCTATCGCAGGATGCTGTTCTCTAAAGTTACCCAATTTTTGCCAATGCTCTAAAACAGACTTCGTCTTAGCATCATTTTTGATGGCGCTCCAATTCATAAACGAACGTAAGGTAGCATCTCCATTTGTGCCTTCAACAACCAAAGACCGAGCCGATTCATCCCCATAATACACTTGAGATGTTCCAGGAGACAATAGGAGTTTATTAGCGGATTCATAAGGTTTGACTCGTTTGGCGTCAAAAGGACTTCCATCATCATGGGAACTCAAATAGTTTAGCACTCCAAAATCTTTCAATTCATTGTTTAAAATTCCAGAATACCTACTAAATAAGTTTTGATAATTGTTGTCTTTCGCATTCCATTTAAATTCGAAGTTGATTTGTGCCGTAAACATGTTATCATAATAATTCACTTTTTTATCACCATAATCAAACATTTTTCCACCACTTATCCCGTAATTATAAACTTCACCAACAAGATAAAAATCGTTGTCGTCTAAAATTTTATCAGCATTGTCTTTTTTGTAAGATTCAAAAGCATAATTACATTCTTTCTTAAACTCCTCCCAAACGTAAGGTTCAGTATGTTTTACAGTATCACATCTGTAACCGTCAACTCCAAATTCAGTAATATAGTCGGTTAGCCATTTCATGATGTAAAAACGCGGTGCTCTTGGATGACCCGTACGTTCAAAAAATGCATCCAATTCTGCAACTTCTTGCTCATATCTACCTTCTGCTTTCCATTTTTCAACCAATTGTGGTGGCAAATCTACATCCTCATTGCTTTCAGTTCTAATATCTGGTAAATTAGCAACCAATGTACAACTTACTGTATTTTCATAATTGTCATAGCTACACTGTTTATCGGTTCGAACCCATTCTTCAGGCCACACAGGATCTTTATCGGTTACAGGTCCAGTATGATTAATAACTGCGTCCAAAAGAATACGAATACCTCTTTTATGAGCCTCTTGTACAAGTTCATGTAAATCCTCTTTTGTTCCATAGTTGGGATCAATACGTGTCCAATCTTTTGTCCAATAGCCATGAAATCCATAGGTAACACCTGTACCTTCATCTGTTCCACCATGAATTTGTTCTACAACTGGTGTCATCCAAATGGCATTGATTCCTAAATCGGTAAAATAACCTTCTTTGACCTTTTGAGTAACTCCTTTTAAATCACCACCTTCAAAGCCACGTAATTTTCCTGTTTCCTTAGTTCTATCAAAATTGACATCATTAGATGTATCTCCATTATTGAAACGGTCGGTCAACAGAAAATAAACGTTAGCACCTTCCCAAACAAAAGGAGTATCTTGTTTTGTATTTTGAGTATTGTCCTTTGATTTACAATTCAACATCATAGTTGCCAGTAAAATCACAAATAGGTGTCGATACATATTATTGCTGTATTAAAATTTTGTATTCCCAAGGCTCAATTTTGAAAGCATCTCCGTTGAGCTCTATTTTTTCTTCCGACATAAAATCTTTAAAGGTACCTTCAGGCATTGAAATATTATCGGCATCATCTGAAAAATTTCCAACGAAATAAACGGTATTTCCATTTTTACTTCGACTAAACATTAAAATGTGCTCTTTAGATTCTATGAGTTTAAATGATGCTGCATTTTTTCCACCATTTAAAGCATCATTTGTATTTTTAAGCTCGCCCAATCTCCTTAATAAATCAAAATAATTGCCTTTTGATTTTGGAATGGAGTCCTTTTCGAAAAACTTCAGCCTGTGGTCTAGATCATATTCTTGTCCGCTATAAATAAGAGGCATTCCAGGCATGGTATAATACAATGCTGTAAAGAGGTCTTTTTTATCAGACATTCGTTCCTTAATGGTTCCATTCCAGGAGTTTTCATCATGGTTGGTTATAAAGTTCATTAGGATGTCATCACTGGCATAATCTTTAGACACTTTTTGAATGTAGGTATCAAAATCCTTTATGTTCTTTTCGCCTTTTGCCATATCGTTCATTAGGTGGTGACCTTCCCAACCATAAGCCATATCGAATAAATTTTCTTTGAGAAGTTCTGGCTCCCATGCTTCTGCTAACATGAAGATATCTTTCTTATTTCTTAACGTTGGAATCGCCTTCTCCCAAAAATTCATAGGTACCGAACCTGCAACATCGCATCTAAAACCATCAACATCTTCTTGAGTAATCCAATACAGCATATCGTCAATCATTTCTTTCCTCATATGTTGATTGTCATAATTAAGATCGGCAACATCTGTCCAATCTGTTCCTTCAGGATGAATAATTTCACCAGCTTCATTTTGGGTGTAATACTCTGGATGGTTTTTAATCCATTCATGATCCCAACCTGTATGATTTGGCACCCAATCTAGAATAACATAGATACCATTATCATGAGCTGTTCGTACCAAAGCCCTAAAGTCTTCAATGGTTCCAAACTCTGGATTTATCTTTGTGAAATCGGACACGGCATAATAACTTCCTAAATATTTTGCTTGTTCTTCTTCGGGGAAATCAGAAGCAAACTTACTATCTGTTCCACCTGTTGCTTTTCGTTTTGTTTCTGAAATAGGAAAAACAGGCATCAACCAAATTATTTTAACACCCAATGTTTTTAATTGAGGTATGTCTTTAGTGAATTCCTGAAAAGTTCCTTCTGGTGAATATTGACGAATATTAGCTTCATAAATGATAGCGTTTTCCATATCACTAGTTGAAATAGGTGAAAAGACCATGGCTTCTTCAGGAATCTCTTTAATTTCATCTTTATTTTTATTGTCTTTACAACTAAAAAATGCCGTTATGATAAAAATGGTGAGGATACTTTTTTTCATGATTACTTTATTTTAAGTATGAATGATTCTAATGGTTTTATATCGATACGCATTTGAGCTTTTCCATCCGCAACTTTTAGTTTTGAGGAATAATTATGATACAATTGGTCTTCAACATCATAACTGCCATCTTTCAATTGTAGCTTAGAAACCACCTCTTCTGGCAACTGTAGTTCAAATCCGAAAGTGCCTTCAGTATCAAAATTTGAAACTATAATCAATTGCTCTTCTTCCGACCAACGCACAAAAGACAACACTTTGTCATTGTACCATTCTGTGTGTTGTTGATTAAAAAGGTGAATATCTTGGTACTCACCCATTAAAGCAGAACTGTTAATAGTAAAGTTCAACAAACGTTTGTAGAAATCGCGAAGTTCCAATTCTGCTTTAGTTGATTGTCCGCCATCAAACTTTTTGTCATTGACCCAGCGAACTAGACTCGGTACCGAACCATAATCAAAAATAGAGGTGCGTGTTGGATCACCATAGCCTAGATCTTCAGCTCCTGGCTCACCAAATTCCTGTCCGAAATATACCATCGTCGGACTCGTAGTAGCTGTTGCAGAAACCACCATGGCTGGTTTACCTTTAAGAGCATCACCAGCAAAATCTGGACTGGCAATACGTTGTTCGTCATGATTTTCCAAAAAGTGGAGCATGTGATGTTCAATATCTGAAAGCTCTTCAAAAATTGGAGGTAGATTATCGGTCTTTCCGTGACCTTGCATCACATGTTTTAGGGTATCATAGAGTTGTACTTTGTCATAGAGGTAATCCATTTTACCTTTCTTGATGTAATCGCGATATAAACTGGGATTGTAAACCTCAGCCAAGAGAAAAGCCTCAGGATTTTTCATTTTGATATGGGAATTCATATAACTCCAAAACTCGACAGGAACCATTTCAGCCATATCATAACGGAATCCATCCACACCCTTTTCAAGCCAATACAAAGCAATATCCTTAAACTTTATCCATGAGCTCGGAACGGTTTTATCTTTCCAAAACTCATAGTGGGAAGTGCAGGATTCATTTTCATATGTATCAGGTAATTTAGCAAAATCCTTTTTTCCGTCAGGAGAAATCCCATAATTGACTTTAACCGTTTCGTACCAATCGTTCATATCAGGCTGTGAAGCACGAGAACCGTTGCCTGTCCATTTCGCTGGATTTTCATCAAATTCACCATCAGCCATAGGATGGTTTTCTCCTCCTAAAGGCTGGTAACCATGTCGCCATTCTGGCACCTTAAATGCTTCTCCTGGATTGTAATAAAAGTTATTGTTGACAGCATAAGTAAGCGACGTGTCATCTTCAGCACCAAAATCGGTAGTTCCTTCAGGATTGGTTAAACTCTTGTAATTTCGGGCGACATGATTAGGCACAATATCGATTATGACTTTTAAACCTGCACTATGCGAACGTTCGATTAAAGCTTCAAATTCCTCCAATCGTTTATCGACATTCACTGCTAAATCTGGATTGACATTATAATAATCCTTGACCGCATAAGGTGAACCTGCTCGTCCTTTGACCACATCGGGATCATCATTTGAGATTCCATATTGCGTATAATCTGTAATGACATCGTGATGTGGAACACCAGTATACCAAATATGAGTCACACCTAAATTTTTGATTTCAGATAAGGCCTTATCGGTAAAATCATTAAACTTTCCTATACCATTTTCTTCAATAGTTCCCCAAGGTTTATTGGTTGTATTGGTGTTACCAAACAAACGTGTAAAGACTTGATATACTACTGCTTTTTTCTTCATTTCTGCATTTCGTTTAATAGGTTCTTGAACGTTTTGCACTTCATCTTTACATCCAAAGAAACAGATGAACATAAGTATTGATATGGCAATTCTAAGCTGTTTCATTTAGACTATTTATTGAGTTTTATTTTGATCTCTTTCTCTTCTGAAGTATCCCAAATAAAGTTCAAGCTCAAAGTTTTTTTGTTAGAATCGTAAGTTCCATTGATTTTGTCTTTTCCAACTTTGATTCGTTTAGGTTGGCTCTCAATGTTGTGTATGACCAGATCAACAGATTTAGATGATTTTGAATAGTCATATCCTATTTCTGCTTCCAGTTCAATTTCTAGATGACGTTTTTCAAGTTCGGCTTCAAACTCTAAGATTTCAAAACGACCTTTCTCATGAGCCTCAACCGTTAGGCCATCATCATTGTAAAATTTGCGTGAACTTTCAAGAACAGTGTCATCAAAATAATAATGAATCTCGAGGATATCTCCATCATAATCTTTCGTACTTTGCATTGGTTTTGCCATCGGAATAAAAGCACCAGCTCTTACATAGGTAGGAATAGAATTCTCATGAAGTTGAACGGTTTTAGTTTGTCCACCATCAACAGTTTCATCCGTATAAAAATCAAACCATTTCTGTCCTTTAGGAAAATACATCTTTTGGTTTGTTTTACCAGCTTCCAAAACAGGCGAGACCAAAATATCCTTTCCCCATAAATATGTTGTGGAATAACCTACTAAACTCTTGTTATCTGCTTCTTCGAAAAACAATGGTCGCATCAAAGGCATTCCTAACTGATTGTTCAGGAACATAAGATTGTAATTATATGGCAATAATCGATAACGTAACTCTATAGCTTGCTTCGCCAACATTTTGGCATAGTCACTTCTAAAAACAGGCTCACTCGCAACATCTTCTTGTGCATGCGGACGATAAATAGGTTGAAACACTCCATATTGAAGCCATCTAACATACAGTTCATCATCGAGATTTGCTCCAGCAAAACCTCCTAGGTCGCTATGCATATAAGACAAGCCTTGCATGCCCATTTGAAGGGCAATTTCTGGTTGCGACTGCAATCCGCCCCAAGTTCGATTGACATCACCAGACCAAGGCACCATTCCGTAACGTTGAGAACCTGAATAACCTGCACGCATCAAAATAAATGGTCGTTGGTTTGGCTTCGAATCCAAACTTGCTTCCTTAACTAATTTTGCCCAATCATGCCCATAGATGTTATGTACTTCAGGTGCAGATCCCGTTGCATGTTGTACCCAATTAGGATGTACTTCTGGTTCACCTAAATCACCCCAAAATCCTGTAACACCTAGTTGTGATAAATCTTTATAGATATTTTTAAACCAAGAATTTCCCTTATCACTATAAATATCTATGATTCCTGTATTACCGAAATAAAAATCATATCTCGCAGGATTTCCGATGGTGTCCTTAGCTAGGATATCTGCTTCAACGGCTTCATTCCATCTATTGGAAGTTGATAAAATAAATGGCTCTGTAATTAAAATGGTTTCCACATTCTGAGTGCGTAAATCCTTTACCATTTGTTTCGGATTAGGGAAAGAATCTTTTAAAAATTCCAAATTACCCATTGTCCCTTTTATATCGTTTCCGAACCAATACAAATCTAAGATAATTGCATCAACAGGAATTTCTTCTTCCTTAAATTTTTCAATGGTCTCAAGGGTTTCTTTTTGTGAATGATATCCAAATCGACTAGAGAAGTTCCCAAGTGCCCAACGAGGTAGCATAGGTTGTTTCCCCGTTAAATCTGTATAACTATCAACAATATCGTACCAAGATTCAGCAGCAATGATTTGGTAAGTAGATCTACCTGAAATCGTCTCATAAGTTAAGGTATTATCTTTTTTACTATCCAAATCTAAGTATCCAATTGGTGCATTATCAAAATGGATCAGATATTTATTAGAAGAAAGTACAATGGGTAGAGTGTAATTCATTAACTCACTATGTGTTTCATAGCCATAATGTGCTCTATTGAACAACGGTAAGCGATAGCCTCTACGATTCATTCCTAAAGCTCGAGCACCACCTCCATATAAAACTTCATTTTTTGTAAGATTGAACTCCATTTTCATGGTACTATCGGCTACAATGTTTCCTCTAACCATATCCATAGGTTGGTGCGCACTCTTGAAGTAGCCTCTTTTTTCTGATATCAATGGTTTTCCTCGATAGGAATAGCTAATCTGAAAAGGTTCTGTTTTAATTTGAACCGAAATCCCAGAAGAACCATAAGTAATAACATCTGCTTTATAAGAATAATCGGTTTTTACATTTTTTGGCTGAAGTACTACAGCATGAGATTGTTGTTGATCAGTTTCCCCATTAGGTATGAAAGAAGTTTCTAGAATTTCTGGTGAATAGAATTCAAATACGTATTTTCCATCATTTGTAATGACCTGAAATAGTCCGTTTTCCTCAATATGTGATTGATAAATACGCTTGGTGTTTTGTGCCACTATATTTTGAAGCAGCAAAAACCCAATTACTATGAATCCTATTTTTTTCATTGATTATTTATCTAGTAAGAATACAAGAGGTTTATTCAATCTTTGATTCCATGAGTTTTCAGAATGGTCTTTACCTTCAAAAAACAAGTTCACAGCATCGGCTTTTGTATACCCTTTTGCTTCAAGAATAGCATCGACTCTTGGTGCATATTGTGGATAATATTGATCTAAGGTTTGATTCCCATAATCGAAATACAGTTTGTGCTGACCAGCTTTAGGTAAATGATCTTCCATATATTTAAAAATAGCTTCTGGAAGTGGATTTATATCTCCAGGCTTAGCACCAACCCAGTGTGTTGAAATACAAGCAGCTCCACCAAAAACGTCTGGATATTCAGAAACAGCATACATCGACATCAGTCCGCCCATACTAGAACCCATTACAAATGTGTTAGATTTATCGGTAGACACAGAAAAGGTTTTATCTATTAGTGGTTTCAATTCCTTAACCAGGAAATTCAAATAGTTGTTTCCCTGTAATTCGTAATCGGACTTTCCGTTGTAATCTGCTAAACTTTCCTGTTCCTCTTTAGATAAATAATTAATTGCATTTTCTGGAAATAGATCAAACCATCTTATGTCAGAAATGTTATGAATCCCAACTACAATAAAATCCTTTACAAGATCTTCACCTACTAACTTAGTAGCCCATTCATCGACTTCCCACTCTTGCTTATTCCATGTTTGTGATGCATCAAACAACATTTGACCGTCATGCATATAAACGACTGCATAGTTATAATCTTCAGAATAATTTTTAGGCAACCAGACATCCACAGGTCTTGATTTTATAAATTTAGAAGGATAACTTTCGAGGCGATATAATGATCCGCCATATAATTGAATATCCTTAACCTCTTTAAACCCAGCAAGTGATTTTAAATCCTGTTTTGGTTCTTCAACACTCTTTTTTGCCTCTTCCTTACATGAAAAAAAAGTGCAAATCAGCAATACATAAATCCATTTGTTCATAGCTATAGTTTTGTAGTGAATAGGTAGCTTCCCTTTCCGTCAAGTTCCATTTGGTCAGTCCATGTCATGGTATCTTCTGAAAATACATTTTTAATTGTTTTTCCTTCCAACCCGAGTTCATTGAAGCGTTTTAAATCTAATATATATGGTGTGTCATTTTTATTTAATATATGAATAACGGTTTCTTCATCGTTCGCTCTAGCCAATAGATAGACACTATTTTGGGGTGCGAAATGAATGGTTTTACCGTTGTGAATCGCTTTACTTTTCTTTCTGAAGTTTATAAGTGACTTTACAAAATTCTGCATCTCCTTTTTTTCTTGAGCTAAATTGTCTCCAGAAAAAGCATTCACTTTATCTCCTTCCCAACCACCCGGAAAATCGGTTCTAATCAAACCATGGTCACCTCGCTTTTCAAAATCGTCCATAAGAATTTCCGTTCCGTAATACATTTGAAAAATTCTTGGCAAAACGGCATAATAACTCAATGCCATTTTTGTATTGGTAATGTCACCATCCATTTGTGTAAAAATGCGACTCATATCATGATTATCAGGAAACACCATAATATCTTCAGGGCGCGTATAATTGAAATCATTTGCCAAACCGACATAAAGTTCTTTCAATCCAGTTCCCCATGTTTCTTGGTTTTTGATTCCAGAAACCACTATCTCCTGCATGGCGAAGTCCATTGTAGATCTCAAATTGGAATCATAGCCATCAGCATTGTTATGACCATCTTGCCAATAAGCAATGAGTAACGGATTGCTAGACCACTCTTCTCCTACAATATTGAAATTTGGGTATTCGGTCATAATGGCTCCAGCCCAATCACTCATAAATTCCTTATCTGGATATGGATACGTATCTTGTCGAATACCTCCAAGCTGTAAGGTTTCAATCCACCAAATACTATTCTGAATGATGTAATGTGCCATAAACGGATTGCGTTGATTAAGGTCTGGCATCCCTTGAACAAACCAACCATCGTTCATTTCCTTTTGATCCAATTCAGAAGCATACATATCTTGATTCGCTGTTCTTCTGTGTGATGAGCGAATGACGACTTCGTTGTTCCAGTTGTCTTTATTAGCTTCATAATGGGCTTGATAATTCACCCAATCTTCAAACGGTAAATCCTTCATCCACCAATGCTCCAAACCACAGTGATTAGCAACTTGATCCATGATGAGTTTCATGCCTCTTTCATTAATATTTGAAGCTAGGTTTTTATAATCTTCCAAAGTTCCAAACCGAGGATCTACTTGATAGTAATCGGTTATAGCATAGCCATGATAAGACCCTTGATACATATCGTTGGTCAATACTGGACAAGGCCAAACAGAAGTAAAACCTAGGTTTTCGATATAATCCAAATGATTGATAATTCCTTGTAAATCGCCACCATGTCGTTTATAACCATGGGTTCTATCGATACCTTGTTCATTTAAACCTGCAACAGAATCATTTGAAGGATTGGCATTTGCAAAACGATCTGGTGTAATAAGGTAAATCGCATCCGAACTATTAAACCCAATATATTCTTCAGCTGGCTTTTGGCGTTCTTTCAATTCGTATACATCAATTAACTTGTCACCATTTTCATTTTCGAAAACAATATTGAATTTTCCAGCAGATGCATTTTCTGAAATGACCAAATCAATAAACACATAGTTTTGACTTTGTGTAGCTTTACTAACATTTTCAATAGACACACCTCTGTAATCAATTGAAGGCTTAAACGCAGCTATATTTGGATGATGCACCAACAATTGAAGGTTATCATTCTTAAAACCCGTCCACCAATTTGGTGGTTCTATACGATCGATGTCTGTTTGATCAATCAGTTCATTTGAACTATAATTTTCTGATGGCTTGTCTTGATTGGCTTGCTTGCAGGTAAACACAAGGCATAACAGCACCATAATTCCGAAACTATTGAATTTGGTATTACTCATGCTTAAATTATTTTTACAACCTGCAAACTAAAAGCCTACAAGTTCATTTATTAAACTGACACTAAACTGTTTGGGCTGATGGTTACGTGTTTACCATTAACCAAGATTTTTAAATCCTTATCACCTTCCAATTCAAAATGCGTATGTCCTTTACACGCATTCACCTTTAGAATTTGGTTTCTAAAGTTGATTTTAAATGAATAGCCCTCCCATTGTTCAGGAATCTTAGGTTCAAAAGAGAGCATATCATCTACGACGCGCATTCCTCCAAAGCCCTCAACAATACTCATCCAAGTTCCTGCCATTGAGGTAATATGAAGTCCTTCCTCAACCTCATGATTATAATCATCAAGATCTAATCTTGAAGTTCGCAAGTAAAAAGCGTAGGCTTGTTCCATTCGGTTTAACTTAGCTGCCTGAATACTATGTACACAAGGCGACAATGAACTTTCATGAACCGTAAATGGTTCGTAAAAATCAAAATGGCGCTCTAATTCTTCCGTAGAAAAATGGTCTTCAAAAAAGTAAAACCCTTGTAAGGTATCGGCTTGCTTAATGTATGGCGAACGTAAGATGCGATCCCATGACCAGTTCTGATTGATTGGACGTTCACTTTTTGGCAAATCAGAAACAGTAATAAGTTCCTTATCTAGGAAGCCATCTTGTTGCAAATACACTTGATGCTCTTCACTGTAAGGAAAAAACATTTGGTCTGCAACGGTTTTCCATTCTGCCATCTCTGCTTTAGAAAGCTTGACCTTATTCATGATTCTTGTATAATCTGAACTATAATCGCTTTCGATTTTTGAGATATTTTCTAAGGTATAGTCAATACACCATTTCGCGATGTAATTTGTATACCAGTTATTATTGACATTGTTTTCATATTCATTCGGACCAGTAACACCGAGAATGACATACTTATTAAGGTGAGAAGAAAAATTAGCGCGTTGGTGCCAGAATCTAGCGATGCCTATTAAAACTTCCAAGCCCTTTTGAGGAATGTAACTATAATCACCTGTGAAGCGATGGTAATTATAAATTGCAAAAGCTATGGCACCATTTCTATGGATTTCCTCAAAGGTAATTTCCCATTCGTTATGGCATTCCTCGCCATTCATAGTTACCATTGGATATAGAGCAGCACCATTTTTAAATCCGAGTTTTTCGGCATTTTCAATCGCCTTTTCCAAATGATTGTATCGGTATTCCAACAAACTCTTTGCAACATTTTGATCTTTAGTTGCCATGTAGAAAGGCAAGCAATAAGCTTCTGTATCCCAATAGGTACTTCCACCATACTTTTCACCAGTGAATCCTTTCGGACCGATATTTAAGCGTGCATCTTTACCAAGATAGGTTTGATTGAGCTGAAAAATATTGAAGCGTATTCCTTGTTGTGCAGCTACATCTCCATCGATGGTAATATCTGCCATGTCCCAAATTTTGGCCCAAGCTTGCTTTTGATTATTCAACAACACTTCAAATCCTAATTCGGAAACCTTTTCTAAAGTGTTTTTGGAAACTTCAACTAGTGTGTTCTTATCGTGGTTGCGATCGGACGTATAACCTCCAAATTTCGTTAATGTTAAAGTATTGCCTTTACCAACTTCTTTGTTGTAAACAAACTCTATTTTATCGGTTGTGGCATTAACTGTTTTGTCTAAATGCAGTGTTTGTCCGTTTAAAGACACTTGGGTCTGCATGGCTGTACACACATGAAAATGGGTTTTCATAGTTTTAGAGACGATGTAAGCTTGATCATGCTGATGATCAACACTTAAAATATCCCAAAACTTATCATCCCAATTGGAATCTTCGTTAGTGATACCATTATCTAGATATGGCGTAAAACGAATATTGACATCTTGGTTGATTGGAGTCACATTATATTGAATAGCTCCGACTTCATCTTCGTCCAAACTTAAAAAGCGTTTGGTTTCGACCTTCACTTCAATGAAATTTGGAAGCGTCGCAACAAAACGTCTTGATAGCCAACCTTCTTTCATATTTAGCTCTCTTCTAAATTCCTTGACCTCTCTACATTTAGCTAAATCTAATGGTTCGTCATTGATATAGACATCAATTCCAATCCAATTGGCAGCATTTAATACTTTGGCGAAATATTCTGGGTAACCATTTTTCCACCAACCTACTCTGGTTTTGTCTGGGTAATACACGCCAGCCACATAACTGCCCTGAAATGTTTCTCCCGAATATTGTTCTTCAAAATTAGCACGTTGTCCCATTGCACCATTCCCCAAGCTCATTAAACTTTCGGAAGACTTTACATGCTTTGGGTCAAATCCTTCTTCGATGATTGACCAATTATCTTTTATGATATAGTTCTTGTTCATTAGTTCTTTAAATCAATTTTGATTGATACAATAGGTTATTATTGTTTTTTTTGGATCGTTCCTGAAATAATTCCTTTTAAAAAGGTGTTATCCATTTCAGTAAAGTTTTTAAAATTATAATCTGCTTCATGCAGAATATCGTGATCACCAATACCAATGGAGATCATATTGGCAACATTAGCCGCTTGTATTCCAGCCACTGAATCTTCAAAAACGATACAGTCTTCTGGTTTCACATTTAAAAGTTTTGCTCCTATTAGAAAGACTTCTGGATCAGGTTTTGCCTTAGACACATCATTACCATCTACAATAGCATCAAAAGCAGATAATAAATCTACCTTTTCAAGTATTGGTTTTGCATTTTTACTCGCGGAGCCTAAAGCTATAGGTTGTTGTTGCTCGATTAAGTAATCCAATACCTTGGAGACATTTGGAAGAATTTCAGAAGCATCCATTTTATTGATATAACTTAGATAGTCTTCATTCTTTTTAGCCATGAGTTGAGAAAACTCCTCTTCTGTTAAGGTCTTGTTTCCCCAATCCAATATTTTCTCCAAGGAACGAACACGACTCACGCCTTTTAATTGTTCATTTTGAGTTTCGGTGAAGTCAACACCAATACTATTGGCAAGTTTTTTCCAAGCTAAAAAATGATATTTAGCAGTGTCAACGATTACACCATCAAGATCAAATATGAATCCTTTTTTACCCATTTTTTGTTGTTTCTTTATCACTGACTGTTAGTGCTATTAAACCTGCCAAAATCATGGAAGCACCTCCTATAAGAAGTGCATAGACAGGTTGATTTCCGAAAAATTTTGAAACTAAAAACCCTAAGATTGAAGCCGCAACAAGTTGTGGTATAACAATAAAGAAGTTAAAAACGCCCATGTAATATCCCATTTTATTGGCAGGCAAAGCTCCAGATAACATCGCATAAGGAATACTAAGAATACTCGCCCAAGCTATACCAACTCCAATCATAGGAAGCCATTCAATCATGAATGTACTAGGTTCGGAAATAAAATAAATTGAAATCAATCCAAATCCACCAGCTACAAGTGCAAGAAAGTGTGTGAATTTTCTACTGGTTTTCTTGGCTACCAATGGCAATAAAAAAGCAACAATAGCGGCAATCAAATTATAATTTGCGAACATGGCACCTACTTGATTCGCTCCAGTATTGTAAGCCTCTGTTGTGGTATCGGTTGTTCCATAAATATGTTCAGTGATTGCACCTGTGGTATAAATCCACATTGAAAACAAGGCAAACCATGAAAAAAACTGAACCCAAGCCAATTGCTTCATAACTTTAGGCATCGACTGAAAATCATTCATAATGGTTACAAAGCCATTATTGACGTTGTTTCTTTGTTGAAAAAGACCCGAAACGACCAATGCCAATCCACCGAGGGTCACAAGACCTAATGACAATACAAACAAATCTTTCTTTAGCTCAAAATAGTAGATGCAATATGTTGCTGCCAATCCTATTAAAGTTGTTATAGCTCCAATAGTTAAGTGCGATTTTCCATTATTCTTATACCATTCTAATGTTTTTTCTTCTTGCTGAAACTCTGTATCGCCAGATTCAGATTCAAAAGCTGCTATTTCTTCTGGAGAGTATTCCTTTGACTTGAAAACCGTCCACAACACCGCAATTAAAAACGCAACACCTCCAATGTAAAAGGAATACTTTACGGTATCTGGAATGACACCTTCAGGTGCAGTGTTTGAAATTCCAATAGCTGTCATAAACTCAGGCAATTTAGAAGCGACATAAGCACCAACTCCAATAAAAAAGCTCTGCATAGCAAACCCTTTTGTCAATTGTTCATTTGGCAGATTGTCTCCCACAAAGGCTCTAAAAGGCTCCATGGAAACATTAATAGATGCATCCATAATCCACAACATTCCTGCTGCAAACCAGAGCATTGGAGAATTCGGCATTATAAATAAGGCTAATGAAGCTAAAATCGCCCCAACCAAAAAATATGGTCTACGACGTCCTAACTTAGGATGCCATGTTTTGTCACTGAAATACCCAATGATTGGCTGAACAATAAGACCTGTTAAAGGTGCAGCAACCCAAAGTATAGGAATATCTTCAATATGAGCTCCTAAAGTTTGGAATATACGGCTAACATTAGCATTTTGAAGGGCAAATCCCATTTGAATCCCTAGAAACCCGAAACTCATATTCCAGATTTCCCAGAAACCAAGTGTGCGCTTTTTCATAATAGTATGTATTGATTAATACTATTGACAAGCGTTAAAACTTATCAAAACTTAAGGTAAGAAGTGAAAATATAAGTTTTGATTAAGGTGTAAAGATAGTAAAGTTTTTGATTATTGGATGTTAAATTTAGGATTTGGTGGATTCGCGCTCAATAAGTTCTGTTTCAATAATCACAGTTTCGTAGTGCTCCTCTTCATTGACATCGTCTTCGTCCATTTCCAACCGATCGATAAGCAAATGGGCCGCCTTTTCACCTATCTCCTGACCATGTTGACTTACTGTTGTCAAGCTTGGCGAAGAGTGTTTTGAAAGCACACCATCACTAAAACTGACAATTTGTAAATCTTCAGGAATACTAATCCCAAGCTTCCGAGCCACTTTCATAGCCGTTACGGCATACAATTCGTTAACAGCAAATATGCCATCTATCTTTTTATTTGACTTAAAGAGATTTAGGATTTCCTTTTCGAGAGCATCAAGGTGCTCATCTGACATTAGTTTATCCTCTACTTTTAGAATCAATGTAGCTTCAGGATTCATTTTATGATCTTCTAAAGCCAATAAGTAGCCTTGTGTTCGCAAACGACCAACGCTTACGTAGTCCATCGTTGTAATCAAGCCAATATGCTTACAGCCATTATCAATAAGCTTTTCAACTGCCTTTTGAGCACCCTTCATGTCATCAACAATGACCTTATCACAAGGAATATCTTGCACAACACGATCGAACATAACAATTGGCATTCCTTGATTAATCGTTTCTTGAAAATGATGGTAATCTTGTTGTTGTAGGGTTTCTTTAGATATGGACAATATGAATCCGTCAATACTGCCATTTGCCAGCATTTGCATATTGATCACTTCCTTATCAAATGATTCGTTAGAAAGCCCTACAATAACGTTATAACCTCGATTATTGGCAACGAGCTCAATACCAGTAATAACCTTGGAGAAGAAATGGTGAACAATTTCAGGAATTATAATTCCTATGGTTTTTGTCTTCCTGTTTTTCAGACTTAGAGCAATGTTGTTGGGTCTGTAGTTGTAAAGTTTTGCAAACGCCTGAACCTTTTGACGTGTATCTTCACTGATTTCGATACTGTTTCTAAGCGCCTTGGACACTGTCGAAATAGACACATCGAGCTCCTTTGCTATTTGTTTTAGCGTTACCTTCCGTTTCATTTGTATAATTATGTAAGAATGGGATTAAAACGAAATCAAATATTTCACAATGATTTTGTTTATTTTTTCGTATTTTGTAAAAAAGGTTGCTTTCTAAATTTCCTTATATGGCAATAAAGATATTACTTTATTATAAAATTGGTAAAGTGAGACTGTGTTTTATTGATTTCTGTTAAAATAGAAAAAGTTTTTAACACGAAAACGTTTTCGTCTTTCGAATAGAATCTACCTAATACAGATTTTACGCAAAATTTACATAATTTTAACCCAAGAAGTGAAAATATAACTAACATTTTAACTAGAAATTAACTTAATAATAGTGTATGAAAACATTTTTAAATAGTTTGATTTTTGTTATGATTTTGGTACCTGCTACTTTGCTTGCGCAAAGAACAGTTACTGGAACAGTAACAGATCAAGCTGACGCATCACCTTTACCAGGAGTAAACATTCTTGTAAAGGGTACTACTACAGGAGCATCGACCGATTTTGATGGAAATTATTCCATTACTGTTAACGAAGGAGATGTCCTTGTATTTTCTTATTTAGGCTACATAACACAAGAGATTACTTATAGCGATCAATCTACTATAGACGTAGCCCTTGTAGAAGACGCGGCACAATTGGATGAAATCGTAATTATTGGTTATGGTACAACAACCAAGAAAGATGCCACAGGCTCTGTTGAATCTGTAACAGCTGAAGATTTCACGAAAGGTAATATTGTAACTCCAGAGAACCTTTTACAAGGTAGAGTCGCTGGTATTTCTGTTAATACAAGTGGTGCTCCAGGTTCTGGTTCTGAAATTAGAATTAGAGGTGGATCATCAATTAATGCTTCTAACAACCCTTTGATCGTAATCGATGGATTACCTATCACTAATGACAACGTTGGTGGTTCAAGAAGTATTTTAGCAAACATAAACCCTAACGATATTGAATCCTTCACGGTTCTTAAAGATGCCTCCGCAACCGCTATTTACGGTTCACGTGCATCTAATGGTGTCATCATCATCGTGACTAAAAAAGGTAAATCTACATTTAGTGCAGACTATGATGTTCAGTTTACTTTTGGGGAGCTAAATGACAGAATTGACGTTTTTTCAGCAGATGAGTACAGAGATTTAATCAACTCAAGCGACTTGCCAAGTTCTTTTGTATCACAATTAGGCAATAGTGATACAAACTGGCAAGACGAAGTGTTTAGAAAAACAGTTTCGGCCATCCATAATGTGACCTTAAGAGGTTCTTTGTTTAAGGCTATTCCTGCACGTTTTTCGTTCGGTGTTACCGATCAAGAAGGAGCGCTTTTAACATCTCAATTTGACAGACGAAACCTTTCATTAGCATTAAACCCAACTTTTTTTGATGACCATTTAAAAGTTAACGTTAATGCTAATTTGGCTTTTGAGGACAATAGATTTGCTAGTGAAGGAGCCATAGCTTCTGCTTTACAATATGACCCTACGCAACCTGTTTACGATCCATCTTCTCCATTTGGTGGTTTTTACCAACATCTTGGTGATAGCGGTGAGCTTTTATTAGGGACTACTAACCCTGTAGCTCAATTATTACAAACAGATAATCGTGGTGATGCAGAACGCTTCTTTGGAAACATTAATTTAGATTACAAATTCCATTTTTTACCTGAATTGAGATTCGTTCTTAATCTTGGGTTCGATCAAACACAAGGTTATCAAGATAACAATGCAGTTTTTGCAACTAATGACCCTGTTGATTCCAATAAATATTTGGAATATCAAATCAGAAAAAACCAGTCTTTAGATGGGTATTTTAACTACAAAAAAGATTTTGGTGATATTGAAGCTGATGTAACAGCTGGTTATTCATATCAAAGGTTTACCTATAACGGATTTACTACTGGTAACCAAGCAGACCCATTGAGTGTTTATGATAGTTTTGCAGATCCTGATGTTGTAAATCTTGGATATATTGGAAGAGTCAACTTAACATTTTTAGATAAGTACTTACTTACTGCAACTTACAGAAGAGATGGTACCTCACGTTTTAGTGAAGAAAATCAATTCGGAAACTTTTTCTCAGGTGCACTTGCATGGCGAATTAGTGATGAGGATTTTCTTAAAAACTCTAAAACAATTTCAAATTTAAAACTTAGAGCAAGTTATGGTCTTACTGGTCAGCAAGACATAGCTGAAAGATCTATTTATTTAAGTCAATATCGTAGAGGTAATGAAAATTCGCGTTACTTCTTTGGAAACCAATTAATAGCTTCATTAATACCTTCACCTCAAAACCCAGATATTAAATGGGAAGAGACTAAAACTCTAGAGTTTGGTATTGATTATGGTTTATTTAATAATAGGGTATCCGGTAGTATCAACGTGTTCGAAAAGAATTCTGAAGACCTGCTACTTGTAGCTCCAGTTGGTGATGCAAGTAACTTTACCAACAGCATCATTCAAAACGTTGCTGAATTGAGAATTCAAGGTCTTGAATTTACAGTTGATTACAATGCAATAAACAACGACAATTTTAACTGGGACTTAAATTTTAACGCAACACTTTTAGATAGAGAGGTCACAGGTCTTGGTAGTGGAACAAACATCACCCAAGGTGGGATTAGCGGAGGAACTGGTAATTTCATTCAGTTACTTCAAGAAGGACAAGCTCCAAACTCTTTTTATGTATTTAAACAACTTTACGATCCTCAAGGAAATCCAATTGAAGGAGCTTATGCTGACTTAAACGGTGATAATATTATCAATGATGAGGATCGTTACTTAAAAGAGGATCCAAATGCAAACGTTATTTTAGGTTTCCAAAGTAATTTAAATTACAAGAATTTTGATTTCTCTTTCAATTTAAGAGCCAACATTGGAAACTATGTTTACAACAACGTGAATTCATCAAGAGCACAATATGATTTGCTTCAAGATAATTCAGTTTTAGGTAACATTCCAACATCTGTTTTAGAAACTAATTTCCAATCTACTTCAAATGTCATTACATCTGATATTTATTTAGAAAATGCTTCTTTTCTTAAAATGGATAACATAACATTGGGATATACATTTAAAGACATCTCTGACATCCTAAAATCTGTGAGGATTTGGGCAGGTATGCAAAATGTATTTGTGATAACAGAATATAGTGGTTTAGATCCTGAAGTATTTAACGGTATCGACAACGTTATTTACCCAAGATCTCGTAATATATTACTTGGTGCTAATATCAAATTTTAAAAGACTATGAAAAAAAGAATTAAACAAATTGGTATCATTTCATTTTTATTAGTATTTACAATTTTCTCTTGTGAAGAAGATTTAAATATTACTCCAAATGATGATGATTCCATATTAGGAGAAGAGCTTTATCAAAATGAAGCAGCTTACAGACAAGTTATTGCTGGTGTTTACGCAAACCTAGCATTAACAGGAACAGAAGGTGCCGGTTCATCTAATATTTCGGGTATTGATGCAGGTACAAGTCAATTCGGAAGGGTGTTGTTATATATGCAAACTCTTGCAGCAGATCAAATGATCTGGTCGTATGAAAATGACCCAGGAACTAGAGAAATCCAAAGAAATATTTGGACAGCTCAAAACCCTTTAATATTAGGAATGTATAGTAGAACTCACCTAACTATTGCTTTAGCAAATAATTTCTTGAGAGAAACTACTCCAGAAAAATTGGATAGTAGAGGTGTTTCTAGTGCTACTAGACAACAAATTGTAGCTTACAGAGCTGAAGCAAGATTATTGAGAGCTTTATCGTACTACTACATGATGGATTTATTTGGAAAAGCTAATTTTGCAACAGAAGCTGATCCACTAAATGCCGTTTTACCAGTATATAATAGAGCTCAATTATTTAATTTTGTTGAAAGTGAATTATTAGCGATTGAAGATGATTTACTTCCTGCTGGTCAAAATGAATATGGTAGAGCTGATCGAGGAGTTGCTTATATGATTTTAGCGAAGATTTATCTAAACGCTGAAGTTTACGTTGGTGAAAACAGATATACTGATTGTATGAACTATTGTCAGCAATTGTTGAACTCAGGATATCAATTGGCTACAAATTACAGTCATAACTTCATGGCAGACAACAATACCAACTCTGCTAAAAATGAAATTATATTCCCTATTATTTCTGATGGTTTTTCAACTCAAAATTATGGCCCAACTACTGTCATGATCAATGGATCTGTAGGTAGTCTTGAGGTTAACGGTGCTGAAGTTGGAGTTGCCGAAGGTGGCTGGGGAGGCGCTCTTCGCGTTCGTAGAGAATTTGCAGAATTATGGCAAGGTGGTGATTTTATCGATGATGATAGAAACACAATCATCTCAGATGACAGACCAATTGGAATAGTAGATATTTCTGATAGAGATACAGGATACATCATCCAAAAGTACTCTAATGTGACTTCAACAGGTCAAGCAGGAATTGATCAAACCTTTGTGGATACCGATTTTCCATTATTTAGATTAGCAGACGTTCACTTAATGTACGCTGAAGCTCATCTTAGAGGTGGTGGTGGAACTATTGATACTGCCGTAGACTTAATAAATGATCTTAGAATGCGTGCTAACAACCCTAATATGATTTCTAATTCTGAATTGACTTTAGGTTTTATTCTTGACGAACGTTCTAGAGAGTTACACTGGGAAGCACACAGAAGACAAGACTTAATTCGTTTTGGTCTGTACACAGGTGGTAATTACAATTGGGCTTGGAAAGGAAATGGTAGTAATGGTATTGCTATTCCAAATCATTTCGATCTTTATCCAATTCCAAACTTAAGTATGTCAACCAATCCAAACCTGACTCAAAATCCTGGATACTAATAAAATTGAACACAATGAAAAACATAAAATATATAACATTTTTTATTGCTGCAATGACGCTTGGGCTCTTCACTATTTCTTGTGAAGATGATTCAGATTTATTTACAGCAACTCCAACAACGCCTATTACGTTAGCAGAATTACCAGTCACGACGATTGTTTTAGATGCTACTAATCCAGGTAATCCAGCTGTTACTTTTAGCTGGAATGAAGCAAATTATGGACAACCTGCAGCTGAGAACTACTTAGTACAATTGTCTTCTGATCAGGCATTTACAAACCCTGTAGATGCAACTTCTGTTTCAGGAACAACAACAGCTACTTTGTCTGTAAATGAATTGAACTCATCAGCAGGTTCTGCTGGTTTACCTCCTTTTACACTCAGCACTTTATATGCAAGGGTAGTGTCTTCAATTGGAGCGCAAAACGGTCTACCTGTTAGCTCTAATGTCATTAGTTTCGAAGTACAACCTTACTTTAATTACGCTTTTGAAGACTACTATTTAGTAGGAAATGGAACGTCAGCAGATTGGAATAACAATAGTAACAATCCTCCTTTGTTTAGAGATGCAGAAAATGGCAATCTATACAATTACACTGGCTTTTTTACAAAAGGTGCAGGAGGAGAAGGTGATGGTCGATTCAAAATCTTAGAGATTAGAGGACAATGGCAACCACAATGGGGAACTGCTTACCCTGATGGAAGCGACCCTATTGAAACTTCTGGTGCAATTGCTGGAAATCCAGGAACACAAGATAGTGATCCAGGTCGTTTTGGTATAGAATCAGATGGTTATTACACATTTACCATTAATTTCTCATCAAACACTTATTCCATTGCACCTTATAGTGAATCTGGAGCTACTGTATACAGCAGCATGACTTTACAAGGTTCAGGTATTGGAAGTGATACACCAATGACTCAATTATCTTTTGATAGCCATTTATGGTATGTTAGCAGTGTGAATTTACAACCTGGTGATATTCAAATCATGACAAGTTCAGGATCCACTTGGGGAGGTTCGACAGAATTTTCTGGAATAGCAACCGATGGTGGTGGTAGTATTCCTGTTGTGGTCCAAGATGACTATGAGGTCTGGTTTAATGATCTTACAGGAGAATATATCATGATTCCATTAAACTTATAAAAAAATTAAACTATGAAAATTTATAAAATTAGCGCGTTAATACTAAGCCTGTTCTTTGTATTTGTAGCGTGCGAAACTGAAGAAAGTTTAGAGATAACGACTCCTAAAGCTACATTTAGGCTTTTGGATCCTGCAATCTCTAACATCAATTTAAATTACAACTTTCCAGACAATGAAGCATTTTCAATTGTTTGGAATGATCAATTGACTGATGGCTCAGGAGGCTACATGGTTGAATTATCTCCAGATCCATTATTTGAAAGTCCAATGGTTATAGGTACCTCAACTACAGATAGATTTTCTATGACTGTTGCTGAATTTAATAATACTGTACTAAATGCTGGAGCTGACGCTTTCGAACCATTTGCAGTATTCATGCGTGTAACTTCAGGTTCTGAGATTTCTAATAGTGTGAGCTTTAGCGTTTCTTCTTATTCTGAAGCTCCTCCAATGATTCTTACGCCTGACAGTACTTTTGAATTAATCCTTTTGGAAACAACACCTAATGATGAGGCTATCAATATTACTTGGGAAGATCCTGATTTTGGCGATAATAGTTCTGTCGATGTTGTTTATGAAGTTCAATTTGTTGAAAATGGTGGCGATTTTGCGTCGGCTGTTTCAGAAAGTGTAGAAGGAACTTCATATTCAAAAACCCATGAAGAATTCAATGAGGTTGTTCTAAATGCAGGACTTGCTGCTGAAGAAGCTGGAGCCTTAGACTTTAGAATTAAGGCAACAATTGAAATGGAAGGTGGTAATATGGAGCGTTTTTCTCAAGCGACAACGATTACAGTAACACCTTATAGTGTTGAATTAGCTCCTGTTTTATATGTTGTTGGTGCAGGCGCTGCAGATGCTGGATGGTCTTGGGATACTCCAATTGAATTACCATTACAAGGCACTAAGTATTCTGGTAACATCAATTTAGTAAATGATGCCTTTAGATTTTTTGAAATTAATGGTGATTGGGGTTCTGGTCTAAATTATCCTTACTACCAATCTGTTGGATATACTATTGATTCAAACTTAGTAAATGCTATGGATGGCGATAGTAACTTCCAGTTTGTTGGTACTCCAGGTGAATATTTCATTGAAGTTGATACAGATGCCAAAACAATCACATTAGGACCTCCAGTAGTTGGTCCAAACTGTAATTTTGATCAATTATGGTTAGTTGGAGCTGCTATTGTTGATGCTGGATGGTCTTGGGACACTCCTGTTGCCCTACCTTGTACTGGTAATGGAACTTACTCAGGTAATGTTGAGTTTACAAACGATGCCTTTAGATTTTTCTCTGTAAATAATGATTGGGGATCTGGAACAAATTATCCAACTTATGAAGGTAATGGTTATACAATTGATTCCAATTTTGTAAATGCCATGGATGGTGATAGCAATTTCCAATTTGTTGGAACACCAGGAACATACTTCTTAACGGTTGATGATATCGCTAAAACTATTACACTAGGTCCTGAGCAATTACAATGTGAATATGAGCAATTGTGGTTAGTTGGTGCGGGAGTTGTTGACGCTGGTTGGTCATGGGACACTCCTGTTGCATTACCATGTACTGGAGCTGGAGTTTACTCTGGTGATGTTGCCTTAACCAATGATGCGTTTAGATTCTTCACTATCAACAGTGACTGGGCATCTGGAATTAATTATCCAACTTATGAAGGCAATGGTTACACAATTGATTCTGACTTGACCAATGCCATGGATGGTGACAGTAATTTCTTCTTTAACGGTACACCTGGAACGTATACAGTTACGGTAGATACTGGAAACTTAACCATAACGGTAGAATAACTTAAATTTTTTAGAAAAAAAGGCTATGCGTTTTGTCATAGCCTTTTTTTTAAACTTTAATTAATTCCTATGAAAATGAAAAAAATACTACTACTCATATGTCTTATTGCTTCCTATGCTCAATCACAAGTCGTCACACTTAGTGTAGGCACTATTGAAGTTGACGAACCTGTAACCATTACCGTTGATACTAATAATACAACGGATACAAATTGTAATGGGTTAAACAATCCTACTAAGGTATACATGCATTCAGGAATTGGAGATAATTCAAATGCCTTTGGCTTTAGTGTCGTTGGAAATTGGGGACAAGATGATGGTGTAGGTGAAATGACAAACAATGGAGATGGTACATTCAGTATTACAATTACACCTGAAACTTATTATGGTTTATCAGCAGCTCAAGCTAGTGCTGCTACACAAATTGGTATTGTATTTAGAAATTTAGATGGTACTGAAGAATTAAAAGATAATGGTTGTGAAGATTTTATTTATCCGGTAGGTAGTGTTAGCATTAATCTTCTTCAACCTTCAAATCCTCCAGTAGTAATCAATTCTGGAGATAACTTATCGTTAACTGCTACTATTGCATTTCAAGGATCAACTACTGTCATGGGCTCTTTTGAAGTCTTTTATAACGATGTTTCCATGACCACAGGAACTTGTGGTTTTCCAAACTGTAATGCCACCCTTACAAATATTACCGAAAGCGGGACCGTAAAATTTGTCGGTTCTCCTACGAGCACTACTGATACCGGAGAAATCAGTTTTGACGTCTATGTAGTAACTGCTGTTACAGAAGAAGCTTTACCTGCTGGAGTTGAAGATGGTATCAATTATGGTGCTGATCCAACTAAAGCAACCTTGGTATTAAGTGCTCCTGGAAAAGAATTTATCCAAGTAGCTGGTAGTTTCAACAATTATAACCCTGGAAATTCAGATGTCATGAAACGTGACCCAAGTACTGGAAAGTATTGGTTAGAAATTTCAGGTCTGACTCCTGGTCAAATAGAAACTTATCAGTATTGGGTTTTTGACACTAATCCAATTTCAGGATCTCCTGGTTTAGTTAAGACTGCCGATCCATATTCAACTTTGGTTTTATCACCTTATGATGATCCATTTATACCTGCAAACAGCTATCCTAATATCCCTGCATATCCTGCAGGCCAGGAAAGAGAGGTCACTGTTTTGCAAACAGGTCAGACACCTTATGCATGGCAAGTCACTAATTTTCAAAAACCAAAAAAGGAAGATTTAGTTGTTTATGAGGTGTTGATTCGGGATTTTGATGCCAATAGAAATTATCAAGATCTAATCGATAGGATTGATTATTTTAAAGACCTAAACGTAAATGCCATCGAGTTAATGCCAATTATGGAATATGAAGGCAATGAAAGTTGGGGATACAACACAGCGTTCCATATGGCATTAGATAAGTATTATGGTACTTCTGATAAATTTAAAGAGTTTGTAGATTTATGTCATCAAAATGGTATTGCTGTCATACTTGATGTAGCTTTAAACCATGCTTTCGGAAGAAATCCAATGGTAAGAATGTGGATGGATGACCCAGATGGTGATGGTTGGGGTGGACCAGCATCAGACAGTCCGTACTTTAATCAGTTCCCAGGGCACTCATTTAGTGTAGGAAATGATTTTAACCATCAACAACCTTTAACTCAAGAATATTCTAGACGTGTTATCAAGCATTGGATTGAAGAATATCATATTGATGGATTCCGTTGGGATTTGACTAAAGGATTCACTCAAAATTGTGGTAACGGTACTTATGATGGTGATTTTGGTTGCACGAATGTTTATCAACAAGATCGTATTGATGTTTTGAGAAGCTATGCTGATTATTCGTGGTCTTTAGACGAAACCCATTATGTGATTTTTGAGCATCTTGGTAATGATGATGAGGAACGTCAATGGGCTAACTATAGATTGAATGAACCCGTAAGTAAGGGTATCATGATGTGGGGAATAATGAACCATCAATATAACCAACTTACCATGGGTTATAATAGTGATAACAATATCAATAGAATGGGTCATCAAAGTCGTGGATTTAATTCACCGCGATTAATGGGCTATGCCGAAAGTCATGACGAAGAACGATTGATGTATAGAAACATAACATTTGGTAACGAGAGTAATGGTGCTCATAATGTTAGAGATCTAAATACTGCTCTTTCTAGAATGTCTGCTCTGGGTGCTGTTACAATAACAATTCCAGGTCCGAAAATGATTTGGCACTTTGGAGCTTTGGGAATGGAGAATTCAATTTTCACATGTTTTAACGGAACAGTAAATGATCCCGATTGTAAGTTAGATACGAAACCACAACCTCAATGGACTGGAAACTGGTTGAGTGATTCTAACAGAAGACAAATCTATGATGATTGGGCTAAATTGATTCAACTTAAGATCAATGAACCTGTATTTGAAGGTGACTATGCCATTACCTCAGGTAGCTTGACACCAAGAATCGATATTTTTGACACAAGCATTCCTACTACTCAATTGCGAAATGTTATTGTATTGGCCAACTTTGATGTGGTGACGAGAAATGTAGATACAAACTTCCCAACAGGAGGTACATGGTATGATTTAATGGATGAAACAGGAAGCACTACTTACAGTGCATCTACTGTTAATATTCCTGCAGGTCAATTCAGGATTTTTGGTAATCAACCTAGTACTTTGAGCAATGAATCATTTGATTCAGAAAGTACTTTTAGCGTCTATCCAAACCCTGTCAACAATTCATTTATGACAAACAAGGCTTTACAAAGTCTTGATATATATGACATTACCGGAAAACTCGTAAAATCGTTTAAAGGTCAATTTACCAAAAATGATAGTTATGATATATCCGATTTGACTCCGAGTTTGTATCTCGTTAGAATTGAAAACAATAACGGACAAACACTAACGTCAAAGATTCTCAAACTTTAAATTGATTTATAACAATTTGAATTAGCCAGAAAAAGCCTTTCAACCTGTTGAAAGGCTTTTTTGTTTATAAAAAAACCACCACTTTAAAAAAGTGGTGGAACTCAAAATTAACTTACTCAAAAAAAAAAATTATTGGGCGGTCCATCCGCCATCTAACACAAATTCTGATCCTGTGATTGTTGACGAAGAGTCTTTTGCCAACAATAAAGCCATATCTGCCAATGCCTCGACAGGCACGAAAGATTTTACAGCTTGTTTTTTTAACATAACCTTAGTTACTACTTCCTCTTCAGACATGCTATGTGATTTAGCCTGATCTGGTATTTGTTTCTCAACAAGTGGTGTTCGTACATAACCAGGACAAATGGCATTACATGTTATATTGAAAGGTGCTCCTTCCAACCCAAGTACTTTAGTCATACCAATAACACCATGCTTTGCCGTTACATAGGCTGTTTTAAATTCTGAAGCTCTTAATCCATGTACTGAGGATATGTTTATGATTCTTCCAAAATGTTGTTTCTTCATATATTTCCATGCTGCTTTAGAGGCATAGAATGTTGCATTCATATTAATTGCTATGATGGTTTCATATTTTTCATTAGGAAACTCATCAATTGGAGCAACATACTGTATGCCAGCATTGTTAATCAACACATCTAATCTTCCAAAAGTTTCGATTGTGTCTTCAACTAATTGCTCAACAGCATCAGATGCTATCAAGTTAGCATTGGAAAATACCGTTTTCACATTGTTCTCTTTACCAATTTCTGAAGCTATCTCATCTCCATTAGATTCCAAACCGTGAAACATAATGTTATAACCATTCTTTGCAAATTGCTTTGCAATTCCCAATCCGATTCCACTAGTACTTCCTGTGATTAATGCAACTTTATTCATGGCTTAAGAATTCAAGAACTATTTTATTAAATGCTTCAGGTTGGTCTAAAACAACACCATGCCTCGAATTTTTAACAACTTCCAATTTAGCATTATGCATTTTTGTAACATAGTTTTCCTTAAAACTTACAGGCGTATAATCCATATCAGATGCAACCACCAATGTTTTTGTTTTAATGTCTTTGAGCTTATCTCCAAGACCCCATTTCATTAAGGTCACAAACGATTGATAATAAGCTTCAAAATTGTTTTCAGCACAACGTTTCTCAAATGAATTCCGAAGAGATTCTTGATTGGGCTCAGGGAACATATTGTAAGCTATATCTTTTGCTAGCGCTTTTAGACCTTTGGTTTTAAGAAACTCTGTTCTATTGGCCAACAACTCCTCTCCTATCTTCCCCATGGCATTAAAATCAGGTCCACTATTCACAATCACCAATTTATCTACTCGCTCTGGATATGAGTATGCGAGTTGAAATGCAATTGCGCCTCCCATCGAAAATCCGATAGGCACAACGCTATTGATGTTCAATTGATCAAGTAAGCTAATGACATCAGCTACCATAACATCGACACCGTAATCTATATTTTCTTTAAAAGATTTTCCATGACCTCTTAAATCTACAGATACAACATGATAATCTTTGGAAAAAGCTGGGATTTGAAACTCCCAATCCAACATAGTAGACCCTAATCCATGTAATAATAAAAGGGTTGTTCCTCTTTTATTTCCGACAACAGAGTAGTGCAAAGAAATGGGTTCTTTGTTCACGTCTTTTACCATTACGATTATTGCTTCTTCTTAAAGAAATTTACATTGTATTTTAACTCAAAAGAAATCAACCTTCCAATAGTTGGAGACGCTACAAACTCTCTGATATCTGAATCAAATAAGTTAGTAACATTAACACCAAGAGATACATTATCATTTAAGTTATACCCAAAATTGGCGTCGATTGTAAATCCTCCTAAAGGTCCATAATTCCATGTTCTACCTACTCTAGCATTTTCAACAATTTCATTAACATCATCGCCATCCATATCTTGGGTTTCAGCGGCAACATTAATCCCTGAGAAAAAGTCATAATCCTCTATCCATCGTGCAAAGAGAGCGCCATAAAACTTGTTTGTACTGTAATGTAGTCCTACATTTAACTTATTTGCAGGCGTATTAATTGGCAATTCACTTTCTAAGACCATACCATCGAGGTTTCCATCATTTGCTAGATCATCAGTATCTAGACTTCTTCCAAAATAAGAGTAGTTAAGAGACGCTCTAAGGGCATCAGAAAAATAGTAGTTTAACCCTAAATCAAATCCATAAGTATCAACACTACCAAAGTTACTATAAGTCAATAAAAATGGAGATGCACTAGCTCCTGCTGAAACCTCATCAACAGGTGTATCTCCAATATGAGTTACAAAATTACCGTTTTCGGCATCAACAATGTTTCGCAATGGACTTATGAAGTTTTCCGACATATTATAATATGCACTTGCATCAATGAAAAGCTTATCTGATATCTTTCCTTTAAATCCAAATTCGAATGAATTAATGGTCTCAACCTCCAATTTATCGATTTTTGTTCCATCAGTAAGCGTAAAGCCTTCACCATTACCTAATACCAAGCCTCCAAATAAATTTCCTTTTAAATTAAGAATAGAAGGGACAGCCATTCCTCTACCATAGGTTAGCCTAAAGGTTCCAGCTCCAATAGATTTTGTGATTGCTGCTTTTGGTAAAAGATTGGTTCCATATAAATCATGGTTATCTGCTCTTAATCCAGCAAGAAAATTCCATCCAGAACCCAATTTATATTCGAATTGCCCATAAACTCCTGTTTGAGCTATTTCTATAGGTCCATCTTGATCTAACAAGTAGGTTCCATCAGAATCTGCCATATCTAATTGGTATTGAGCACCAGCAGTTAAATAAAAGTCTCCCCAATTATTATTGTATTGGGCTTCTCCATTAAATCGCTCTGACATATCCTTGAATAAAGCTCCTCTAGGTATAGCAATACCAAAAGCAGGAACCCATTGCTCGTACAAAGCACGACTCCAAGCTTCCTCTTCTGAAAACCCGTTTTCAACAAAAGACACATAGTTTTGTGTTCGCTGATTAATAGCATAGGTTTCGTCGGTTCTACTCCATGTATAGTACGCATTAGCAAATAAGTTCTTAGATACAAATTTCAGTTGTGCTATATCTAATGTCCAGTCTTTAATTTGATTTCTACCTGCATTGGTAACAGCTAGATTCGTATTATTACTATGTCCGTAATATCCAATTAATTCTGATTGCTTTCCAGTTTTGTAATGAACTGCTCCACCATACTTGAGTGCATCAAAATCACGGTCAAGATTATGCTCATCATAAGCTGTTGTTCCCACGTATACAGAATCAACATATCTAAATTCTCTTCCTGCATTTCTTTCAAAATGAACTTTATAAGACAGTCGGTTGTTGATTATTTGAGCGTGTCTTAATCTACCTGTAATCACATTTTGACTTCCAACACCATATACTAAGGTTGTTCCTTCTGAAGTTCTAGGGTTTTTAGTAACCGTACTCACTAAACCATTATGAGCATTTGGTCCATAAAGCGTTCCATTTGGTCCCAATAATATTTCAACACGTTCTACATCATCTTTAATAACTGTTGAAAACGATCCATAAGGTAGCCCTGTCGCAATCAACATTGATACGCGATCATCAGTAATTTGTAAGTTTTTTGAATTAAATGCTGAATTAAATCCGCGAATATTAATCCCAGTTCCTAAAACACCACTTCTAACAAAATCAACACCTTTTTGCCTTGCAGCCAACTCACCAAGATTAAAACTTGGAAATTCTTCTATTTCCTTAGCCGTTATAACTTCTACTGTGGCAGGAACATCAGTTACTTTTTGAAGTTTTTTTCCTGCAGTAATAACAACCTCATCCAAAACATTCTCACCTTCTTCAAGTGTTTTATTTAACTCTGAGTTTTGACCAGCAACTACAGTCACGCTCGTCTCAAAGGTTTTATACCCAACAAAAGAAATGGTCACTGTATGATCACCTGCTGGTACATTCTCAAGCGTATAATTTCCATCAAAATTGGAGATAGCTCCTAAATTCAATTCAGCTATTTGAACCGTTGCTCCAGGTAACGGAACTCCATTTTCATCTTCAATAGTCCCACTTATTGTTCCTGTGCTTTGAGCATAGGCAATACCAGAAAAAATTAGGATAGCAAAAAGTAATATGTTTTTCATGATTTAGTTAGATTAATTATTTCCCTTGCAATCTATTATGAATACAAAAGGATTTAAAAACAAAAAACCAAGTTGTTCTGTGTGACTTATTAAAAGCAATAGACTTAAACACTTTCAAATCTATCAAAACAATGATTATTGTTGTATTTATCTACAAGTGTGACTTTAATTTCAAAAAAGCTTCAGGAAGATTATTTGATAAGGTATCTATAACTTGAATCAATAGAATTTTTTGACTTTTTGTTGGTTTTAAACCTAACAAAGGTGCTTTTATTTCTTCTAACAACTTTGATGAGCTGATTTGTCCTTCCATATATCTTGACAAAGAAATACTCCATGAAATATTTGGCACATAATTATGGCCTTCCTTGCGTTCATTTTCCTTATGTGATATATTAAATGATGAAGCAACTTTAAGCAGTTCTTTATATTTTTCGTTTGCGATCAACACATTGAAATAGGATGTAAAAAAGTGATGCCAACGATGTTTTAACACTTCATTCTTATACTGTTTCAAAAAATTTGCAGCGACTTCCTCAGCCAGTTTGTTTTGATTCAGTTGATTTAACACTCTAATACGATATGAACAAAAACCTATTTTTTGATGAAAATTATGCGACTCTTTATACAGTTGATGATAATTCTCTAACACCTTGTGTGCTTCTTTTGGCTTTTTGTTTTTTAATAAGATAGCAACCAAATTATTTACATACATCAAGGTGTCATTATTATTTTGCCTAATGGAAAGATAGGCATAGTATTCAGCTCGTTTCAATTCATTTTCCTTTGAGTGCATTAACACTCTACTTGCATAATAATTGGAAAGCAATCGCCTGGAATACATTTCACCACTACTGAAACACTTATCAATATCATCAAATAACAATTTCAGTTTTAAACTCTCATTGTAATTGGTGTATAAAAATGCTAGGGTAATAAATGCCATATACCTGTTTCTTCCATCAATACTTTCAGATTTAAAAATTTCTAAGAGCCATGGTTCCCAATACAATGTTTCACTGTCATTTTGTGTATATTGACTTGTAATTTCAGTCGTTGCATCATATAATTTTTGTTGGATCTCTTTTGCTATCTTATAATCATTGGCAAACTTTTCTAAAAACTTGGCAACGATTTCATGGTCTTTATACCGCAAACGAATCAACAGATAAGGCTTATACTCTTGAGCTAATTCATAAGCAATTTGAAAATTGTACCCAACACTATTATAATTAGAAAGGAAGTTCAAGTATTCTTTTTCTTCTGAGGACTCAATAGCATCCAATAAGATTTTTGTCTTTAAGTCTAAAATCCACTTAGCCGTTTCATCTACGTCTATATTAGACAGTTTTTTTAATGTCCATTTTTTGACATAAGAATATTTTCGTTTGTCTATCTGAGTATTAAAACGTGGTATCTCATTTTCAGACATGGCTCCATTAGTTAATTGAGTCATGATTTCGATTTTCTCATCGTCGGCAAACTGATGTTGAGATGCTAAATATTTTGCCTCGTTTGGAAGAATTGTTTTGCTAAACTCTATAAACTTTTTGAGTTTAATCTTCATGAATTAGTCTTTTTCTATAAACTCCTCTATACTGTCATTAACTTTTTCAAATTGCTCAAACTGTAAGAAGTGTCCACTTTCATCAACAAACAGCAGAGTCGCATTTTTGATATACTTTTGGGCCATTTCACCTACTTTAACAACATCTAATTCTGGATGAAAATAACGGTTAGGAATTAACATATCGTTTTTTCCAAAAAGTACAAGTGTTGGCTTCGATATTTGTTCTAAATCGTTTGACACAGGATCATCTATCATCCCAGCAATACTTTTTGAAATAGCATTGCAATGCGCTTCAAAATCAGATGCGTTTTTAATTGCAATTCTATCGGCAATCATTTTACTAACCTCTTCTGGTTGCTTGTAAAAATTAAGCGCATAATTGTTCTTGATCTGTTGATCTGTTGTATTGGCAACAAAAGATGGTGTAAACATTGACTTTATAATGTTTCCATGTGCTTCGGAAAACCTTTCTATGCCAGCAGGTGCTACCAGAACTAACTTTTCTATATTGTCAGGATTTGTACTTGTTAATTTAATAGCTGCTTGTCCACCCATGGAATGCCCAATGAGCACCACATTTTTTAAATGGAACTCATCAATAAAACGTTTGATAACTTCGGAAAAATAAGTTGGTGTATACTTTGCTTCAGGCTTATCAGATTTGCCAAATCCAGGTAAATCAAGTGCTATACAAGTATATTTCGATTTCAAGGATTCAATATTTTTTGACCAAGCATCTAGATTGCTGCTTAAGCCGTGAATAAATAAAAGTGTTTTATCTCCAGAACCTTCCTTTACATAACTAATATTTACACCATCGATTGCGACATAATGGGTTTCAAATTCGTATTCAGAAATTATATGTTTCATTGCATTATCACCTGTTTGTGAATATCCAAATAAAGGCAAAGTAATCAGCATTAAAATTAAGTGTTTCATTTTATATTTTTAAGATTGTAATTTCGCTTTATAGTCATTGTAATACTTTATTAATTTTTTTCTAGAAATCTTTCCAACACTAGTTAAAGGAATATCATCTAAAACGATGATATGTTTAGGGCGTTTAAAGGAAATCATGTTTTTATCAATAAAAGCTTTGACATCGTCAATTGTCTTCCCTTTTTTCAATACTACAAAAGCCGCGCCACATTGTCCCCAAACTTGGTCTTCTACACTTAGCACTGTTGCTTTTACAACACTGTTGCATGCTAATATTTTGTTTGTGATTTCTTGCGGATGAATATTTTCTCCTCCAGAAATATACATATCATCCTTTCTTCCTTTTAGGAACAAAAAACCGTCTTTGTCTTTCATGACTAAATCACCAGTATGTAGCCATCCATTTTTAATTTTATTGTTTGTTTCGGTAGAATTATTCCAATAGCCTGATGTCACGATATCTCCTTTGATACAAAACTCACCGACTTCATTAATTCTGGCCTTTCGTCCTTCTGATGTAACTATTTTGGTTTTTAGATAAAAATTGGGTTTTCCAATAGAATCCGGCTTTGACATGGCAATGTTATGATGCAACGATGTAATGCTAGGTCCTGCTTCGGTTAAACCATATCCTGGACGAATGGCAATATCTTTCTTTTCCTTCCAATATTTCAGAAGATTTGGCGATACTGTTTCGCCACCAGAAATAATAAAACGAAGATGATCTAAATTGACTCGACTGAAAACCTCAGTTTTTTGCATCATCGCCAACATTGTAGGCAATGCCATAAACAATGTTGTTCTATTCAATTCCAGAAGACACAGAACACGTTCGGCATCAAATTTTTCTACCATACCAATGTGTGCTCCCTTATGCAATAGAGGTGTTAAAAATATGTTCCATCCTGAAGTATGGTAAGGTGGTAACGTGTTTATTGTAGAATCACGAAACGTAATCCCTAATTGCATAGAAGTGTTAAGGCTGTTCCAAAACATCATTTTATTGGTATAAATAACGCCTTTTGGTTGTCCCGTGGTTCCTGAAGTATAAAAAATAAAAATGGGGTTTTTTTCTTTTATCTGAGATAGTCTTGGTTTCACCACAACCTCATTTTGATAATACAGCTTAATTCTATCTAAATGAATCGTCCTTGGCAAGGACACGGAAAGCTGTTCTAACTTATGTTTTTGGGTTTCACTATACAACAGTAATGCTGGATTACTATCTATAAAAAGAGCATTGAGGTCACTAATTGATAATCGATAATTTAGTGGAACGATAATAATTCCGCTACGCTGACAAGCAGATAGCAACACAATGTAATGCAAACTATGTTCTGCTAACACAGCAATTCTATCGCCTTCTTGAAGACCAAAACTCTCAAATTTTTCCACTAATCTATTGGCATAGATATCAAGTTGACTATACGTATATCTCTCTTCACTGTCATAAGAAGTCACAGCAATTTTATCAGGTGTATAGTCTGCCCATTTGGCAATCCAATCAAGCGTGTCGGTAGTCATCTTTTCTTTTGTTAAAATAATAAATCATAAAGCCTACAATTACCGAACTCAAAATAGCAATCGCTGCAGGAATTCCAGGATTATTTACTGGCTCTTGCATATAAGGTGTTAGTCTTCCATAATAAATTCCGAAATGAACAATCAAAGCCACTACACTTGCTGTAAACACAGCTTTAAGCGGTACGTTTTTCAAAAACATTCCAAATAGTACAGGTACAAAAGCAGCAGCGAAATAAGCATAAACGCCATTTTGCGCAAATATAGCAACGCTTACATTAGGGTTTACAATTTGATTCCAGCTCAACATAAAACTAACAATTCCCAAGACAACAATGACTCCTTTATTAGCCAAGATTGAGTTTTTCTCAATTCTATCCTTAAAAATTGGCTGTAAGATATCTTGTGTGATGGTAACAGACAAGGATTGAATTAAACTTTCCAAAGTTGATAATCCAGCGGAAATCAAACCTACAACTATAAACATGCCCAATCCTACTGAAAATTTAGTCACTACATAGGTTGGAATTATTTCGTCCATTTTTAAGGCTGTGCCATCAACTTTTAAATCTGGGAACAACAATCTAGCATACAGTCCAACCACTACAACCAAAAAGAAAACAACCATAAATGCAATACCGCTGAATAAGTATTTATTTATTTTTTTAGCGTCTTTAAGAAGCAGTGATTTAGTAATGATGTGAGGTTGGCAAACTACTGCAACTCCAATTATTATTTGTGCTACGATAATTTCAAAATAATCTCTAAAGAGAAAACTATTAGAATTGACCGTTTGGGTTAGGTTTTCATCAACTGCATTTAGCTTCGCAAAAAAACCTGTTATTCCATCTTCAAAAAACTCATAACCTGAACCAATTAAAATCAATGCCACAAAAAACATAATAATAGCTTGTATTGTATTGGTATAGACCATTGAATTTGCACCTCCAAACATCATGTATCCAAATACAAAAACACTTATTCCCAACAGTACATAGAAAGGATCTGCATTTAATGATTTTGATATAACTTGAGTCAATCCAACATTGATAAGCACTATAAATGTAATTAATAACAAAGCCATAATGGCCATAAAAAACGCATAGCCTTTACTATTGTATCTTTGACCAACCCATTGAGCCATTGTAGTCGCTTTAACGCTATGTCCATATTTAGCAAACCCTTTTGTGAGTATGATTAATGATACAAAAGCTGCAATAGGCAATACAACACCAAACGAAATGACTCCAGAAATTCCATATAGAGCAATAAAACCTGGATTTATAATAAATGTAGCAGCACTAGTCATTGACGCTGCCAATGATAATCCAACGACCCAAGACGGAAATCCTATATTGCCTATCGCAAAATCGGATATATTTTTGGCCTTTAATGCACCTCTAACTACAAAAAACAGAATGATTGCCGCATAAATCACTAATAAAATGATCATAAAAGTAACCCATTGTTCTGATGCCTTCATAGATAGTTGTTGTTATAATAACAAATAAACCTCAATAATAGCTAATTTATCAATGGCAACATAGATTAAGTTATGCGACTTTAATACGAATAAATACTATTTTATACATAAAAAACTGATATATAATTATTTAAATAAATGCGACTTTAAAAAAGATATAGTTTACATCACATGTTTAAAAATTTACTTCAAATAATAATTTTTGTGCATAAAAAAAACCGACTAAAAGTCGGCTTTTTATTTAGGTGCGGGCGGGGAGACTCGAACTCCCACACCTCGCGGCACTAGATCCTAAGTCTAGCGTGTCTACCAATTCCACCACGCCCGCAAAAAAAATTCACAAAAGAATATCAATATTCTTATTGAGGAGTGCAAATATAAACAATAGTTTCAATATTCAAATAACTTTGATTACGAAAAAATTCAATGTCATTTTTGTATTTTTGAAGGAACGAAAAAAATGACTCATGCAAAACATTCAATCCTACATAAACAATCACAAGGAACGCTTTTTAAATGAATTGATAGAACTCCTGAAAATACCTTCTGTAAGTGCTGATCCTGCTTTTAAAGACGATGTGTTTAAAACCGCTAAAGCTATTAAAGAAAGTCTTTTAAATGCTGGCTGTGACCATGTAGAGGTTTGTGAAACCGATGGTTTTCCAATCGTCTATGGTGAAAAAATCATCGACGCCAAACTACCAACAGTATTGGTTTATGGCCATTACGATGTACAACCCGCTGATCCATTAGAATTATGGGACTCACCACCTTACGAACCTGTAATCAAGAAAACGGAAACACATCCTGATGGCGCTATTTTCGCAAGAGGTGCTTGCGATGATAAAGGTCAAATGTACATGCATATTAAGGCTTTGGAATTTATGGTCAAAACAAACCAACTACCTTGCAATGTCAAGTTTATGATTGAAGGAGAAGAAGAAGTTGGTAGTGTCAACCTTTCCAAATTTGTTAAAAACAATAAAGAAAAACTCACCAATGATGTTATTTTAATTTCTGATACAGGAATGATCGCCAAAGACGTTCCTTCCATAACAACTGGACTTCGAGGTTTGAGTTATGTAGAAGTTGAAGTAACTGGTCCAAATCGCGACTTACACTCAGGATTATACGGTGGTGCTGTTGCCAACCCTATTAACATTTTAACAAAAATGATTGCTTCACTTCACGATGAAAACAATCACATCACAATTCCAGGATTTTATGATAAAGTAGAAGACCTTTCAGACGCAGAACGCCAAGAAATGGCCAAAGCGCCTTTCTCTTTAGATGCTTATAAAAGTGCTCTGGATATTGATGCTGTATATGGCGAAAAAGGATACACTACCAATGAACGCAACTCCATACGACCAACTTTAGATGTCAACGGTATTTGGGGAGGTTATACTGGCGAAGGCGCCAAAACCGTAATTGCAAGTAAGGCTTATGCTAAAATATCTATGCGTTTGGTTCCACATCAAGACTGGGAAGAAATCACACAACTCTTCAAAACACATTTTGAGAGTATTGCTCCAAAAGGTGTGAGGGTTGTTGTAAAACCGCATCATGGCGGACAAGGTTATGTGACACCAATTGATGGCATTGGATATCAAGCAGCTTCAAAAGCTTATGAAGATTCCTTTGGAAAAAAACCAATTCCTCAACGAAGTGGTGGAAGTATTCCTATTGTTGCGCTTTTTGAACAAGAACTTAAGAGCAAAACCATTTTGATGGGCTTCGGATTAAACAGTGATGCCATTCATTCGCCTAACGAACATTATGGTGTATGGAATTATTTTAAAGGCATTGAAACAATCCCTTTATTTTACAAATACTTTACGGAACTCAGCCAGGCTTAAGACTATTTCTTAACCACTTTATAAGTTCCTGTTTTTTGAGCGGAAGTCAGTTTTAAAAAATAAACACCTTCAGGCAGTTCTTTCATTGGCAATGATGTAATATGGTCGCTAGAAGTTTTCTGAAGTATCAGTTTTCCTGAAACATCAAACAGATCCAAAGCTATAGCACCATCAATTCCCGAGACATCGATATGCAATTGAGATTTCACAGGATTTGGAAATAGCTTTACTTCAGAAGCAACAAAACTGTCAAGTCCTAAAGTGTCAAATTCGAAGCATTCGCTTATTTCAGTGCAAGCTCCTGAAGTAACTTCAACAGCATAAGTTCCAGAAACAGTTGGCGTATAGGATTGATTTGTTGCTCCAGAAATCGGTAAGTCGGTATCACAATTGATCCATTGATAAGATGCTGAAGTTTGATTTGCAGTCAACATGGTTGGTGTTTGGCTCACAGTATTATCTACACTAACCAAGCCTCCCACAGTTGCCATATAAGCAGTTGTTAGTTTTACCATTTCATGTAAATAAGGTAAATCTAAGGTATTGAAACGATCTCCAGAAGTATGGTAAAAAGGGGTTTGGTCATTGGTTTCCCATGATTCACCTAAAAGGACAGCTGAATAGTTATTAGACCAAAAACTTGCGTGATCACTAAAGGAAGTTCCAGGATCAACAACAATCACATCAAGGTCAAATACGTAAGAATTCAATACATTCACTATCGCATCTTTCATAGCTATGGAACCTGCAATATTTCTGACGTCAATATCAAATTCATTATCACCAGGTTGACCTGGTGCATCACCATCATAACCAATCATGTCTAAGTTTAGAACTCCAAGAATATTATCTCCATTTGAAGCAGCTTCATTTGAATAAAACAAGGAACCTCTTAGACCGATTTCTTCTTCATCCCATAGTGCATACACAATGGTATTGTCTAAACACTGAGTAGAAAGGATTCTTGCTGCCTCAAGCACAGCGGCAACTCCAGAAGCATTATCATCAGCACAGTAATCGGCTACAGTATCATAATGTGCACAAATAACATAGATGTCGTTCGGATTGGTTTGCCCTAGTTGTGTTGCAATGATATTTCGGCCACTCGTATTGAAAGCCTGATCTGTAATAGTAAGATTATCGAGTTGCTCAAATTTTTCTACTAAGTAATCTGCAGCAACATCGTTGTTATTGTATTCTCGATTTAAAATCGTTACCGAGTTACCATCAACGATTGTACTTTCCTCTCCAGAAAATTCACTAATAACTTGAGTTATTATATCAATATCGACACTATTAATAATATCTTGAACAGATTGAGCAGAAGTACTCAAAACAGATATAAAAAAACATAAAAAAGTAGTTTTCAGCAGTTTCATTTTTTGGGCAATTTTTCCTTACATCTTGTCAAAGATAGTGGAAATTGATAAAACGGCTAAAAATACTACTTTTTTAATGCTGCTCTATGGTAATTGTGAATACCCATTTCGTGTTTTCCAAAGGAAATATTTTTCAAAAATCACCTTGAATACATCATAGAATATGTTTGGAATCATGATGGCAAAATTTCTAGGCTTAAATAGCTTATCAGATAATATAATTACCTCTTTTTTACCAGCATCCATAATACACACACCAGGTATTTTCCCCCAAGCTTTTTTCTTTAACTCGGTCTTTCCTTTAGTGACTCTAATAATGTTTTCTGCAACAATTTTACCAGTTTCATCTGAAGGGTATCCCGTTTTAGGACCAGAAAATGGCACCTTTCCAGGTTTAAATGGCAGCTTCACATCAACAGCAATACCTGCGGCCCAAACATTTGGGATATCTGGATGTCTGTAATCTTCTCCTACTGGCAGATAACCAGCAGCTGTTGCATTTAATTCTGGAGAGTTTTTCACAAAGTCCACACCAATAAATGGCGGCATCAACATTGTAAACTTACTAGGTAATTCTTCTCCAGAGGTCAAAACCACTTTATCTTTCATCACTTCAGTGACACCAACTTCAGTTCTGTAATGGATGTTGAACATCTTCATAAATGATTTGAGCATGGTTTCTCCTCCAGTCATACCATCAATACCAAAATGACCTAAAAAGGTTTCTGGAGTGATCCAATACAAATCTACTTTCTTTCTAATGTTTTGTTCTCTCAGCCATTTTTCAATATTGAATAAAAACTCATAAGCGGCTCCCATACAACCAGCATTTTGAGTGGCTCCTATGACAATTGGCCCAGGATTCTTTTTGAAATCTTCTAAAGCTTTTCTGATTTTAAGAGCACCATTAGGAGTTCCTACATAATGTGCATATTCTTTAACACCAGGTGCCACGTCGTAATTAACTTTTGGTCCTGTTGCAATCACCAAATGATCATAGTGAACTTCTTTCTTATCTGTAAATACAATTTGTCTTTTGGTATCAACTTTAAGTGCTTCAGCAATTAAGAAGTCTACGCCCTTTTTTTTGAGAATTTCATCTTTTCTAAAAGAGATGTCTTTCATGTCACGTCTACCGAAAGGCACCCAAATCAGTGATGGAATAAATAAGAACAAAGGAGATTTATCTATCAAAATGACATTATGTTGCTCTTTACCTTTTCGCTTTATCTCGAGGGCTGCAGTCATGCCTGCAAAATTCCCTCCTATCACTACTGTTGTTGTCATGATTTTTTATGTTTTGGTTATTACTTAAAATTACCTATAAAATAAATTTTGCACAGCTACTTTTGTTACATAAGCCTATAGCGACTTCAATATTAAATGCCTAAATATGTAACATTTAGAGTTTTTTTACGTTCTAATAGACAATCAATCAAAATCACAACAATCATGCTTAAGAAGTTCTTTATTATCTGCTCAGGATCAGATACCGATATTTTAGACAACTGTTCTATTGGCGAACAAAATAAATTTGCTGGTATTGGCGCTACTGTTTTCTTCACCGCTGTCATGGCCTTTATTGCCTGTAGTTATGCCCTCTATACCGTTTTTGATAATTTATTTGCAGCTGTAGCTTTTGGTTTTGTTTGGGGCTTACTGATTTTTAATTTGGATCGGTTTATTGTTTCTACCATCAAAAAAAGAGACAATATTATTGACGAAATCATTCAGGCTTCACCTCGAATTATATTAGCCGTTATCATTGCCGTTGTGATTTCAAAACCTTTAGAATTAAAAATCTTTGAAAAGGAAATCAATCAAGTGCTTTTAGAACAAAAAAATGAACTGACGCTTGCCAATCAAAATCAAATCGCTGAACAGTACACACCAAACATTCAAAATCTGCAAAGTGACATACAATCTTTACAATCTGAAATCGACACCAAAGAAGCTGAAGTTAACGCACTTTACGACACTTATATTTCAGAAGCTGAAGGTACTGCTGGCACAAAATTGTTAGGCAAAGGTCCTGTATACAAAGAAAAAAGAGAAAAACATGATGCCGCCTTAGCAGAATTGCAGCAGCTTAAATCCGAAAACAAAGCTAAAATAACTTCTAAGGAACAACAGATTGTTCAGCTTCAATCTGATTATGATAATCAAGTTGATTCGTCACAACCAATTATTGATGGATTTGATGGTTTGATGGCTAGAGTAAATGCCCTAGGAGAACTTCCTTGGTTACCGTCTTTGTTTATTTTTCTTTTATTTCTTGCCATAGAAACCTCACCTATTTTTGCCAAATTATTGTCGCCAAAAGGAGAATATGACTATAAATTAGAAGATGCAGAAACAGCCGTTAAAACATGGGTTGAGCAAAAAGTAAGTGAACGAAAAGTGCTCTTACAAACCGATCAGAGTCTAAATAACCGAATTTACAATGATATTGCCGAAGAGGATGAACTCTATACCTACAAACGTAAAAAAGCAAGGGAATTGATGCAACTGCAAGCAGATGCGTTTTTCAATCACCAAAAAAATGCGCTCTAATTAAGCTGCTACCTCTTTTTCCTTAGATTTGAAATGGGTGTAAAGTTCTTGGCAGCCCAATCCGATTATTGATAAGCGCTTTTGTTTAACGATAGATTCATTATGTAATTGCGCAATAGCACTCACACCATGTCTATCAATGCTTTTCAAGTCTTCAATACTAATAGTGATTGCGTTGACTTTTTCAAAAATGTTTCTAAAGGTTCTTTTGAACACATGAACATTGTCTCTTTGCAACGACCCTTTTACTTTAAAAAAGTTATTGGAATGTGTAATTTCTAGGTTCATAATAGCATAATTTTAGGTTGACTTCAATGTAAATGTTGGTGCTAAAAATCAAATCTGATCGTTATAAATATCCAAATTTACAGTGAGCTTATGCTATATTTTCGATTAAATGTATAATTGGTTGGATTTCGATTACAAGTGGTAATTTTTAACCGACAAACTACACAGCTACAACAATTTAAAAGCTATTTTTATTTCTGACTTATGATATAATCGTCTATTCTATCCTCCAAAATGGATAGGGTTACAGTACCTTGATTTAAAATCACGTCGTGGAATTCCCGAATATCAAATTTTGAACCTAGAACCTTTTCAGCTTTTGTCCGAAGTTCTCTAATTTTTAGCTCTCCAATCTTATAGGATAAGGCTTGTCCTGGCCAAGAAATATAGCGATCGGTTTCCGTATTGATTTCATGAAGTGATAATGCCGTATTTGAGGCCATGTAATCCACAACCTGATTCCGTGTCCATCCTTTGGCATGTATTCCAGTATCAACGACCAATCGACACGCTCGCCACATTTCATATGTAAGCTTCCCAAACCTTTCATAAGGTGTAGTATACATTCCCATTTCTTCAGCAAGAAACTCACAATACAATCCCCAACCTTCACCATAAGCCGACAAATATAAATCCTTTCTAAACTGTGGGATGTCATCACCTAATTCATTATTCAAACTACCTTGTAAATGGTGTCCGGGAACTGCTTCATGAACCGTTAAGGCTGGCAAGGTATACAACGTTCTGCTTGGAAGATCATAAGTGTTCACCCAATAATAACCAGGATCAGTGCTTTCCTTTGTTGTTCCGATGTAACGCCCAGCCGTATATTTAGGTGCTATGGCATCTGGAACAGGTGCAACTCCATAAGGCTTTCGCGGTAAGGTTTTGAAAAAGCGTGGCAATTGAGCATCAGCACGTTTCGCCATATCTCGAGCGATCATCAATAACTCTTTTGGTGTTTCGGCATAGAATTGCTTATCAGTTCTTAAAAAGCGAAAGAAATCCTCAAAACTACCTTCAAAATTCAATTCACTGATAATAGTCTCCATTTCAGATTTGATTCTGGCAACTTCCTGAAGACCAATATTGTGGATATCATCAGCTGTATATTGTGTGCTTGTGGTATAATAATTAATTCTGTTTTGGTAATAGGCATCACCATTGGGTGTTTCTGAAACCCCTAAAGTCGTTCTGGTCTTTGGAAAATATTCTGTTTCAAAAAAGGTTTTGATGCGTTTGAATTGCGGTGTGACGTGTTCATTTATTATAGATTTTGCAACTGTATTTACAGAATCTATTTGATCTGACGTTAAATCGTCTGGCAAACTATTGAATGGGGAAAAATAGTAGCTATCCTCAGCGTTTTCTACAATATGTGTGTCGTAAGTGGATTCATAACCTTTAAAAATCACTATGGGTTGAGATACGCCTTTTTCCAGACCTTTTCTAAGGTTGACCAGATGTTGATCGACAAAAGTTGGAATAGATTTCAGTTTATTCAGATAAGATTTAACCTGACTATAATTTGTCAGCGGACGGACTTCGTAAGTTAAATTGGTATGAAATCCTGTATCTGATAACAACGGATTCAAATAAGCTTCATATTCATAATAGTCTATTTGATCTTGAAGAACAAACTTCAGAAGTTCTAACGAGATGCTTTCAGTATCAGATAAGTCTTCAGCATCAACAGTCTTTAGTTCTTCAAGTTTTGCTTGGGCATACTCAGCTTCAGCTTTATAATAGTCTTCAGTAAAAAGCCCTAAGGGATAGGTTTCGCTATCATAACCTTCGTAGCTTTCAACTTCAGAAATTATAGCTTGTAGAATATCAGACGAAGATTTCTCTTTTTCTTTGTTTTGGCATGTTAGAAAACATAAACACAAGGCAATTACGATAAATCTATAACAAAGCATCATTTTATTTTTTAAGTTGTTTAAGATGAGATTCTAGGTCTACAGGTTTGTGAACTATTTTGGTTGAAGCAGGATATTTTTTCAACAGGTTTTTCGGACGAATAGGTCGCTTTTCAAATCCACCACTACAATTCGGACATACGTGCTGTAGTAGCTCGACACAATCTACACAAAAGGTACACTCAAATGTACATATCATGGCTTCAGTGGAGTCGAATGGTAAATCCTTATTACAGTTTTCACAGGTTGGTCTTATCTCAAGCATCAATTAATTATTTTTGTGACATGAAGTTATCAAACCAAGTCATCATTTATCTCATCTTGGCTGCCATCACAATGTACGGAATTATCTCTGGAAAATTCTTGTTCTTGGTCTTGCTAATTCCTTTAGGATTTGGATGGTTTAAAAACGATAAGGACTAAAGCTTCTTGACATACTTAGTGACAATCACAATGTTTTGTGCACCAACCTTACCTTCAATATATTCAGCATTATCACGATCTAGACGAATATTTCTAACTGCAGTGCCTTGCTTAGCAACCATACTTGATCCTTTCACTTTCAAATCCTTGACCAAAACTACAGAATCGCCAGTTTGCAATTCGACACCATTAACATCGCGGTGAATGATTTTATCTTTATCATCCAAATGGTCTCCAGAGGCTTTTGCCAATGCCATGGCTTCTTCATCCAAATACATCATGTCCAATAAATCACTCGGCCAACCTTCAGATTTTATGCGATGCAATAAACGCCACGCCATAATTTGAACAGGAACGTGCTCACTCCACATACTGTCGTTTAAGCATCGCCAATGATTGGGATCCATTGCTTCATTGCCTTCAATTTGGTCTCGACAGGTTTTACAAACCAAGATATCATTGGCAACGTTTTCATTTAAGGATGGCGGAATTGTATATTGCGACAAGTCATTTGTTGCGGCACATAATTCGCAACGGTTTTGGCTTCGCTCTTGAAGGGTTTGAAGTACGCTCATGGTGTTTGATTATGAACACAAATATAGGAATAGTACAACGCTTTAACCTTTTATTTTCAGGATACTTTTTTTAAACTTTGAGAGGATTGGGCATCGATATACACTTCGAGAAGCCTTGCTTGATTTCCTTTGAAGCTGATAGTTTCTACTGTTGCTGGCACCAATACAGTTTCTCCCATTTTAACACATTCTGAATAACCATCAATACACATCTCCAAAGCACCTTCAACACACATATAAATCATAAATGAATCTAATGATTCATAAGTCTTTGTAAGTTTGTTCTTAACCTCAATGATATTGGTAGTAAAAAAAGGGGTCTCAACTAAATTGGTACTAGTGTTTGATTGTAAACTGTAATCTGTAATACAATGGTTAGGCGTCACCTTAGTTGCTTGAACAGCCAAATCGGTATGTAGTTCCCTAGCATTACCATTAGCATCCAAACGATCCCAATCATATACGCGATAGGTTATATCGGAAGTTTGTTGGATTTCAGCGGCCAACACTCCTGCTCCAATAGCATGGATTTTTCCAGCAGGAACAAAATAACTATCTCCTTTTTTCACTTGATTTCTATTGAAATACTGATTTACATTGTCCTTATGAAGCGATTTCAACACAGAAGGATTGATCGTTTCATTTTTCAAACCCAAAACAATCTCAGCATCTGGATCGCTATCCATAATATACCACATTTCCGTTTTACCAAATGAATTGTGGTACTGTCGTGCCATCTTATCATCTGGATGCACCTGTACGGATAAATTGGTTTTGGCATCCAAGTATTTAATCAATAAAGGAAACTCATCGCCAAACGTTTCATAATTATGAAACCCGAGAAGATTTGATTTGTAACACTGCAATAACTCTGTTAGTGTTTTTCCTTTGTAAATGCCGTTAGAAACGATAGACACGTTTCCTTCAACTCCTGATATTTCCCAACTCTCTCCTGTGGTCTTTGAAGTAACGGGTTTGTTCAGTTGAGATTTTAACTTATGTCCTCCCCAAATCTTTTCTTTGAGAATAGGATCGAATTTTATTGGATATACATTCATTTGTTTATTGTAATATGTTTTCTTTTTGAAAAGATGCTTTTAATTTTTGCACCTCATCAACCACTGAAAAAAGTGGTTGTGTGGTTTTTTGTTTTGAAGGTTTCTGATTTGAAATACCCATTGAAATAATATCGTTATGGTACGCAGCAAAAACTTCTAAAAAGGGGACAAACCCCAAATTTGAACTAATCAAATTTGTATTGATATAACCCAAATGTTTCAGTTGATACTGACTTAGCAAAAATCTTGCTCCAGCACGAACGGCAGACATATCAGATTTGAATTTCTTTATATTAACCACCGAAACATTCTGACACAGATCTCTTACGTCTTTCAAAATATCATAAGTTTCGTCTTTACTATCGTTATTCACCAAGCATAAAGGCACATGAACAATCTTTTGAATTTGATTTACCAAAACTTTGGGATGCAATTCATTCTCGTAATTATGAAATACGATTATAATACCTGTTTTCATATGCTTTTAATTCGTAATCTCAACAAGATTTAAGTTGGTGTCCTCAACGGTGATTTCAGTCGTTTTTTTAGATCTGTAAACCCAAGCTATTTGCGCCAATTGCATCACAATTTTTATAGAGTCTTTCATAGACAATTTAGAACCATCAGCATGAATCCATCGTTTTAATGGTTGCTCACAAAGCATTTGTTTAGCTTGTTTTAATCCATATTGGTGTGTGATCCTTTTAAAAATCTCGACATCAAATATCCATTGTGTTACAAACTTGTCATTAAAGGCTACTGGAATTACATCTTTATGGAAAATCTTTGCACCACATTGGGTGTCTTTGAAATCCATAGATAAAATCTTTCTGATAATGAAATTGATGGTAAGGCTAATGGTCTTTCGAGCGGATTCTTTGGTGATATTGGCTCCCATTCTCGATATTCTAGAGCCACTAACGATTTTAAATTCGGATGTTTCAATAGTTTTGACCAAGTCGTCAAAATCGGATAAATCTGTGGAAAGATCAGCATCTAAAAAGCCAATATAATCCAAATCTGATTTTTGAGCCATGTGGAGCATTCCCAATCTAACCGCTTCAGCTTTTCCTCCATTTTGCACACAATTGTATACGCTAATAAAATCTTCTCTTCCTTTCTGAAGCGATTTTAAAACCTCTAAGGTATTGTCCTTACTGCCATCATTAACAAAACACAAGTGATACCCTGAGTGTTTTTCAACAAATTCGAGAAATTCTGTACTTAATAAGCGTTCTTCTTCATTATAACATGGTATCACCACACCAACACATCGCTGTTGAATCAAAACCTCTGAAGTGGAAACATCACTTATAACATCAGGTGCTCCTATTAGCTTTTTCACTCTAGCACAAACCTCGTTTAAACTCAGCGGTTTTTTTACATAATCGTCTACACCTAAATCGAAGCCTTTTGAAATAATAGTGTCTTGGGTATTTCCTGATAACACCATAATTGGCACTTCTGAAGATTTCGTTTCACGTATATGAGATACAATATCCAAACCTGAAATATTAGGCATATTAATATCTACAATAACCAAATCGGGTTGAAAGGCATCAAATAATGTGATCCCATGATTTGCATTGGTTTCAATCTTAACATTGTAGCCAAGGGCTGTTAATCGTTTTTGTAAAGGCAGTAATACCAGTTGCTGATCGTCGATTGCTAATATTTTCATGTCTTGTGTTTTTTTATTTTGACAGTTCAAAAGTACTGGCATTGACGTCCTAAAAAATGGATTTTAGTTCACATCGCAATTAGTGTAGTTGAATGGTAGATTCGTGTAGACGAGTGATAATTGACTGACTTCCTATATTATATATCTTTACATTATCGAAATCAGAAGCATTTCAAATGAAAGAAACCACAAATAAATACCTCATAGCAGCGCTACTTTTAGGCTTGGTTTTTCATGGGAGTTCCATATTTTTCACTTTGGAAACCACTTATGATGCTTTAATACATCTATTTTTTGCAGAACACTATTCCAACAGTTGGTTCGAACCTTGGAACTACAAATGGTATACTGGTTTTACTGTAATGAGCTATCCTCCATTAGTGCACCAGTCTATAGCATTACTTTCTATGATTGGAGGTCTTAAATTCGGATTGTTTGCTGTGGCACTTATTGCGGTCTTATTATTTATTACTGGAGTATATAGATTTGCCTTGCTCATAACAGGTAATAGACATGTTGCTGGTTACGCTGCACTGTTGTCTGTGTTTTCATCCTCATTTGTCGAAACTTTACATGTTTTTGGTCAGCTTCCGAGTATTGTTGGTATTTCGGTTTTAATGCATGCGTTACCTGAAATCTACCTTTGGCTCAAAACTGGAAAACTGTGGTACCTGTTTACCTCATTATCACTTATTGCAGTAACCGTTACGTCACATCATGTAACTCCTATTTTTGGCATGGTGTTCTTTATTTTTCCTTTGATTGGAATGGTTATCATGGATGCTGCCAAAGATAAAGTTGAATCATATAAGGCGGTCACCTTTAAGGTTTTTTTGGAAAGCTTCAAACGTTTGTTTAAACGTATTATTTCATTTGGAATACTGTCTTTGGTCATAATTGTCTCCTGTATTTTGCCCTATTGGATCAATTCAAAAAACAATCCCATAACACAAGTGCCCATACCTCATGGTTCTCGTGATAACTTTTTAGAGATCACCTCATCTGGTCTGGTCTTTTTTCTTATTCCTTGGGGCATTTTACTATTACTTCTACCTTATATATTTTACAGATATTACAGCAAGCGGTATTTGTTTTTCGGATTGTCGATAACAGCTCTAACCATTCTTGGAACTGGTGGCACAACAGCAATCCCTAAATTGGTTTTGGGTGAAACGGCTTTCAATATTTTAACCTTAGATAGATTTACACTTTGGGCTTCTATCATGTCGCTACCAATCTTTGGGGAGTTTGTTTACCGCTTTGTTGAAACTGATTTGAAGTCAAAAATCCAAAATAATTTTGGCGCTATCTATCATCGTCTACTTGGTGGAATCTTAGCTGGCCTATTCATCTTCATGACCATTTTCACTATGAGTCTTGGATATTTCAGACCATCTCAGCCAGATCAAATCAAGATGCTTCCGATTGTGAATTTTCTTAACCAAGACGATCATGACAAATGGCGTTTTCTCACTTTGGGATTTGGTGATCAAATGGCCTGGCTCAGTGCACAGACCAATGCCATGTCTGTAGATGGTAATTACCATTCAGCCAGACGTCTTCCTGAACTTACCACCAGGCCTATTGAACGTTTGGAAAATTCTAAGTTCAAAGGTGTTGCTGGTATTGGTTCCCTCCAACAATTTTTAACAACTCCCGAAAAATACCATCTGAAATATATTTTTTCAAACGATAAATTTTACGATCCCATTTTGTATTTCTGCGGATGGCAACGCTTACAACAACTAGAAAACGGTATTATGGTTTGGGAACGCCTTAATATTCCTCCTGTACCATCAATTCTACCCAAAGATGATGTAGACACCTGGCAGAAAATACTTTGGGGAACTGTCCCACTTTTGACTGTGTTGATTGCCTTTGTTTTTAATGTTCAAATGCTATGGATTCATGCACTCAAAACCAAGCAAAAACCTATTAAAGACTTTTTTAAATACGGTCTGGCATATCAAGAATTTTCAACGAAACTTATAAGCATTTCACATGTATGGAGTTTGCTCGTATTCGCCATTTTTGCTTTCGGATTTTATGACCTATATATCAAAAACAACTCTCAGAAACAACCTGAAAATGCAGTCTTGGCTTATTACGATGCTTTGGATTTCAAGGCATTTGAGAGCGCTTTCAAACTCATCAATCCAGAATCGCAGATGTCTTTAGAGCAATATATGTTGGAGGTTTCGGTTACAGATGGCTTGTTGAGCAGCTATGCAAAACTTGATGCCATTCATACCGAAGTGATAAGCAAATCTGAAAACAAAGCAAAATTAAAAGTCGATACAAAGTGGATTACGCCTTTAGAGAAAATTGAACGCTCTGATGTGAAATCACTTCAAAAAATCAACGGACAATGGTTTATAAACCCTGAATCTAAGCAAACCGATTTACCTCCTGACCAACTTTATACTAAAGCCACTACTGGGTTTTTTAACCAAGGCCGACGACGCATTACAACAGAGCAAACCTATCATGAAGATATTTTGAAGCAACCAGTTTTGGAAATACTCAATGCCAAACTGGTCAAGCACAATAATCAATATGCTATTGTTGGAGAAGTTCAAAATATTGATAATGTTCCTGCAGATGTGGTACTCAAAGGATCCCTTTATAATGATGAGAACAAATTACTGGCGACCTATAACGCCAAATATCATATGAAGCATAAGCTCATGCCTAAAGAGACAACGGTTTTTAGAATTGATTTTGAAGGTATTGCTTGGTCTCGAATTCAAGACTCTATTCCAAAGAGTTTCAATCCAGATGAATTTACACCAATTGACTTAAAGGAGCAACCTACAAAATTTAATCTTCAAGCTGCTGGAAATGTATCTGGTATCGGCTTATATAAGGATCTATCGATTAGCCACCTCAAAATTAAATCGGATACAATCACTGGAGAATTATTCAATTCTGGTATTGAAGAAGTGACGATACCTCAAGTCTTAGTATCTTACTATGACCATTCGAAAACCCTTATTTGGGTTGATCATATATTTGTGAAGGAAGGTATTCGACAACAACGCAAGCAACAATTCTTATATCCATTGCTACCTTCTAATACTGTTGAAATCATTAGTGACAATATGGAACATGTCTTTGTAAATGGCCTGCCCAACCAACCCATTTCAGACAAAATTGTACCAAACCGAATCGATAAGCATTCACAATCTGAACTTCAGAAACTTACGAATTCGACATTTGACTTTATTAAAATAGAGACAAATGCCTATATTGGAAATCCGAACTAATGGCTTTAAAACTTAACCACATAGCACTATTGATTCTGTTTCTCACTGTTTTTCAAAAAGATAGTGAAACACCTATGGTCAATGACCATTTCAAATTGATTGACGCACCAGAAGTGTGGAGTGCTGGACAAGATCTTCAGCTTAAATTTAAGAGTGCAACTGAGAGTAAACCACTACTCTACTGTTCTAACAGTTATGGCTCCACGATTATTGAGCCTCATCTGGAAAATACAATTTTGAGCTACAGCATCCCACAAGCATTCACAAAAAAATCAGGTGTTTTGCGATGGACTATACTATCTGGAGCTTCAGAATTCAATGGGCAAATCACAATCCGTCCGTTACAGGAGACTGCAAAAATTGAAAGTTATTTGGGCCCTCCAAGTATCGAGGCTGGCGGAAGTGATTATACCATGTTGGTGGTTATTCCAACAGATCGTTATGACAACACCTTGACAAATCAAACTAAAGTCACAACCCATCGTCAATTTTTAGAACAACAGACATCTGATAGTTTGTTTACATTTAATGGATTTGCCTATCAAAATTTTTATTCCCCTAGACAAAGTGGACGTATGCTGTTGTCATCATCTTGCATAGAACTGAATTCAAAAGAATACACTGTTGTTGTGAATCCTGCAATTCCGACAACGTTTACGATTTCCGAGAATCGACCTCATCAATTTGCTGATGGTAATCAAATCACAACCTTTGAAACCTCTATAATTACAGATCGTAACAAGAATGTTGTTAGCGATGGCACTTACGTGGAATTTTACATCACCACAGATGAAAATACGATTTTAAAAACCTCTGGACTCACCATAAATGGCATAGCGAAAGCACAAATGATACATCCTGATACCGAATCCTATTGGACTGTCAAAGCCTATGTGGAAGGCATTTCAGAAAGCAACGAAATAACCTTGCATTACAGTCAGGTTGTTGAAGACTTTAAGGTTGTCTTTTCAGAAAATTCAAGAACAATAAGCGTCGGACCTATTCAAAGTTTTATGGGTCAAATGATTCCTGATGGTTTGAATGTTCATGCACGATGGTTTAAGAATACTACTGAAATTACTTCAGCTACACAAACTACAGTTGACGGATTCGTAATCTTTGAATTTGAAGATCATGTGCTTCCGAAAGATAATTATACAATTGAGATTGAAACTGCAGGACAAACCAAACAATTTAATGCAATTGCAGTATGGTAAACCTCAACAAACATATTTTACGAACGCTATTAATAATATCCTACATTATGATTATTGGTTTTATTATTTATGGTATTAGTGCCATTTTTGGTTATTTAAATACAGGAGCAGATCGTAGCAGTATGCTTCACACTGAAATTCAAAAAATTGAGCAATATACCCCGAAAATCAGTTGGTCTAAACTACCAAATGAAGGTCGACCAATAGATGATGAAAATCGTAAAGCTATTGAAAATGACTATTTAGATGCGTGGTATGTGATGCACCTGTCCAATAAAACCCACTCGACTGCAGGAATAGAGGATTATTTTACAGACAGTGCCAGGCAAAACCTTTATGACATTATTGAGTTAAACGCAACAAAAAATATTGTCATTGAGTCTACCACACTCGAACATCATCCGAAACTAGAGTTTTTTAGTGAAGATGGTCAGCTAGCAGTTATAACGGACCATGACGTTATAGAGTATAAACGCTTGTTCAAACAAGATGAGTTTTTGCAAGAGTTCAAAGAACAATCTACTTACAAAGTGATTTTGTTGCTTGAAGATGGTTTTTGGCGTATTAGGCATTTTACAAAAATCCAAAGCAAACCTTTTAAACCTGCTGAAAACCAAGTAGAACTAGTACATAAAAACATTAAAGGCATTAATTATTACCCGAAAGACACACCTTGGGATATGTTTGGGGAGTCATTCTCTGAAGACATCCTAAGATCAGATTTTAATTTACTCAAAGACGCAGGACTCAATACCATACGCGTTTTTATTCAATATGATGACTTCGGAAATGCGAAGGTTAATAATAAAAAACTCGACAAACTCAAAACCACTTTAGACCTCGCTTCGGAAGCTGACCTAAAAGTTATGATAACCCTTTTTGATTTTTATGGCAATTATGAGGTACTGGATTGGACATTGAACATGAAGCATGCTGAAACCCTAGTTAACGCCGTAAAAAATCATGAAGCACTTTGGGGTTGGGATATAAAAAATGAACCGAATCTAGATTTTGAATCTAGAGGACAATCTAATGTGCTTTCGTGGTTGGAAAATATGATCAATCACGTGAAATACTTAGATCCCAATCATCCTGTAACGATTGGTTGGTCTAATATTGAAAGTGCATCTTTACTGAGTGACAATGTAGATGTTATTACCTTCCATTTTTATGAGGACTTGTCGACTTTAGAAGATCAATTGAAGACGTTAGTATCACAGACTGAGGACAAGCCACTTCTTCTAGGCGAGTTTGGCATGTCGTCGTACAATGGCTTTTGGAAACCTTTTGGCACATCAGATGAAGATCAAGCTGAATACCACAAAACAGCTCAACAACTCATTTCTAAGCTCAATCTCAATGCCATGTCATGGACGCTTTACGATTTTGATCAAATACCAAAGGAAGTCGTTGGTCGACTTCCTTGGCGTAAACATCTTCAAAAGCACTTTGGATTCCTTGACAAAGAAGGACAACCAAAAGCCGCTTTTCAATATATTTCTAGTGAATTGGATTAAAAACCAGATTGGTTTTATGCGTTTTGGACTTGCCGATAGCATTAAAAGTATCTAAATATAATGCTGTGATTTTCGACATCGGAAAGGCATTTGCAGCCCTAAAATTCGCTTGTCCCAATTGGATCCTGTAAGTATCATTCGTTACTATCGCTTCAATTGCATCGGCAAGACTTTCTACAGCTGTGGGCTCAAAAAACCCACCTCTATAACCTTCATCTTTAACCAACAAGGCCAAATCACCTAAATCTGGCATAACAACTGCTTTACCATAGCTTCCTGCTTGATGCAACACACCGGAACTTCCTGTAGTTGAAGTGTAAGGAAAAACTACCACTGCACTATTTTGGAACAAACTCGGTACTTCAGATTCTTCAACATAACCTGTAAAGCGTAATTGCGGTACATTGTTATAGGTCGCTTTCACGCCTTCTAAATAGCCAGGAACATTTGGGTTATCGGTTCCTGCAATAACAACTTCCAAATCTAAACCTGTACGCTCACGTACCAATTGAACCGCTTCAATCATACCTTCTACCTTTTTATAGGTTCCAAATTTTCCAAAAGTCATAACTTGCAATGGTCCTTCTGGCAAATCATAATGAGGTTCTTCAGTAGTAATCTCAAATGTTCCATGAGGAATCAATCGTACATTCTTTGCTTTGTATTTAGCCTCCAAAATATCTACATATTTCTGCATTGTTACAGCCACAGTATCGGCTTGAAGTATCAATTTGGTTAACGTACTTCCAATAAAACCATATAACTTTTGCAGGAACTTATTCGATGTAAATCCAGCAGAACCTAAATCGACTTCCTCTAAAATATTATGAAGCAGCACCACGTTTGAAAGTCCTTTTAGTTTACACACCAATGGCAGTAACAACCCAAGTGCAGCAGCTATTTTTTTATCACCAAATTTCATAAACTGCAAGTTGAACAACACGGCATCAGGTTTTGTCTTGTTTAAGGCTTTGGTTACGGAAACTATATTTGCATAGCTGTTAAACGACCAACATTCCTTTACGGTAATTCTGCAACCCTTTTCTTCAAAGGATAAGTCTTTTTGACCTTCTGTTCTATCGGTAAGCAGTACTATCTCAGACAGCTCCTCCATTTGTCGGAAATGTTTTACCAAATGGTAAGCATATTCGTTTAAGGTAACTTTACTTGGTGGATAAGCGGTAACAATTGCGAGTTTCATGTGTTTAAGATTTCTATTGATTATAGTACAAATTTGAGGTTTAAAACCGTGAAAAAAAGACCATTGTAGTTAGGCGGCTATTTCGTATCGACGAATGGAAATTTAGTATCGATGGACTCGTTTTTTTGAGTTGAGGCATCCGTCATAAAAGAAAAATGCCATTTGAATCAGTAATAAGATAAACATGGCAACAATTTGCATGTGCACCACCTCTTCCAAGCTCTGGTGGAAAATCACAATAAGAGCCACTTGAAACATTCCAAATAGAGCTGAGATAAGTACTGGTACATAGCGATCTAATGACAAATAGTAGTAAGCAAAAAGATTCGATATTGCAAAAATACCTGTAGCCAAAGCGTACTTCCATAAGAGTGGTGCCATAGCCAAATATTGATTCCCAAATAATACTGAAATGGCGAATTCTGGCACTAAAGCACAACCCAAAATAATTGTGATGGCAATTCCTGAAATATAACTGATATACTTCAACAACACACCTGAAGTCGGTTTTCCTTCTTTTCTAAGTTGGATTACTGTTGGTAATAATATCATGACGAACATCCAAGCAATGAAATATACAATTCTACCTATCAATGCCAATGAAGCGTAAAGTCCGGCCTCATAAGACTCAAAATAATGCTTTACCAAAAGGATATCACTGTTATTGATTACAATTTGTGTCAATTCATAAAATGCTGTGATGATGAAAAACTTCCGTATGGTTTTAAGCGTTGGTTTTTCGATGGATAATTTCGAGGCAAAAGCCTTCAGATTTACCTTTATTGGAAAGAGTCCAAAACCAAAGGAAAATAAAATTCCAAGCGCAATAAGAACAGACGACTCTATATTGAACATAAAGATGAATGCTAAGGTAAGAAGCAATCTGCTCAGCATTTCAAACTGATAAGTTAAGGACAACCTTTTGAACGCTTTTGTGCCTTGAAATACTCCACGATTGACACTCATAATAAAATATAAGGGTACACCAATTCCAAACACCACGAACATCGTGGCACTTTTAGTATGAAAAATTTCTTGTAAACCGTTGGCATTCAAAATAATCAAACATCCTATACCCAAACCTACCCAAACCGCTTGTTTGTACATTCTAATTTTAAAACTTTCAAAAACTGCAGAATCAAATTCTACCGAAAATTTGGCGGTAACCAATTGATAGGTCATGGCAACAAAAGACAAGACTAACAAAAAAGTAATCAGAATTGCGGCATCAGCAAATTGTTCAGGACCAAGAAGGCGACCAAGAATTAAATTGTAAAGGTAATTGCCTCCATTTACCAATAGAATACTAAGCATAAACCATTGTTCTGCCGAAATGGAAAGTTGCTTGACGCGAGTTAAGGTTTGCATTATAAAAAGTTCTTAAGCTGCTAAAGCCGATTTAAATTCGTCGTAGATATCCTTACAGCCATAGCCAATGATTGAAAACTTTAAATGTTGGCGAAACGCTTCCGTAAGCAAATGCTTTAATGCACCAACTCCAGATTCATCTATAAAAGAAAGATGATCAATACTTAAGGTCATTTCCTTGGTATGAGCCATTAACAATTTAACATGGTTTAAAAAGGATTTTGATGTTGCCGTATTCAGGGTTCCGTGTAACTCAAAAGTGTTGTTGTTTTCTATAATTTGTAAAGCCATAATTGTAAATTTTTATGTGGTTTTGTGTTTAAATCTGACGCTAATATCACAACAAACTCCATGTAATTCGGATTGATTTCGACGGATGGCAGGTTACTGTAGATGAATGAAGTGGTATTCGTCCGTAACTTGCAATCAAGTAAATCAAACACTTATGAAGACCTTAAAATCTTTACTTTTTATCATCGTATTTAGCATTTCTATGACTAGTGTTGCCCAGAACATGCAAGTTGGTTTCAATTATTTGGAAACAGGTCAGTATGCTAAAGCCGAAACGTTTTTTAATGAAATTCTTGCTGAATATCCCAATCAAAAAACAGCGACCTTATGCTATGGTCGTGCCGTAGGTTTAAATGGTAATCCTGAAAAAGCTTTAGGAATTTTTACCGATTTACTTAAATCCTATCCAAGTGATTTTGAAGTCAAGTTGAATTATGGTGAAGCCTTGCTTTGGAACAAGAACTTTGAAGCTGCCCAAACCTATTACAACGCTCTAGTGACTGAAGAACCAAAAAGCTTTCCTGCTCTTTTAGGATATGCTAATACGCTTTCCAATCTGAAACAATATGAACTGGCTTTAACCTATGTCAATAAGGCTCTAGAGGTGTCACCAGGAAATGCAAACGCACTCACCTCAAAAAAGTATATCTATTTAGGATATGCGTATCAAAAGCAGCAACAACAAAACTACGATCAGGCTGAATCATTATTACAGACCATGCTGGACCATTTCCCGAACGATAAAGATGGTTTAATGAATCTTGCTAATCTTTATATCATAATGGATAACATCGGGAATGCCAAGCATGTTTATGAAACCTTACAGACAGCCACCGAGTTTGAAACCGAAGCATTAGTTGGATTGGCATTGGTGGCACACCTTAACAGCAAAGAACAACGTGCTTTAACCTTTAGTAAATTGGCTTTGGATAAAAGCACAGAGAAGAACAGACAGATTGCTACAGAACGTTATATACAAGCACTGATTTGGAATCAAAAGTATAAAGCAGCCACAAAGCTTATCGACGAATTAGCAACCTTGTTTCCTAATGAAAATTGGGTATTGTCTTTACGCGCAACTTTAAGTATTTACAAAAGTGATTTTAAGGATGGACTTGAAAATTATGATGCCATTTTAAAAAATGACAGCACCTCTTTTGATGGTAACCTAGGAAAAGCCAACAGCTTAAAAGCCATAGGTCGTTACAACGAGGCCTATCAAGCTGCTGAGAAAACGCTAACCATTTATAACAACCAAAAAGATGCCTTACAGTTCATTGCAAACTTAGATACACAATTTACCCCAAGTATGGAAACCAAAAGTGCTTATTCATTTGACAATGGCGATAACGAAGCTTTTACCGTTGGAACCACGTTGAATGTACCATTATCAACTCAGCTTGAATTATTGGGCAGCTATAGCTTCAGACGTACATCTAATAAAAGCACGAACAATACGGCACGTTCAAACGATTTTAATTTAGGGCTGAAATATCAATTGCTACCAGCTATTGCCGTAAAAGGTGTTTTCGGAATAACGTCTGCTCAGGCTGAAGAAAATGATTTCACTCAACTCCTTTCCGATGTATCGTTTCATATCAAACCACTAAAACTTCAAACTTTGGATATAGGTTACAAACGACAAATTGAAAGTTTTAATGCTGCACTATTAGATGAGGAATTGGTACAAAACAATTACTATGTAAACTATAACATTGCTTCAAACATTAAATTAGGTTGGTTTACGCAGTATATGTTTACTTCACAAAACGATGGTAATCAAAGACAATTATTGTTTACCTCTTTATACTACAACCTCCTTAAAAAACCGAATTTAAAAGTAGGTGTGAATTATCAGCACATTAGTTTTAAGGAACAAGTTCCAACCATTTATTTTAGTCCGAAACAATTCAACGCTGGAGAACTCTTCTTTAACCTTATAAAAGATGAAACGACTGCTAAACCAAAATCATGGTTTTATGAATTGACTGCAGCAACAGGATTGCAGGTCATTGAAAAAGGCGATCAACAATCTACTTATCGTTTTCAAGGTGCATTAGGCTACAAATTTTCTAAGCGTAGCGCCTTAAACCTATATGGAACACATAGTAATATTGCTTCAGCAACAGCAGCTGGTTTCAAATACACTGAAATCGGATTGCGTTTTCATTGGCAGCTCTTCAATTCGCCAATTTTCAGACGATAGATAATTACATCTTTTATCGATTGCGTTCTCGATCTAAGTTTTGGCTTTTCATCAGCACACATAACAGCTAAATCAACATTATAGCTAGATTATCAGAACTTCAACACTGATTTGAAGCACTTGTCTAGAGAATTCAATTTGATAAGGTACATTCTCAAATAATATTTAAACTCCATTATAGCACAGAGGACAATAATCATACAGTTCAACGTAATTTAAGATGATGTGTAATCACAATGTTTTTAAATGATCCAAGTGGCTTGTATTCGCTAACATTATTGTTTTCTTATAACGCGTTTTGACACTAAGTCTTTACTAGTTATTTGCTTCAAAAACCAAAAGGGAGTTTAGACAATGAGACATTTTGAAGTCTATTTAAACTAGTTATAATATAACGACTACTTAGAATAGACAATCCATAGCAAAATCGTTTCAACATCTAAGATGTTTTTGTTTATAAAAACAAAAAGGCAAAAGCGGATGCTTTTGCCTTTTGCTTAACCACTTTAATTATGAGCAATTAAAGCCGATTAAGAGCTAATTTAGGGTTATCTAGCTATTAATCTTAAGGGATTATAAACAACTGTATTGCTTTGTAGTTTTACGATATATAGGCCTGAACTCATTTGATGCTTTGAAAACGGGATCTTATTTTGTCCCACTACAGCTTCATAAGAAGATTGGTATACGATTTTACCTAATTGGTCATAAACAAAAAGCTGTATGGTTTCTTTATTCGGGCTATAAAACTGAATATTGGTCTGTGCTGTCATAGGATTAGGAACAGCCTTCACTGTGTTGGAAGAGTCAGCAAATGACGTTTCACTTAGTGTATCTTCATTGGAAAAACGCAGATCATTTATGGTCAACTCTTTACTTTCGGTAGTTCCTGTTTCTGATGCCATTGTGAAGACTATGGTTACGACGTCGTTAGCTTGCAAACCAGTACCTGAAGCAGATTCAAATTGAGACATTGGCAAGGAAAATGTCTGACTTGTTTCATTTAAGCTAATTGTCGTTTTGTATTGATTGTCCCAATTAGAAATACTTTCTTTTACTAAAGTAACCTCAACAGTACCATTTCCTTCAGCTTCAAACTTCAAGCTATTGAATGCAGTTAAATCGACAGGTTTGAATCGAGGTGTTAGAGCACGATAAGCTGCAACATAGGTATTGGTATTTGCCGTAAGATTGATATTTCTTTCCACAGGAAAATCCTCGGATGCAAAAGTGTTTGTGTTTGCCAATACTTCAAACTCTTGAATTGTAGTCCCTATTCGGGAATCGTCAATTCCCCACGGTCCATCAGACATAAACAAATCATCAGGTGTGGCAATATTATCACCAATCCTAAACCCGATATCGAACAAACTACCTGTATCAACCTGTACATTTGTAATGTAGTTTCCATCAAGGTTGATGGTGTTACTTAAGCTATTGAAGGAGCTCGTTTCGGTAGTTCTATATCCTGCATCAAAAGTGACCGTTGAAGTAGCATTAGTATTAACGACTTCTAGGTTTAAAGCGCCATTGGCATAATGTCCTTTCCTTACAAAAACAGTTGGTGGTGTTGAATTATCGTAATCTGAAATAGGTTTTTCAACAGCCAACAAATTCAAAACCTCTTGTCCTAAACGGTATAAATCATCGATAGTATTGGTCCAAATCTGGAAGTTATAAAAGGGCACCTCTGTTTCATAACGATCCAGGTTCCAGTGGCTTTCAATAGCGAAGTTTTCATCGTTGTTTTCAACCTTAGCAGAAAAGCTTAGTACATATTCAAACGTACCATCTATATTCTTGATAATCGATTTGATAAATGCTTGGTCATTGATTTCGATGGTAGACACTGAAATCAATTCTGCTCCCAATAAACGATCACAAATATATTTGGTGTGTTCATACACGCCATTTTCGGTTTTTAAAGCCAATATTGAGGCTATCGGACTTCCATTTTTAAGATAATCTACCGCATAGATATCTGAAGCATTTGTAATGTTCAACAAGTCTGAAGGTGTAGACTCAATAACCTCATCTTCATCAATTGTATCAAACGGAATAAAATCTTGTAAGGTAAATATTGAGCTAGCATTACGTTGAAGATAAAACTCATTTTTTGATAATCGTTTTGCCTCATTAAAATTGAATTTATAACCACGCTTTACACGATTGAAATTTCGTTTATTGATTTGTTCAGAGAGACGACTGTTACTTTCTAATCCGCCATCATTGGCAGAACTTGGTGCTTCAATCACAGCACAATTACCAAAACCAGAACAAGACGGATCTTCACAATCAATCAAACCATCACCATCATCATCTATCCCGTTATCACAAATTTCCTGTGGCACTGGAGCAGTAGGACAACGAGCACCATCATTACTGGAACTCGAAGGTCCGAAAGCAAATAAATTGGAATCCATAGTACTTGACGGACTTAAACCTTGTACGTTTTGAATGACATAAATCGTTCCTGTTTGATTTGCAGACACATAAAAACGACCAGAAGCATCAAAATAAACGGCTCCATATGTGTAGTTCAATCCTGATAAAATAGGCACTTGACCCAAGGCCAAAACATTTCCATCATTCGGGTTGATACGATACAAAATATTTGATCCTTTTTCGACCGTGTATAAGTTTCCATCAACAGCGTTAAAAGCCCAGTCATGTACATTAATACTTTGAGATAAGGTTTCTGTGGCCTCATGTTGAACGTAATTTCCTAAGTCTGGATTTAGATTTATCTTGTAATAGGTTGTTCCTCCTCCTTTGAGATAATACATTCCGTTAGCACTAATACCTCCAACATATCGATTGCTTGTTGGCAATTCATCGACATAATATATAGTTGTGGTAAAGTTTTTTCCTATACGTACAATAGATTTTGCAGGAGAAGTTAGAGAGCCCCAAATATAACCATCTGCAGGGTTATAAGCTGCAGCATTAATATTGCCTTCTGTCACATCTGAAGCTACTTCGTAGGCATTTCCAGATGCTAAATCAACTGCATAAATATCATTGTACTGGAACAAATAAGCATTGTAATCACAATTAAAAGGAATGTCCTGAGCATAGGCCAATAGCACTGTAAAAAATGCAGAAACGATGAGCAGTATTAATCTAAAGTAGTTTTGTTTTCTCATTATCATGGATTTAGATTCTGAGCAAAACTAGCTTATGTATCAGCTTAAAACAGGTATTTTCGATTGACTCAAGAGGTCAAGCGTTGAATGGTAAATTAGTGTCGACGAATGATTTTTAGAGTAGATTTAATCGCTTCATTAGTTCGGGACGATTCGACCGACTCACAGGAATAACATCTCGTTTGATAAGTACACTATTATCTTCAATATCAATGATTTTATCAACGTTGATGATATACGAACGATGTACTTTCAAGAATAAATCCTTTGGTAATTTCTCTTCAATTTTTTTGAGGGTAGAATGTACGGTATAGTTTTGTCCTTCGGTTTTGACATGGATATAATCTCCTTTGGCTTCTACCAAATAAATACTAGGAATATCAATCTTGATCAAACGTCGGTCAATATTGACATATAAATCGTTACCTGTACTGGATTCTACCTTTTCAGATTTAGATACTGAGCTAGTAGGTGATTTTGATTGTGCCTTCTGAATCGCTTTTTGAAAACGTTCTGGCGTAATAGGCTTTACCAAATAATCTACGATACAGTCGTACTCAAAAGCCTGAATGGCAAAATTTGCATCAGAAGTTGTCAAGATGATTCGAGGTGGATTCTTGATGGTTTCTATAAAATCGAATCCTGTAAAATCTGGCATATGAATATCTAAAAATATGAGATCTACTTCATTTTGATTCAGATACTTTATGGCTTGGATAGCATTAGGAAATTCTTCTAGAACATTTAAATCATTAATTTCGGTGCATAACTGCCCAATTATAGCTCTTGCAGTAGCTTCGTCATCAATAATAATACAATTCATATTTGGCTTATAACTGTTGTAAATAATCAGTTATGATATCAAGCACAGCTTCAAATTCAATTTGACCTTTGGTATTGTTTTCAATTAAATTCGCTTCAAAAGCCACTGCCACCTCATAACTTCTCTCGAGGCCTAAAATACTAATTTTATGCTTAAGTTTATGAACGTTCTCTGCAGCTTGTTTTAAATGTCCTGAATTAATATTATCAAAATAGACCTGTTTTTCTTGCGGAAACTCACTTTTGATGATACCGATAAGTTTGGCTTCAAAAGCCTTATCACCTCCTGACATACTTTGAATATAAGATAGATTAGGTTGTTCCATTAGGCTGTTTTTTTAAAGTGAAGAAAAAGGAAGTCCCTTTACCGATTTCAGAAGTAAGCCATATATCTCCACCATACAGATCAACAATTTTTTTAACAATGGCAAGTCCGATACCTGTTGATTTGGTATCATTTTCCAACGTTTCGAAGGTCTTAAAAATTTTATCATAATATTCGGCAGCTATACCTTTACCATTATCACTAATATAAAACTCCCAGAAATCCATTTTGTCTTTCACACCTATCTCAATAACACCTTTAGACTTATCATTGTAAGTTATGGCATTTGTGATTAAGTTTTGAAACAATTGCTGCAACCTGTATCTATCACCTCGCACAATGGGCAAGTCCATTGTTGAAACCGTGATGTGATTTGGAATTTGCAAACTGCTCAGAATATCCTTAATAAGCTGATCAATATTGACGTCATAAATGTCCATTTGATTTTTTCCTATGGTTGAATATTCCAAAATCCCATTAATCAAGGTGTCCATTTTCTCGACATTTTCCCTGATTAAGTTCAAACTTTTTACACCATCTTCATCGAGCTTTTCTTGGTAATCATCTTTAAACCATGATGTTAAGGTATCTATACTTCTTAATGGCGATTTCAAATCATGGGAAACCATATGTGCATAATCACTAAGTTCTTGATTTTGATGCGCCAACTCACTTAGCAACTTTTCTCGTTGCTTGTTCATTTCCACAATTTCCTTGGTTTGGCTATCAATAAAATCAACCAATTTCAATCCGTCAAGTTCAATAGAAGCTTCCTTTTGGTCAGGTAGGTTGTAAAACTTTAAGGTATCAATAACCCGTTTTAAACTATTGATAACGCTTTGTTGGGCTTCAGCTTCTTCTCTTAATTGTTGATTGGCTTCATATAATTCTTCAGAACTGATTGCCATAGCACGTTGTTGCATTTGCATCTGTTCATCAAAATTATGGTAGGATCGTTCAATAGCTTCCAAGAAAGGCTTGAGATCTTCACGATGAGCAAGATCTTTCGGTAAATATTTCCTTAATTGTCGCTTTAGTAACGATTTCATTATTCGCTAATTAGTGTGATGGTCATGGTCTGATTGTGTAATTGGCAATTATTTTCACCATTAAAAGGGGCAATTTCGCCATAGGAATAAAAGCCAGAAATGGTAGCATTTTCACCTACAACATCTATCACCTCTTCTATTTCTTCCTCGACGCGTTGATCTAATACCAACTTTCGTCCGATGCAACTCACCAACAAGGCCAATTCCGTGTTTTGCTTCCTGTTTTGCATGGCTTGTCTGGCTGCAAGTTCTGATGCATTTGCTATATTATCAACATTGGTCATCATCAATTGCACTTTAGACCCTTCAGGAATATCGCCAGCCAAAATCATGGTGTTTTTATCTTTATCTATATTCAAAATCGATCTAACGATAGAATGTTTTTCATTTTGCGACTTTACATTCAATGGATACAATAAGGCAGCACCTGGCAAGTCGTTAGCCTTGTCGCCTAAATATTTCTTATAGAGGTCTAAAGCAGGTTTATGGTCTAATTCAAAAAGTTCGTTAGCTTTTGATTTGGTAACCAAACGTTCTGGTCCAAAAGGAGTCCATCCACCATGAATGGAAAAAGACACTTCAATATCGTCTCCATAAAACCCAATGGCTACAATTTCACCTTCTTTAGGATTTTCGTTGTAGGATGCCAAGGTTTTTTCAAAACGCTCACCATCACCACAAAGTCCACCTGTAATCAAAATCTCATGGTTAAACGCAGCATTCATTCCTTTGGTCAATTCACTTCCATTAACTTGACTTCCTTCAGAAATTACAAAGACATATTTAAGTCCGTCAGGATCCAATTGCGACATCAATTTTTTTCCAGTGTCGAAACTATCAAATTCTGAATTCTTGAGATTATCGCTTTTAATATCAAAGCGAGTACGTTCAAATTCAATGGCAGTGACGGTTATGCCTTGATCATCCACAAATCCTGATGCAATATCACCACAGGTAGAACCAAAAACCAAATGGCCTGAAGGAAACAGTTGTCTAATTTCATTGTAAATAGTATCGCGCTCGAGAATGTAGCGGTTGCCTAGAACCAAAACCAAAGGGTTTTGCAGTTCTATTTGAGGCGATAGGTTTTCCCAAGTGTCATCTGAAAGTCGTTTTAACTGTACTGTTTTCATAGGTCCTTTTTTAAGGTAAAATAAAATGTTGTGCCCACATTTGGTTCACTTTCAAGCCATATCTCACCTTGATGGAGATTGACAATTTTTTTTACAATAGACAATCCAATTCCGGTAGAGTCTTTGCTTTTATTGAGTGCGTGAAAGATTTTAAAAATCTTATCGTGAAATTTCTTTTCAATACCTATGCCATTATCCTTAATTGAAAATTCATAGCAGTCATGTTTTTCCAAGACGTCAATATCAATGGTTCCTTGAGGTTTATCAATAAATTTAATAGCATTGCTAATTAAATTCTGAAACAATTGCTGAAGCTTGGTAGCATCACCTTTAATCTTGGGCATGGTATTATGCACTGACAAATGAATATGCTCTGGTACAAACATCATGTGTATCAAATCTGATAAAAGTACCTCAAGATCAACGTCTACATTTTCTGTAGTTTCGGTGCCAACACTGGAGTAATTGAGAATATCTGATATTAAACGCTCCATTTTTTCGAGAGTAGACTGAATCAAGTCGATATTTTTTAAGCTATTTTTATCTAGAATCTCCCTGTTATCTTCTTTAATCCAGGTAATTAAAGCATCGATACTTCTCAAGGGAGATTTTAAATCGTGTGATACGATATGGGCATATTCTTGAAGTTCGATATTACTTTTTTCCAATTGCTCTAAAAGGATTTCTTTCTGTAGCTCTAACTCTTTTAACTCTGTGATATCAAGATGCACACCAATAGAGCCAATTACTTCACCTTGAAGATTATAGTTTGGGGCACCACTAATGAGCCAATAGCGTTTTTCTCCTAACTTGTTTAAGACTTCAACTTCATAGGAATTAGACTCGCCTTCTAATCGCTTTTTGTTTTCACCAATTATAACATCTGGATTTATCGGAAAGATATCACTCCCTATCTTCCCAACAAGTTCAGCTTCTGAATACCCAGACATCTCTGAGAAGCTTTGATTAACCATTAAGATGGTATCCTCATTATCAACTTCTACCAAACCGAGATTCATATTGGCAATAATGCTACTGTATTTTTGTTTTTGAGCTTCTAAACTTTTCCTATACGACCGTTTTAAGGTCACGTCTCTATAGGTCCATAAATGACCTCTATAAACTCCTTCTTTCATAATTGGCACGAAATCACGCTCAAGAATTTTACCGTTTTTCATGAGTAACTCGTCTGCCAATACTGTTTTTTTGTCTTTAAGTATCGTATTGATTCGAGTGACAAAACTGGCTTCGTCTTCAAAGAGCACCTTGCTTTCCTCTGCGGCATTTGAGCAATCTTGTCCTTTTAGAAGTTCTGGTTCTACAGGTATTTGTAGCAATTCGCAAAATTTATGATTGGTAAGAACAATCTTTCGATCTTCGTCTTCCAGTAGTACGCCACTATCTAAATTTAAAATTAAGGAGGCAAGTCGGCTTTCAGATTTTATCAGTTGTTCTTCTGAAGCTTTTTGTTCGGTTATATCTCTAACGATACCCTGTGCTGCAATCACCTTTTTATCTTTATTGAAAACCAGGCTCGCATTAATGTGTACCCATTTAATGTCCTTTGATTTGGTAATAACTCTAGCTTCATAATCTTTAAAGAAGCCTTTTTCCAAAAGTTCAGCATAGGATGCCATGGCATAATCCAAATCATCTAAGTAAATAAGCTTTGTGACATTTAAAGGCTCTCTTGTAATGTCATAACCAAACAACTTTGTTGCAGCCTCATTGAATTTTAGAACATTGCCTTCTACGTCCATAACCACATAGGCATCGACGATATTTTCGAATACACCTTGAAGTTCGGAAGATTTCTCATCTAAAAGCTGCTCTAATTTTTGGGAGGTTAAGTAAAGTTCCCTCGATTTTTCTTCTAATATTTTTTCGGCAGCTTTTCTAGATTGCCGTTCTCTTTCAAGTGTACGCTTTAATATCTCAATGTGTTCTTGACTCATTAATTTTGATGTATAATAAAACGTACTTCCGTACCATCTTCTTTAATTTTTTCAAGCGCTATGGTTGCAGAACCATTGAAATGCTCAAAGGTCTTATTCATCAAACCCAATCCAAAATGATGCATGGCACGACTGGATTTATAATCCATAATCAAATGTTTATCCGATTTTTCAACAACTTCAAACGTAGGTAATTCAGCATCTGGATAAATTTTTCTAACTTCGACATGAATGTGATTTTCTATAGACGACAACATATCAATTGGATCTTTGTAAGTGGCTAACAACCCTGGATAACTATCTTCAAGCACACTAAAAAAATGCTCGGCATATGTTAGCAAAAGATCATCTATTGATATTCCTGTGTTTTCGCTAAGGTGTTTTAGCAATTGTAACATTTCAGAAAACCTATAGGTCCCGACTGCTGTATAAATACCATTTGATTCTAAAGTAGAACTTGAAATGATTTTATCGACCATTTCCATTCCAAACTTATCTTCAACCAGGTCTAAAAATTCTGTAAAAATTATACCTTTCATTATGCTTTAATTAATTCATTAATACTCCAATAAGCCATCAGTTTTTCGATTTTTGATACGTAGTCTTCATATTTTAAGGGCTTGAGCACATAACCTGCTACACCAATTTTATAACATTCCAACAAATCTCTCTGATTACTTGACGTAGTCAATACTATCGTTGGAATATAACGCAACGTATCGTTGGCTTTTAAAAGTCCTAAAAATTCAATGCCATTAATCTTTGGCATGTTAAGATCTAATAGGATAATATCTGGTAAATTATCTTTCTTTTCTAAGAGCTTCAAAGCGTCCTCGCCGTTATGAGCTTCAATGATTTGATGGTCCAATTCTAAAGATGAAACGGCTCTATTGAGCTTCATGATTTCAATCATGTCATCTTCTATCAAAAGGATTTTAAGTTTCGTTTTCATATAAATATAGCTAATCTCAAAATATGAAATTAGCATTATAGATTGAATTGCTTGATTTACTTCGATTAACCAAAATTAACTGTAGACGAATGACGTTTAAGTGTCGACGAATGGTTTTACAGTTCTTTAAGTTGCGATTGCATTTTTTTAGACATTCCTTTAACCACCATATCATAGGAGTGGTCAATCAATTCTTTAACAAGTGAAGTCGGCAGTTCTCCTGTTTGGATATACACACTGTTCCATTGTTGTTTATGCATGTGATATCCTGGTTTGACACTGTCATATTGTTCGCGAAGTTCTTGTGCATATTCTGAATCGCACTTTAAATTAATAAAACCCTCTCCTTTCTCCCATCGGCTTAAGGAGGCTAAGGCAAACATTTTTCCTAAAACCTTAAATACAAGCGTATCCTTATCAAATGGAAAATGCTCGGTTACGGCCTTTTTCCCCATGCAATACTGATGAAAATCTTCTATGTTCATGGTATGAGCTTAGTTGGTTTGTCTTCAATTTTTAAAGCAGAATAATCTAAAGACCAACCTATGGTTTGCACAATGTTTTCAATTAGGAGGATAGATTCCAAAGCTTCTTTTTTGGCGATTTCATAAAGTCCGCTTTCTGGCACCTTATTCATGATATGAAGCTTCGCCTCGTTATGCAACTCGGTAAGATCGGAAGCTTCAAATTTATTAAACATGCCGTCTTTTTTATCATAATAGTTCAAATCGGTTTCAATAGACAATACTTCAGGTTGCGGAAAATGAAACAATCGAACCGTTTTGGTTTTGGTATCCGATTCCATTTGGATTTTCGATAAATCGAACCCAACATGTGCTTTGGCATTGACAACAACCAAGGCCTTTTTTTTGCTCGTTACTAATTTCAGAAATCGTTCTTTTACATCTTCATAATGGTAAATCTCGGCAAAATCACCTTCCACAGTAATAAACTTACAGACTTTCTTTATTCGGTCCAATAAGATTACCGATTGTGATTTGGTTCGTTTCTGTATTTTGAATTGTCGTATTAAGGTTACAATACCCAAAGTAACCAGAATACTAATAATGATGATAAAAAATGTTTCCATATCGACTATTAATCTTGAACCTTATATAAAATGGGCTTACTTGGCGAGGCATCATTTTCAAATGGCGCAATCTGAAGATTTAACAGATACTCACCATCCTCAACATGGTTGGGCACATAAATCATTTCGGTTATGGTGCAATCGGTTCTGTATTTCCCTTTAAAATTCCAAAAGGCTTTGTGTGCTTTTAGTTCACCTCCATCTTTTTCCTTATCCACACTAGGTAAGTCAATTAACAAGTGCTTAATGTCTTTACTCACGAGGTATTCTACAGCCTCCTCTTCCAAATATGTCCAATTGGTATTACTGTATTGCTTTGACAGCTTATCTTTCATATTAGGTAAAGTCCTTAAAATAATAGCCTCTCTTTTCTTGTTTCCAAGAGCAAATTGCAATTGCTTTTTTGAAATTACAGTGTCTTCACCGTTTTGTTCTGGTGCTACCGAAATGACCTCAGCCAAGAAAAAGAATTGTGTCAAGTTTTTGTTTACTGAATAGAATCCTTTGGTTATATGACCTACACATTCGGTATGTGTACCATGGGCATGCGGATTGAACTGTATGTTATTGAAATTGACGCTGGCACCTTCAGAAACACTACCAATCCAATCCTCTATTTGCACAGGTTCGATTTTTGGTTCCTCTTCCAGCCATGCATTGACATTTAATTTGGAAGATCGCAATGGTATGGAGATATCTAAAGGTTGAGATAAATCGATTTGAAGTTTTCTCGAATTGTATTGTATGGTTGTTTGCATTTAAATGAAAGATATTAGTACCTTTTGGAATAAAATTACGGTTTACATTGATAACTTAAAAAAAAATGTCGAAAGACCTAATTCTAATCGTATTAACTTTAGGAGTTACCTGTTTTTCCATATGGCTTCTTTTTGGATATGGTCCTTGGGATTTTTATGTCTTTATATTTATGAGCTTACCTATCAACCTAATCCTCCTATTTATCGTTTTTTATCGACTTTACAAGCACAAATCAAATCATAAATAATTCTGAAGCAATGCCATCGGTTAAAAACTTTCCTTTTTTGCTCACCAACAGTGTTTCATTATCCAGATATAGTAAATGTTCATGAATATGAGATTTTGCCTGATTTAAAATATAGCTTTTAAAACGGGTACCAAACTCCGTTTCGATATGAAACAATGACACACCCCAAACAGTTCTCAATCCAGTCATTACATATTCATTGTAACGGTCTTTCTGGCTCAGCGTTTCAACCTCTCGTGGAAGTATTCCTGTTTGAATTGCTTTGATGTATTTGGAATTATTTCGAACGTTCCAACTGCGATGGATGCCATCATAGGAATGTGCTGAAGGTCCAATACCAATATACGACTTGCCTTGCCAATACGCTGAGTTATTTTTGCTGAAAAATCCTTCCTTTCCGAAGTTTGATAATTCATAATGTACAAAATCATGAGTGCTTAACAAATCAACCAAAAGATGAAACTGCTCATGGGCTTGCTCATCATCGACAGGGTCTACCACACCTTTTTTGATAAAACTTTCCAAAGCGGTTTTAGGCTCAACAGTTAAGGCATAACTTGAAATGTGTGGAATATTAAACTCTAATGCCGTTTGAATGTTTTCTAACCAAGCATCATTGGTCAAACCTGGAATTCCATAAATCAAATCGATGGAAATATTATCAAAATACTTTGTGGCTTCTTCCAAACACATTTTTGCTTGTTGAGTATTATGAGCGCGATTCATCAGTTTTAAATCCGATTCAAAAAACGATTGGATGCCAATAGAAAGTCGATTGATTGGTGATTCAGCCATTCTAGAGATTACCTCTTTGGTCAAATCATCTGGATTCGCCTCGAGTGTGATTTCTGGTGTTTCAGTTACTTTGTAATTTTCATAAACCGTTTCAATCAAAATTTGGATATCTTCCATAGCTAAAACACTTGGTGTACCTCCTCCAAAATAAATAGTCTCAACAATAGTATTGGAAAATTCATCTTTTCTCAACTCTAGCTCATTTGCCAAAGCTTTAAGCATCTCCTCTTTCTTCTTAAGTGAGGTCGAAAAGTGAAAATCACAATAATGGCAGGCTTGTTTGCAAAAGGGAATATGAATATAAATGCCACTCATGTATGACTCTCGGCTTTGAATTATTTCTCTATTCGGTCTTCATTCTGCTTCACAAAAGCCGACCAACCTGAATAGCTTTTGCCTACCGAAACGCGACCTTGATTGTAAAAATGACACACTGCAGCCGCCAATCCATCAGTAGCATCCAAATTTTGAGGCAAGGTTTTTAGGTTCAGAAGACTTTGAAGCATTTTAGCCACTTGTTCCTTACTGGCATTACCATTACCTGTAATGGCCATTTTTATCTTTTTAGGAGAATATTCAGTTATGGGAACTTCACGAGATAGACCTGCAGCCATAGCCACACCTTGAGCGCGTCCAAGCTTCAACATACTTTGCACATTTTTTCCGAAGAAAGGTGCTTCAATAGCAATTTCATCTGGATGGTGCGTGTCTATCAATTCTACTGTTCGTTCAAAGATGAGCTTCAATTTCAAATAATGGTCTTTGTATTTTTTTAAATCTAATTCATTGAGTTGAAGAAAGGTCATAGATTTACCTACCACCTTTATCAAACCAAAGCCCATAATGGTAGTTCCTGGATCAATTCCCAATATGATTTTTTCTTGACTCATATATTAACAATAATGACAACCACTTAAAGAAAAGGTAATTCCGAAAGTGATGGTAAGAAGATTACCATTAAATGAACCAAAGCCATCAATTACAGGATCAAAGTCTTTCCCAAAACCTAAAATATAGGAAACATCAGTATATAATGACATGTGCTGACTTATGGCATAATGTATTTCAATGCCTCCCATGACATTTAAAAATGAAAGGTTGTTATCGGCATAATCTCCCAAAGGTTTCACAAATGAAAACCCAGGACCAGCATGTGCCACCAACCCTATGCGTTCTGGTAAAATTCCTAGAGCTTCCGTTGGGTCATAAACAAATTGGGCATTGATTCTGGTATAATTGATTTTAAATTCTGGTGAATTGTCCTCGTTTGAAAACCGATTGAAACCAAAATCCAATTTGGCACCCATTTGAGGTTTGAACATATGTTGAATACCAGCATTCACTGTTGGAAAATTGATTGATTTTGATTCAAAATCTTCAACAAAACCAGAAGTCGACGGACTATTAACACCTAAGGCAATTTGCGCCTTCCATTTATTGGTTGCTTTTTGTCCATAAGTTAATCCGGTAATAAATAACATCAAAAAGATAATTTTGAGCTTTTGTGAGTTTAAATTCTGAGTCATATCAATTTTATGATTTATTTTGTGCCATGCTTTTGGGTAGACTTCCTTACAAAACTAAGCAATTCTTTCTTGTGCTTATCAAATTAAGCATTGTTGTTGGTGCATTTTATTTTATCTATAAAAAACTCACTGAAAATGAAGAACTCGATTTTCCTCTTTTTCTTCAATTTTTAAGAGAAAACGGTACTTTTTCGCCAAAAACAATCCTTTTTTTAATGTTTTTAAGTGGTTTTAACTGGTTTTTGGAAATTTTAAAATGGAGAACTTTGGTGAATTCCTTTCAAAAAATAAGCTTCAAAAATGCGTTGGAACAGAGCTTGGGATCATTAACAGCTTCTCTTTTTACACCTAATCGCATTGGAGAATATGGTGCCAAAGCTATCTATTATAAATCCAGACAAAGAAAAAAAATCGTCGTGCTAAATCTATTAGGAAACATGATGCAAATGGGAACGACAATAGTATTTGGAATTATAGGTCTCATTTATTTTAATACCAAGTTCGAATTGCCTATAGATTATTACAATATCTTGCGGTTTTTAGTAATCATAATCTCGATTGTTGTGTTAGCCACATTCGGGCTTAGATCTAAAACATTCACCGTCAAAGGTGTTTCATTACCGCGTTTAAAGTCATTTATCAAGACGATTTCTAAATCAACTTTAGTCTATGGTGTCCTTTTATCTGTAGCAAGGTATTTAATATTCTCCTTTCAATTTTACTGCCTGTTACAAGTTTTCGGTGTAAATGCAAGTTACCTCAACGCTATGATGGTGATTACTTCGATGTATCTTTTAGCTTCTATAATTCCGAGTATTTTCATTTTTGATGTGGTCATAAAAGGGAGTATTGCTGTGTACCTCTTTTCAATTGTTGGTGTGAATGATTTCACAACCTTAAGCATCGTTACCTTAATGTGGTTACTTAACTTTGTTTTACCTAGTTTGTTTGGAAGTTACTATGTGTTAAATTTCAATTTACCTAAAACAGAACAAGACGAATGCTAATAATCATTTTTATCATACTTCTGCTATATTTAGTTCTAATTGGTGCACTGACTTTTGGATTTGATAAGGTAGATGATTTTGAGCTGAAAGATTTAGAGGCAAAAACAAAATTCAGTATTGTGATACCCTTTCGAAATGAAGCGAAACAACTTCCTGCATTGCTGCGCTCACTTAGCAACCTTAACTATCCACAATCCTTTTTTGAGATTATCTTGATTGATGATGATTCAGAAGACGATTCGGTTCAAATAATTGAAAGTGAACTTAACACAACTACTCTTGATGTTACAATTCTGAAAAACAATCCAGACAAACAATCACCAAAAAAAGAAGCTATTACAAAAGCCATTCAAAAAGCCAAATACCAGTGGATTCTCACCACAGATGCCGATTGTATTTTACCTAAATATTGGTTGGACAGTTTTGATTGTTTTATACAGAAAAACAACGGTTCGCTTATTGTCGGACCTGTTGCTTATACCAAAAGTGATACCTTTTTAAAACGTTTTCAGCTTTTGGAATTCTTAAGTTTACAGGCGACGACCATAGGAGGTTTCGGATTAGGAATTCCTTTTTTATGCAATGGTGCGAATCTTTGCTACCATAAAAACTTATTTTATGAACTCAAAGGTTTTGAAGGCAATACACACATTTCAAGTGGTGATGATATTTTCTTATTACAAAAAGCAGTACAAAACAACAAAAACGAGGTTCAATTTTTAAAGAATGAACACGCTGTTGTATACACGATACCGCTATCGAATTTCAAGGATTTGGTTTCACAACGCATTCGCTGGGCAGCAAAAACGTCGAATTACAATAGCGTTTTTGGAAAGATGACTGGAATAATCGTTTTTTCAATGAACGGATTATTAATCTGTCTGCCTTTGTTTTACATAGCACAGTTGATTTCGGCTAAAGCTCTGACGTTAATTTTATTGATAAAATTCAGTATTGATTTCTTACTACTATTCAAATCTGCTCGGTTTTTTAATCAAGAAGAATATCTAAAATCGTACATACAATCAAGTTTTCTTTATCCATTCTTTTCTGTCTATGTTGCTATAAGCTCTGTTTTTAAAGGTTATAAGTGGAAAGATAGAGCATATAAGAAATAGATGTTTCTCATTTATTTTTGTTAGATTTACCTAAACAACAATTAATGTCCTGATGAAAAAAATAATTTGCATTTTTAGTTTCCTACTTTGCTTTTCTGTGTTCCACGCACAAGAACTTTATACCGTGAATGGAGAATCTTTAGAACTTAAAACTGAAGTTGAGGGAAAGCTGGATCTTTTATGGAATATCATAGACGGAAAGTACCGCTATTTTGTTAGGACCGAAGACAATACCATTCTCGAACTTAAAAACACCAAGGCAGACAGGAAATATCAAGAAGAATACAAATCTGTTCTCTCTGAACTCACGAATAATTCCGTATCAACCAAACGTCTTAACTTAACTCTTTTTAGTTTAAAGGAATTTATTGACTCCTATAATGCTTCAGTCGATTCAAGTTATCAATCCCAAAGTAAAAGAAGCAAGTTTCAGTTTAGATTAGGCGTTTTTGGTGGGATTACAAACAGCCCTTTTATTGACAATCCAAACAATGAAAAAACACCGCTTTTTGGAGCTGAATTAGAAGTTCTTGAAGCTGAGCGCATCTCAAGGCATGCTGTTTTTCTACAAGCAAAGCATGTTTTGGAACAAGAAGATTTGATGTACTCTACTACAGAACTTGCGCTTGGCTACCGTTTCAGGTTCATTAATAAGGAAAGCTTTAGTCTTTATGGGAATTGTAAATTTGCTACTGTTAACTTTTCTAAGGCAACGGTGGCTTCTGAAAACAATGGCATGATTGTTACAGAAGACATAAGCGATACAGCCTTTGATGTACCACTCATTTTTGGTGTTGGTGCCGATATCAATCTTTCAAAAAATACATTTATAACCTTGGCTTATAATGAGCTTTTTGCGGTTTTGATTGACAATCAAGGTAATTTTTCAACAGATTTCACCCTTGGTTTCAAGTTTAATTTATAATGCGTCTAACCAACTATAAAACCAACAACCCTGTTTTTTCTGGCTTTTTTTGGGATGACAACAATAAATCTCAAAGCAAAATGAGTGTTCGTGGTATTTTCTTTAAATCACTGCTATGCATTATAGTCATTGCAGGCATCACGGCATATATATGGAAAATAAACGAGGAAGGAACACCTGTTAAATGGTTTACTCTTGGTGGTATGTTGGCGGCCATCATTATCAGTGTGATTATTTCTGTACGACATCATTGGGCTTATTTTTTAGTACCACTATATACTATTGCTAAAGGATGTTTCCTTGGAGGTTTTTCAGCTTTTGCACATAAAAATTACCCTGAACTACCATATCAGGCTATTGGTGTTACGATTGTCACATTTTTTGTAATGTTAGTACTATATCAAACACAAATTATTGTGGTAACAAAAAAACTGAAAAGTGTGATCATAACAGCTGCAGCAAGCATATTTGTGGTGTATTTGATTTCTTGGATTTTAAGTTTCTTTGGAATCAAAAGCTATATTTGGGGAACGTCATGGTTTGCCATAGTGTTTAACTGTATTGCTGCAATTGTAGCATCTTTTGCACTGCTATTGGATTTTGATTATATCGAGCGTTATAAAAATAAAGCACCTAAGTCTAAAGAATGGTTAGCTACTTGGGGACTTTTAGCCACGTTAATATGGCTTTACGTCGAAATCTTAAGGTTTATGCAAAAACTAGCTATTCGATTTTAATAACTACAGGCAAATTAAATTGCGTTGTGACCTGTTGACTTCTTTTTATAGCTGGATAAATTTTAGGTAAGGAATCTAAACTTTTACGCAACAAACTATCTAATTGAGGGATTTGGCTTTTGGTTATAGCATTACTTTCAATTTTATCAACAATTAGTTCGCCATCTTTATCTATAACGATTTTTAAGATTACTGTATCGCTTACAGCTTCAGATACCACAATCTTATATTTAGATAAATTGGTGTTTAATATAGAATGTAAAGTCTGCTCAAAACACTGTTTTTTATTAGCTTTTCCTTCAGTGGAATCACAAGAGGTAAAAGTTGGATAATCATCAACCTCATTCCAATTAAAGGTTTTTAATTCTTCTTCCAGTAAATCTTCAGAATAGACCTTTTTCTTGTTGAAATACTCACAAGAAGACAAACCAATTAAAAACACAAAAAGTAACATTCGCTTCATATAGCAACTTGCAATAGCGAAAAGTACAATTTTTTTAGGGATTAAACATTTACTCCTTATTCTTGAGAAATTTTTCTTCCTTTAACTCTGAAAGACGCTGTTTAGCAAAACTCAAAAATGGCGATTCGGAATAACTAGTAATAAAGTTCTTATAAGCTGAAATTTTAGCGTCCAAATCTTTGTAGTAGTGGTCTTTAGTAGTTAAAATAAAAAAAGCTGAGCCAGTGTTATCTGGATTTTCTTTTAAAGACCTTTGGAAAGCCATTATGGCTTCTTGATAGCGTTTTTGCCTATTGAGAATCATTCCTAATTTTTGATATTCATAATCTAAAGGAACATCCTTGATTTTTAGTGCCTTTGAAATGTATTTCTCTGCATTTATAAAATCATTCAATCGCTCATAATAGGTTCCTAAGACAAATAATGCCGAGGCGTCTTTAGGATTGTACTTTAGTGCTAATTTCCTTTGGGTAATAGCGGCTTCATATTCTGATAGCTCAGCATGGCAAATACTTAATTTTTCATGTATGAATTCAGAAGATTCTCCAAAATCCAGCAGCCTCTTAAACCAAATTTTGGCCTTTTCGTAATGCTGTTGATGATAATAGTTTTGTGCTTTTAGACTTATCAATTCCGTATTACCTTGATACGTTTCCAAACCTTTGTCAATAAACCCATGGGAACGTTCGTGTTTCCTTTTGATAAGATAATGCTTCGCTATTTTATAGATAGCTTTTTGATGGGTTTTATCTAATTCATAAGTAGTCATAAAACGATTCATAGCAGTGGAATCATTTATTTTTTCTAAAGCCAAACCCATTTCATAATGGTAATTAGGATTGCTATTATCTATTTCCATTAGGGTATTAAACACCTCAATGGATGATTCGTATTGTTTAACTCTTGAAAGCAACTTAGCATACTCATATTTTGCCAAGATATCACTTGGGTTTGCCTCTACATGTAAATTGTAATACTGTAGTGCTTCTTGATAATTACCAATTGCAACAAAAGACTTGGCGATTTTTGAGAGCACCTCATCTTGATGTTCATAGGACTTATATGTTTGAATCGCTTTGCTGAAGTTTCCATTAAGATATAAACTATCTGCCATAGTTAAAACCGAAGATTGTGCATCGGTTTTGAAAACTACTATGGTAAAAAACACAGTAAATATTATTTTCATGAATGGTTTTTTATGCCTTACTAATCAGCTATTTTAAATCGTATTGGCAAACTATAAGCAACTATGGTTGGTTTACCATTCTGTTCTCCAGGAATAAATTTTGGCAATAAGTTTAGCACTCTTTTTGTTTCTTCTTCAAGTTTTGGATGAGGTGCTCTAACTTTGATGTCTTTCACACTACCATCTTTATAAATTTTAAATGCTGCAAAGATTTGTTGACTACCTGTTAAACCAAGTTTTTTTGGCAAATCTAGATTAAAGTTCTTGTTGACCAAGATAGCAACTTCTTTATCGGTGCATGATCTTCTTTCCTGTTCTGATACTAAATCTTTACAGGTAAAAAAGACAGGAGCCTTATCGACTACAGCAAATGGTACTTCTGTCAATTCAGAATTCTTGTCCTGCACAGTTTCTGAAATAGTTTTATTTGTAGCTTTTACAGAAGTTTCAGGTTCTGAATCTTGTTCTACTTGAAACAAAATTGGCAAACTGTAAGGCACTACAACACGTTTGCCTTTTTGGGTTCCCGGTTTGAATTGTGGCAACAATTCTATGACACGAATGGCTTCTTCTTCAAGATCAGGATGAGGAGCTCTAGCTTTTACTTGAGTAACATTTCCTTTTTTATCGATTTTGAACAGTACAGATATACGTTGCTTACCTTGTAACCCTAAAACCTTAGCTATATCAGTATTAAAATTATCTGCAACGTGTTTAGAAATACTTTCAATAAAGCATTGTTTGCGTGCTTCATTAGTGCTCAAATCTTGACAACCCTCATAAATAGGAGCTTGTTCAATAATAGCAAATGGAACTTCCACCTCTGTATCAACTTCGGCAGTCTTTTGTGATTCTGAAACTACATTTGATTTTGGACTGTGCATAACCATTTTAGTGCTTCCATCCATAGATACAACCAGAAGTCCTTTAAAATAGGCATCACGCTCTACCATATCTAACTTATGACGCATTTTTTGTTTCTCCTCTTCGGTCATATTTGCAGCATCTTCAACTATAAGCCTCAAGATACCATCCTTAATATTGTTTTCCCAGGTTTCTTTAGCTTCGTCTGTTTGCTTCCAAACTAAATAATCTTCATAAGATCTGTAGTCCTTAAATAATTGCTTGTTTTTTGGTAGAATTTTAGTAGAAATCGTATCACCGTTTTTCAAGACTCTGTCTCGTTTTGAATTCATCATATACTGGAGAAACACTTCTAATCTTAAATACTCATCTCTTGATAGAATGTATTTCTGATCGTCATTTCTTAGGAAACGACTTAACTCAGCAAATGAAGCGCCACTGTTTTCCTTCTCAATAAGTTCATTCAAATACTTTTGTCTCAATATGTTTTCATTTGTTTCATTATTTATAACTTCAGAAGGCACATCCTTTTTGATAGAACTTGGATCTTGTGCATACGAGGCGGTATAAATTAGCATTATTGATATAATGGGAAGCAACAATACATATTTTAAAATGTGTATTTGTTTTGATTTTGATTTACTTAACATGAGAATTCGTTTTTTGATTAATGACTGTTTAAAAAATGGGTTGACAAAAGAAACTTGTTTGGTATCAAAGACCTGTAATAGCAACTGATTGTAAAATTCAGTTTTGTCTTGGTATTTAACCACTTTAGAGTCTGCTATAAACTCATGAAGCTCTGAAATTCGGTTTTGGTAGATATACACTAAAGGATTGAACCAAAATACAATCCGCAACAGCTCAAACAGCATAAGGTCGATACTATGCTTTTGCTTTACATGAACCATTTCATGTTGTAGAATGGACTTGCGGTTTTCAGAACTTAATTTGTCACCTAAAAACACATAGTGAAAAAATGAAAATGCCGAGGAACTGTTTAGCAATTTTATGATTAAAATATCTGAACTCCATTGCCTTGGATTTTTATAAACCAACTTTATTAGCTTGAATATTTTGAAAACAAAAAATAGCGTTGCCACAATGATTCCTGATATCAAAATTACATTCCAAATAGGAACCATTGGTTCTTCAACAGGAATTCCAGCTAATTCAATTATATCAGAAGAAAGTGATTTTGATTGTGAAACGTCACCAATGATCACTTGTGGCAGTTGGATCACAAAATCATCGGGTACTATTGACTTAATCTGTTCCAACTTTACAAAAGGAATAAAAACCGATAAATGTGCAGTGATGATTAAATAAGCTCTATTCAAATTAAAAAATGTTTCTTTCCTCAAGAAGCCGTCATAGAATAGCATAAAAACCAATTGAAAAGCAACAACCTGTAATATATAATGTAGCATACTAAGCGTCTTTTTTATTGATTTCTTTTAGAATAGCTTCCATATCCTTAAGATCCACATCATTTTTTTTAACAAAAAAAGATACCATACTTTTAAATGAACCTTGAAAATAATTATCAACTAAAGCATTTATAGACTGGTTGGAATAGTCTTGTTTTTTTACCAACGGAAAATAAATATGACCTTTCCCTTGCTTTTCGTAGTCAACAAATCCCTTGCTTTCTAATATCCTTACAATAGTAGACACTGTATTGTATGCAGGTTTAGGATCTGGCAGCACTTGGATAATATCCTTAACATTTCCCTTTTCTAGAGTCCAAAGAACCTGCATTATTTCTTCCTCCGCTTTGGTGAGTTGTTTCATATCTAAATTTGTTTAACTATTCAAATATAACTAAATTTTTAGTTTAAACTAAAAATTTAGTTTAAAAATGTAACAAACGGATGTTTAATACGTCTAAGTAATTGAATTTTAAACTTATTAAATGGATATATTTTTAATTATTATAGCGGCCTTATTTATGGTCTTAGGCATAATTGGAAGCTTTTTGCCCGTATTACCTGGACCATTGACTAGTTGGGTTGGGTTGCTTATATTTCACCTCACAGATGTGGTTCCCATGAATTGGACCTTCTTGATCATCACTTTTGTAATTGCCCTTGGAATATGGATATTAGATTATATCATTCCCGCTATTGGGACCAAGCGGTTTGGTGGTAGTAGAGCTGGTATGATAGGAACATCTATTGGTTTAATCGTCGGATTGTTAAGTCCGATTCCAGGAGGTATTATTATCGGACCGTTTGTTGGTGCGCTCATTGGAGAGCTCATGAATAAAAGTGAATTTGATAAAGCTATGAAGGCTGCTTTTGGATCTTTTTTAGGCTTTCTCGCCTCTACACTTATAAAATTTATGATAGCATTAATATTCTTTGGACTCTTTATAGTGAAGTTTGTGGAATATCAGGAAGTGATTTTCAAATAACAAAACGCTCTATTTAAAAAGACAAAACCTAACAACAAATGTTGTTAGGTTTTTTTCTTTGCTATTAATTCAACAAATTACTTAGAGGGATTAATTAATTTTGTTGACATTCAAATATAGAATATGTGTTTCACTTTTTGTTGCGGAAAAACCGTAAACATGATGCGGAAAAACCGTACTTTTCAGAATTAACAAGGGTTTTGAGCCATTAAAAACACGTAGAAAACCGTAAAATAAATCAAGATTTCTTATAAAAAGCCCTTTTTTCTAGCCTCCATAATCAAAGATTCGTCTTTTCCATCTGATATAGAGAACAGTAATTTCAGCTGTTTTTTACGTTTTTCTATAGCGCTCATTGACAGGTTTATATGCTCTGGAAGACTTCTGGTTTTCATTCCTTGAGCAAGCAGATAGAGAATTTTTCGGTTGATTTCATCAACATATATTTCATTCACTACAGATTTCTTGAGATAATTAGAAACCGTACTGCTATAGTAAGGCGGATCTTCCAAGATATGATGAAAAGCTTCTGCCAATTCACTAGAAGTCAAATCGCTTTTAATCAAAAAGCCATCTGGATTGATCTCCTTTACTATGCTATGTATTCGATACGATTCATTGAACATAGTAAGAATAATGATCTTTGCGTTAGGCAAGATAGTTCTTGCGATTTTTGCCAAATCTTCTCCTGAAGTAATTTTTCCATCGGAAGAAGGTGGCAGACTTATATCAAAAAAACAAACATCATAAGGTCGCTCTTTAGACGATTTCTGTAAAAGTAAATTAGCCGAATCACAAGTATTAGCAGTATCTATTACCAATGTTTGATTCTCCTTTTTTGTAGCCATTAATGTATTTTGATATCCTTCAATAATAATAGGATGATCATCAACCATCAAAATATGAATGTGTTGCATTATGGGTTGGTTTTATAAGGAACTTTAATTGTTATTACTGTTCCTTTATTTATTTCAGAATCAAAATCAACGGTTCCGTCTAATTCATTTACTCTTGAATTAATGTTTTTTATGCCGATGCCTTTTTTACTTTTATTGACATCAAATCCTTTTCCATCGTCTTCAATAGATACTAAAATTACATTATTTTTTGAAGCAATACTAATTTTGATTTTACTGGCTTCTGCATGCTTATATATATTTTGCATGGCTTCTTGAATAATTCTGTAAATATTGATTTTATCCTTATTGGATACCAATTCCCAACTAATATCGTCGTCGTAATCAAAAGCATATTCAAGCTGGTAGGCTTTAGTTTGTTTATCGATAAGCTCGGAAACAATATCTGTAAATCCAGAACCCGAAACAAAATCGGTATTTAAGTCATGGGAAATTTTACGAATATCCTCTTCAATGGTTTTTAGTTCCTTGATATAATTGGATCGGTTTTGGATAGCTTCCTTTCCTTCAGAAAAATTTAAACTGTCTAAACTTAGTCGCGTTCCAAAAAGACGTCCAAGAATTCCATCATGAATTTCCTGAGAAATACGTTTCTTCTCATTAGCTCTTGCTTCATCAACTTTATCCTGTTGCGATAACATGAGGTTATAGATTTCCTCATTGGCTTTCTGCTGGTCCTTTTCAAACTGCAATTCCTTATTTTTACTACGCTGTGTGACGATGATATAAAGCAAAAATAAAGTTACCAAAAGCACCGCAGAAGCAATCATAAGCCACATACGCTGTTGGGAGATGCGTTCTTTTTCAGCAGTAATCTTGTCGGTTTCAAATTCAATTCGTGCAAATTTGTTTTTGTGGTTTCGCTCTATGTTCAGTAAACTATCACTTAGTCTGATGTGTTCATAGAGATAAGCTTTTCCTTCTTCGCCTGTTTTTGTTTTTGAAAGAACCATTAGTGCATCCAACACATATTCATTGGATGATAACGACTTACTTATTTTATACGTTTCTTGGGCATATTTATAAGCTGAATCCAACTGCTCTTTTTGCAAGTATAATTTAGATAAATCGGTAGTAACAGCCATTTTAGTTACCTCATCATCATATTTTTCTGAAATATCATAAGCTGTATAGAAATCCTCAAGCAACTTATCATACTCCACATCTCCGGAAAGAAGTTTTGTATAAGCAATATTATTAATAATCAGAGCATAAAAAGTGGGATCATCATCTTGATATTGACTACGCTGTGGGAGCAAACTTTCGTATAATTCAAGTGCCTTGTCATAATTACCCAATTGCCTGTATACAAACGCTAAATTATTGGTTGTGTAAACACCATCTAAAAAGCCATCGTTCATCTTTTTAGTTATCTCGAGCGCTTTTTCATGGTATTCAATAGATTTTTGGTATTGTTCCAGCTCAGAAGATATATCTGCTATTCTGTTATAAAGGATCCAAAAGTTATCTAAATTGTTTTCGGTTTTTGGAAGTTTCTCCAATATACGTAAGGCTTCAATGGCATTGGCTTCACTAGATGTATAGTCCTTTTCGTTGTATTGCAAGTCGGCAATACTCATCAAAATATATGATTTCTGCTCTAAATTTTTCAGAGAACTATAATACTTTAAAGCTTTAGATAAATAAAAATAGGCGCTATCGTTTTGTCTGTCGTATTTGTAGTAACTTCCTAGATTAAATGAGGCTACAGCTAATGCAGATGTATCCTTTAACTTGGTAGCAAGGTTTTTATTTTTTTGGTTAATGGACACATATTTATCAAAGTCCTCAGTGTAATAATACATTAAGGATAAATTCCTATTAGCCAAAAGAATGAGGGAATCCTTACCTGTTTTTTTGGCCACTTGAACTGACTGATTAGCAAACTCAAGACGTTCTTCAACAGAAATAGAAGCATCTTTAGATTTAGAAATCAACTCATCAATAGATTGGCTAGTTGCATTTTGTGCATCGGTATGTATTATGAAAAAACCGAAGATGAGTGCTATAAGAAAAGTCTTGACCAATGGATAAATAATATTATTTAACCAAAGTTATAAAATAAGTTAAGCAAAAAAAGCCCTATTGAAAAATAGGGCTAAATTATTGTATGTTTTGGATTCTTATCCTTGAGTTTCTAATTTTGCTTTCTCTCTCTTGTGAGCAAACAAATTATTGTTATCGTATTGCTTATACGTAGGTTCATCGTTAGTTACAGTAGTATCACTGCTTTGTCCAGAAACTGTTAATAGTAATACTGCCAACAATAAAAAAGTAATTTTTAGGGTCTTCATAGTTTTATCATTTAGGGTTATTTAATTCAAATTTTTGTTAATATTCAAATAGCATCAAGTGCCAATCGAGGGAAGAATGGATTATTAACATTATGGCTTAAGCCAAAAAATGAGGGAAAATAGGAGCACTAAAAAGCACTGCTAAATGATAAATGGATTAATAAAATTTCCTTGATAAGTGATTTAGGGGCTTATGAAGGACTGTAAACATACTACTATTTTAGGTTCTGACAATAAAAAACACGATAAAATGTCTATTTTTATCGATAAAATGCATTGTTTTAATAAAAGGTCTTGTAAAAATGGTTTCAATCTACCTTAATCACAACGACACTTTTCTAATCTTTAACCTTAAAAACCTTAGTTAGGATATCATCCATCAAACACCACTTGGTCAAAGAGGACTGTAATAAGTTGGCACCAACAAATGCTGTGAACCACAACCAGTTTATGTTGACATAAACTGCCAACAGTAAGCTTATTAGAATAAATGTACCAGCAATACCTCGAACAATTCTATTTTTCATAATTACTTAAATTTAAATATACTTTTCAATAGGAACTACTACCGCTCGTATAGGGTTATTTGTTTCAATAGTTTTATTAAATTCCTTTATCAAATCAAACATAAGTTCGATTTTATCATCTTCAGTGAAGGAAAAGAACACACTAGATTCAATTCCTGCCGCTTTACTAGAGAACCAGTCATTGGTCATCAATAACGCTTCAGCATTTTTATAGCCCTCAATTTCAGAGCCACTAAAACTTTCAATCTTGGCTTTCTTAAGTAACCTTAAAGCTTTGTCATGAAATTCTTTCACAGATGTTACAATCAATAACTTCATCTTATTTATAATTTTTTCGTTCAATTAAATAATATACCAATGGCACAACCAATAATGTAAGCACGGTTGATGCAATGGTTCCTCCCATAAGGGATATGGCCAATCCTTGAAAAATTGGGTCAAATAAAATTACAAAGGCTCCTATGACAACCGTTCCAGCTGTTAGTAAAATAGGTGTTGTTCTAACAGCACCTGCTTCAATAACTGCTTGTTTTAGAGGCACATCTTCTTTCAATCGTAAATTGACAAAGTCGATAAGCAATACTGAGTTTCTTACCATAATACCTGCCAAGGCAATCATCCCAATAAATGATGTTGCTGTAAAAAAGGCGCCCATTATCCAATGTCCTAAAACGATACCAACCATTGATAAAGGTATGGCTACCATCATAACTATGGGTGCTTTAAAATTTTGGAACCAACCTACAATTAACATGTAAATAATAATAATTACCCCTAAAAATGCCAATCCGAGATCTCTAAATACTTCTAAAGTAATTTGCCATTCACCATCCCATTTTACAGTATAGTCATCTTCATACTCTGGCTGACCTAAATATTTTTCCTGCATACTGTATCCTTCTTCTAAAGGAATGGCTTTTAACTTATCCTCCATTCCTAAAATAGCATAGACTGGACTTTCCAATTCTCCAGCCATATCTGCCATAACATATACAACACGCTTTTGATTTTTACGATAAATACTTTTGGCCTTTGTTCGCTCTACAATCGATACTAAATCACCTACAGCAATCATTTGACCATGCTTAGAATTAATTCTTAATTGCGAAATATCACCAAGCGTAGATTTTTCCTTTTCATCAAGAGCCAGAACAATGCCAATTTGTTCTGAAGCTGTTTCGTTATATAATGTAGTTGTTTTACGATTTGACAGTGCCATATTCATGGTATAGACAATCTTCTGTGGTGCCACACCATACAACATGGCTTTTTCCTTATCGATGACGAAATCGTATTCTACTTGATTGTCTTCAACCATCCAATCAATATCAACCACATCCTCTGTGTTTTTTAGAATATCTTGAACCGCTTTGGCCACTTCAATTTGCTCATCATAATCAGGCCCGTAAACCTCAGCAACAATAGTTGATAATACTGGAGGTCCAGGTGGCACTTCTACCAACTTCACATTGGCATTGAATTTTTTAGCAATGGCTTGAATAGGTCCTCGCATCAATTTTGCAATATCATGACTTTGTGCATCACGATCATGCTTATCGATTAAATTCACTTGAATATCTGCCATATTACTTCCTCCACGTAAGTCATAGTGCCTAACCAACCCGTTGAAGGTAATTGGTGCCGACGTGCCAACATAACTCTGGTAGTTTACAACCTCAGGCCTTGTGGCTAGATATTGTCCTATTTCCTTAGCAACAACAGCGGTACGCTCCAAGGTCGTACCTTCAGGCATATCGATTACTACCTGAAATTCATTCTTGTTATCAAAAGGCAGCATTTTAACGGCAACCGATTTGGTAAAGAACATGGCTAACGATGCAAACAGCAACACAATTGTAACACCTAAAAACAACCAACGTTTGGTTTTATTTTCAATAAGTGGTCGCTCGAACTTTTCGTATAATCGGTACACCAATGTGGATTCCATCTGCTTTACTTCATCATCTTCATGGGCAACTTTTCCTTTTTTCTCTTTTTCACGAAGGAACAAATACCCTAAATACGGCGTGATGGTCAAGGCTACAAATAAGGACAAGAGCATCGCTATGGATGCGCCAATTGGCATCGGACTCATATAAGGACCCATTAAACCAGACACAAAAGCCATTGGCAATACAGAGGCAATCACGGTAAACGTCGCTAAAATAGTTGGGTTTCCAACTTCATTGATGGCATAAATTGCAGCTTGTTTAAATGGTAGTCGCTTCATCTTAAAATGGCGATGCATATTTTCAGCAATAATGATGGAATCGTCAACTACAATACCTGTCACAAACACCAAGGCAAATAATGTAATTCGATTTAAGGTATAGTCTAGCATATAATAACTCAACAAAGTCAAAGCAAAAGTGATTGGCACTGAAAGAAATACCACCAAACCACCTCGCCAACCCATCGCGAGCATAACCACTAGTGTTACCGCTATGATAGCTCCAATCAAGTGCATTAAAAGTTCTGATACTTTTTGAGATGCTGTTTCTCCATAATTCCTTGTGATTTCAACATGAACATCATCTGGAATCAATGTTTTTCTTAGTTGTGCTACCTTATCAATAATCACGTCAGAAATCTTCATCGCATCAGCACCTTTTCTTTTGGCTACTGAAATAGTAACTGCTGGATATTCTGAAGGAAATTCAGATGCTTTTTCACTTGCATTTCCGAAGCCTAAAGACACATAGTTCTTAGGAAGTTCTGGACCATCAACCACTTTAGCAATTTGTTTGAGGTAAATCGGTTGGTTTTGCTGAACACCAACAACCAAGTTTTCAACATCTGCTACTGTTTTTAGAAATTCACCTGTATTGACAATAAATTCACTATCTCCTTTATCAAATTGACCAGCACTGAATTGTTGATTGTTTGCTTTTATCATGTCGGCAATAGATAAAAAATCCAGTCCGCTAGCAGCCATCTTTTCTTTATCTATAACGACTCGTACCTCACGACTTCTTCCTCCGATTTTCTTGGTTATTGCCACATCGTTGATTTTCTCAATCTCATTGGTCAACTCCTGTGAAATTTGTTTTAGTTGATAGTCGTCATAGGTTTCGCTCCAAAGTGTGAGTCCGAGCATAGGCACATCATCAATCGCTCTTGTCTTAACCAAAGGCATCGTAACGCCTTCAGGCATAATATCCATGTGCTTATTGATTTCGTTGTAGAGTTTGACAAAGGAACGTTCAATATCTTCACCAACATAAAACTGAACGATCACCATTCCTTGCTCTTTCATTGATGTTGAATACACATATTCAACGCCTTTGATGTTGGAAATAAGCTTCTCTAAAGGTTTGACTACACGAGATTCCACTTCTGTCGGACTCGCTCCTGGATATCCAACAAAAATATCAGCCATAGGCACATCAATTTGTGGCTCTTCCTCTCTTGGAATCAAGAACGAACTGTAAACACCTATGACCATAAAAACGACCATAAGAAGCACTGTAAGCTTTGATCCAATAAAACCTTTAGCGATCTTTCCTGCTAAGCCATCTTTCATAGTACTCTTATTTTATTGTATGTTTATTTTTACTCCATTGTACAGCTTGGCATCTGAAGACACTATATAAGACTCCTCTTGATTTAATCCGGATAAAACTTCAACTTGTTCACCAAATTCCCGCCCTAATCGCAACCATCTTAAGACAGCTGTATTGCTTTGACTTACTGTATATACGCCAGACAATTGTCCTTTTGTGACTATGGCCTCTTTTTGTATTAAAATGCTTTCATTTGATGTAGATGTTTTTTCCACTGGAAATTGGACAGTCGCATACATTCCAGAAAGCACTTCCTCTGGCGCGTCTATCAAATCAACCTTTACTAAATATTGACCACCCGTATTTTTTGCTGAAGTGCTTACTTCGGTAACTTTTCCTTTTAGGGTCGCATTAATTGATTTTACTAGGACTTTAACTTCGGTATGTGCTTTTATTTCTGAAATCTCACTTTCTGGAATCATGGCAGTAACTTCATAATTACCAGGTGTTTCTATAGCAATTAGAGGCATTCCAGGATTGGCCATATCTCCAACTTCTATAAACTTATTCGTAACAACTCCTGAAAATGGTGCACGAATATTTGTATAATTAAATTGGGCAGTGACTTCATTTTTCATCTGTTTTGCAGCTTCCAACTGTGCTTTAGCCATCTCAAAACGTGCTGTGATATCATCTAATTCTTTCTGTGAAGCACTGTTTTCAGAAAATAAATTCTGAAAGCGATTAAAATCCTTTTCGGCATTTCTATAGGCAACTGTAGCTTCAGTGATGCGCGCATTGACTTGTGCAGCCTTAGCTTGTAAATCGGTATTATTGATAGACACCAACAGTTGATCTTTATTTACTTTATCGCCAACTTTTACATGAACATTATTGACAAATCCCATAAGTCTTGTACTGAGATTCGCACTATTGCTCGCTTCAATTTTTCCACTGGCAGTCAAAAAAGGATTACTATCTGAAGCACTAACTGGTTGAACTGTTACATTAACTGTTGGCCCATCTGCTTTAACAGGTGTCTTCTCTTTTGAATTGCAAGACTGTAAGAACAATACAGTGATAAGCGTTATTATTATGTTTGAATATTTCATTTGTTGAGATTTATTTATTGGGTTAAGAATTGGATATAAGCTAAAGCATAATTGTATTCAAACACTGTTTGATAATACTCAAGTTGCTTTTCTGCATATTGGGTTTCAGCCATTAATAAGTCGGCTGTTTTTTCAAGGCCTTCTTTATATCGATTGGTTCGGATTCTTAAGGATTCCTCAGATTGGTTTAATGCCAACTGAGTTAATGCTAATTTATTCTTGGCATCCTCAAGCATTCTGCTGGCTTGATTCAATTCCAATTGACTTTTAGACTTGTATTGTTCATATTCTAATTGGGATCTTTCGTATTCTGCTTTGCTTTTTTGGGACTTCGCAAAATGTTTGGAACCCTCAAAAATATTCCAGCTTAATTGTGCACCAATCGTATAACCATTTGCGCCAGCCTGAAAAACCTCATCATCGTATAACTCGTAAGACCCAAAAGCATTTAAACGTGGTAAAAAAGCCATCTTATCTGCCTTACTCATAGCCTTATAAGCTTCTGAAGCCATCATCATTGCCTTAACGTCAGCACGTTCTTGAGATACTGATAAACTAAGATCTTTATCGATATTACTAACAAATAGACTATCTACTGGTCTATATATAGTGTAACTTTCATCATCCATTAAGAAAGACAAATAATTAGAAGCATTGGCTAGATTGCTCTTAGCGGATTGGAGTTGATTTTTTACTTCTGTCACTCGTACGTCTACAGCCAAGACATCTGCTCTCTGCAAATAGCCTTGCTGGTAACTGTTGTTAGCTAATTTTAAGTTTTCCTCTGAAGCGATCAAGGCTTTTTCCATCACTTCAACAGCTTTATAAGCGAGTTGTAATTGCATGTAAGATTTCTCAACCTCAAGCTCTAAATATTGTTTTGTACGTTGGATTTGCAAGTCTTGGGCTTGCATTTTGTTTTTAGCAGCCTTACGCTGATAAATACCATCCAAATTCACAATTGGTTGTTGTATTTCAATTTTGGTTGCAAAATTCTGAATTTGCGAAGGATCACTTAACAAAGTGGGATTGAAATCGTTTACTGTTAAAATTTCCTGATTTAATTTAGAGCCGAAAGCCATTAGCGGATTTGTTGTTGCAATAGCGGTGTGTGATGCTGTAATATTTGGCAGAAATATGGCATTTGTTTGCCTATAATCTGCTTGTGCTTCTTGATAACTTTTTTCTGAAATTTTTAAAAGCTTACTATTTTGTAAAACCTTTTCTGTTAAATCATCTTTAGAAAGCAATGTGACATCTTGAGCCTGAATACTAATAAACCCTAGAATTGTGATACTTATAAATAGAATATGCCTTTTCATTATCTTAAATTATTGAGGCAAATTTAGAGGTAGGTTAGGACCTGTGCAGTAACATTAGTTACCAAAGAAGTTTGCTAAGTTATAGAGCAACAAAAAAGCGAACCCTAGAGGCTCGCTTTTTAATACCATTGTAATTCAAGTATTAATTGATATTCGGATTGAATGGTGCTGGATCTTGGTGGTCTGGTGTGCCATCCAAATCGGAATCTCTTACCTCATCAGAAATCACCAATAGCTGCCAATGTATCGGCAAATAGGTTTGCCTGACCAAATTATTGTATTCAGCTGTTGGTCCTGAAGCTAAAGACACCGAAACAAAGGTATTCCCTAAACTTTGCATAAAATGGGTTTGGACTGTTAGTAAGGCCGTAAAGTTTCCAAAACGAATGAGCCGAGCACCAAAAGTAGTTAAGAACCCAAATTCTGTTGACTGTTGGGTTGTGGTACATAAAACTTCAGGTGTACCATTAAAACCATGAAATTGCATAATTTGATTTAACTCAAAAGCTACAACATCATTAATTTGAACCTGACCAACGAATGAACTTGTTGGCAAATATCGCCACACCACATTATTATCATTTCTAAAAACATTAACACCCAGTGTTCCGGTTTGTGCATCGGTAACTTCTTGAGCAGAATACCCTTGTGGCATGGTAAAGCCTAAGGCTGGATATTGGCTATGAATAAACTGTTGTCCAGGATTGGCCAATGTTGGAATTTGGGCTAAGGGCACAGCCAAGCCATGGGAATTATCCCAATAGGCTGCCGTTGGACCTGTAATGCCATTACATATTGATGAAGAAAAATTCTGTAAATTATTCTGTTGGTTGTTATCATTATCATCTTTACTACAGGCAAAACAAAAGGAGATGATAGCTATTAGAAGAATATATTTAAATGCTTTCATGGTGTGATGTTTTGTATTACCATCGAAAGCACTGTAAAATGTCATCAAAAAAATTAAAAATAGCTAAAAACAAAAAAGCATCCCGATTTTTACAAAGTAAAAAAAGGAAAGCTTCTCATTGGATTACCCATGTTATTGGGTTTTCACTACGCCATGTCTTTCGACATGAACAACACAACTTTTTTATTGCGGTCTGGACGGGACTCGAACCCGCTATATCTAATCAACTATAATGGCTTAAAAATAAATAGGTTAAGCTTTCATATACACCTTCATTCAAAATTCTGCACCTTTAACACTCCTGAAAGAACAAGTAAACTCCTCCATAATACTAAAGCAATCATACTTACACCAATAATGTTATAATAAAACAAAACCCTGGTGTGAGCGGGACTAACGCATATTTTAGAAATATATCCAACGATTGCAATTAAAATTAATACTTTAACACCGTTTTTCAAGTGTTTTATTGTCTCTTTATACAAGGGTGAATTTAAAAAAAGATTAAAAAGAGAAATCCCGCTATAAGTTTCTTCAAGTGTAGATTTATTTTTTATTGGTTCCGTAGTGCTTTTAAAACTGACTAGCAGAGTTAAAAACGTCAGAACAAATCCAGCTGAAGTAAAACCTATATTAGCAATATCAGAAACCGTAGATATTAAAATATCTGTCTCTGGTATTATAATAATCTTATATCTCAGCAAAAAATGACAAATCACACATAAAGTAAATGAAACGATAATATCAATTATTATTGCATAATTAAAATACTTGTTTACCATATTATAATGAACCTACAAATTTTCCTAGTCCAGGTGAAATTAATTTATACATCTCTTTGTTTTTAATATCCTTTTTGGACTCGACTTCTATAGTAATTGAGGCTCTATTTTTAAGTAAATTAAATGTTTGCTCCAAGCCTGATGAATCCTCGTACTTTACTTCGAAATTTTCAAATAACTTTTGGTTTCTCTTCCTTTGTTTAAATATCCTAAGCATATCTCTAAACCAATTATTTGCTTCATTGTTAATATCTACAGGGGCATTTGATCCAGGGATTTGAAAATAAGTTTCAACTCTAAAAAACTTTGGTTTAAACATTTTTCCAATATTTTCCATGCTTGAGTAATAGTTCTTTCTCACATCCGCATCCATTTGGGCAAGACTTGATGGCCTAAATTTCACATCCATATGAAGCACATTTTTCAAATTTGCAAGTGTCTCTTCTAATGTATTATTAAAAAACTTAGTATTTTCTGTTGAACGGGCAAGTTTTAAAGTAGATGAACCAGCAACATTTCTTAAATAATAAATTAAATCGGATGTTCTTGGACCTTTGTCATTAAATTCTGAGCATATAATACACTTCTCAGTACTAAAATCTATAAAAAAGTGTGTCTCTTCAACGATATCTCCACCTAAATCTGTTATAGGTAAAAGCTTAAACTTATCAGTAGGTTTTAATTTAGGTTGTTTCCCTTTTCTTAACAGTGCCATTGAGCACCGAAATCTATCTTCTCTTGGTACTTTTCTATGACTAACCATGAAAAGTTCTCTAGATTCTGCTTTATCTCTTTTTTCATGCCTATCAATCAAATGACCTTGTCCATTATTTCTTTTTTCCCTTAAATATTCAAATACTTCCTTGAGGATTGATCTTGTATTGTGTTTTCCTCTTAAATCAGCATACGGTTCAAACTTTAAAGATGAAAAATAAAGGTTGACCTCTCTTACTTGCTTCTTTTTGGACATAAAATAAAATTATTGATTTATAAACTTAAATAAAATGATTAATCCTAAAAAAGGAATCCTAGAATAAGGAAAAATAAAACTTATGATTTAAAGAAATTTAAATAATCTCTTTCCAACACAGCGAATCTCCAAAGAACCAAATCAACAACAGAAAGTTTTTCGTCTGTAATCCCAGAAATATCATAACAGAGTTTTTGAGGACATTGATATCCTAAAACATCTGCAATTCTAATCAAGTGCCTATCTGGTTTAGCAACATCTAGCCCAATATTTTTCGCAAAATGAAATGCGGTTGCTGGACCCATAAATGGAAATTTCTTTATGTAATCAACTTCTTCTTCTTTTATTGAATTAATTATTGATTCAAATCCTAATCGATTTATTTGTTCAGCTATTTCAATAATTGCATTAAGTTTTTTTTCATTATTAAAATTTTTTTTTGCTGATTCTAAACAATGATTTTTTTGTGAAATTATTTTTTTGGTATTTTTCCAATTAAAAAAAGATGCTGAAATCGAAGGAAATATTTTTTGAATTACAGATTCCTTCATTCCACTTGATAAAATTACCCAAGCAGCTTCTCTCAAAAATGTACTTTCACATATAAAATCGATATCCAAATTATCTTGCCAATCGATTTCACGAGAATATCCCCGATTTAAAATTAGAATTTTAGCATTTAAATATTTTAAAACAATATCGTTAATACAGCTTTTTTCCATTTATTAACTTTTAGAACCTAGAATTTTTTTCCAATATTCGATGTTTTGTGACCCATCAGCATTATTCATTCTTCTATATATTCTATCAAAAGAGTTTGAAATAATTTTTCTTTCTAAGCTATTAGAAGAGCCTAGATAGTTGTCAACACTTATTGAATTACCTTTGCTATCTTTAATTGGATCTAAAACTTTATTGCTTGCCATACTAAAAAAATGTTTAATCATCGCTTTAACATTTTTATTCCCATTATAGTCCTTAAAAATATCAATTGCTAATGACTCGGTATGAAACCCATTTATTTTACTGCTTTCATTCTGACCAATAATTGACTTTGCAAGTTTAATTGTTGGAACCAACTTCCCTGCCATTTCACTATTGACTTTAGTGAGCTTATTGGCAAATTCTTTTGGCTTTATATGCGACCAATTATTTCCTGATTCGTCTGATATTCTATAACCGTTGTAATACTTCGTGGCTGGTAATACCTGTATTTTTTGATCATTGAAAAGAATAGTTATTGCTTGACTTCCTACTTTAACTTGTGTTTTTGGAAGCCTTTCTTTTATTAAATCACCAATCTCTTCCCTCACCTCTTTTGGTGATTTACCTTCAAAGCTTTTCTTATCAATGACGATTAACGCGTCTACATCACTAAAACCATCCACATAAGTGTGTTTAGCAACTGAACCATTAAAAATTAGGTTAACAGAACTATCTAGCTCTTTGTCAAGTTTAGTTTTTATTAAGTCTAAGTGCTTCGATGTAGCTTCAACATCCCTTCTGTTATACCTCTCTAACAAATCATTTATAACCTTACCAACAGACGCTTCGAACTCTTTATCTAAGCTACGTTGTTCACTTTCTCTTAACTTTTTTCCATATTCAAATGGATCTTTTTCACCACTTCGAAAAAAACCTCCGCTACTTCCTCCCATATTAATTGATTTTAGATATTAGTGTCTTAAAAGATTTTTTGAAAAACTCACTGTGGTATTTAAAAACAGTGAAATCATTTGTTTTAGCGAATTCCTCCATCTCTTCCTGTAACCTTTTTAAATAGTATAAATTATCCCATAATGTCTTAACTTTTATGTTGTCATCACTTTCTTGAATCCCAATTTCATGAGTCCCATAATTTGCTTTATAAATTGCGAAACCGTTCAAATATGACATTCTTGACCAGGTTAAACCATCAAATATTTCTGCACCTGCAAAGAAATATAAACAAGTAGTGATTGGGTCTAAACTACCAAAAACATGAATTGGTGCATTAATCCCCGCTTTATCCAAATACTTTCTAATTGCAGCTATATTTTCCATCCTTTTTATAGTTGAGTGTCCTAGTTCTTTTTCTGTAACACCAATTATATCAAAATGTTTTAGTTCTTCGATATTTAATAATATATCCTTTAAAGGAATCATTTTGTTGTTCGGCTTTTCAGGCTTAATTAAAAAAGTAGATAATTGATTTGGAAACTTTGAACATAATTTAAGGGCTTCTTCCAATTGTACTTTAAAATCATCATTCGTATCGTAAGAAACAAACACTGATGGCATTTGCTCAGGCCATTTTTTTAAAACTTCAAAATGTTTTTCTCTTGACCATTCATGCTTGTAAGGTGGCCCTTCAAACAATTCACTTAAATCATAATAATTTGATGTTTCATATCCTCCGCTATCTACAAACATTAATTCAATATTACCAATTGGCAAATTAGATGCTGAAGGTATAAATCCCTGAGAAATATCAAAAGCACTAACTAAAGCAGTATCAGTAATTATTTCACTAGTACTAGCAATAATTTCACTAGCCACTGAGACTTTATCTTTGTTATCTGCACTAAAGCCTAATCGTTCATTAGATTGAATAAATTGTAATCCTTTACTAGAAAATGAAGGCACCAGAAGAGGTGTGTTTAAAGAATTCCCAAGCTTATGCGGAAGTTTAGTAGTTCTTGCTAAATTCATATAGTGACTTTTTATCCTTACACGATAAACAAACCCCACATCCATGAATTACACCCTTTTCACAGCTATAAGTCATTTCTATTGGAACTTTATTATCTAAGCAATATTTCCAAATTTCTCCTTTATTTAGATTTACAAATGGAACATCAATTTGAGTCTGACCGTTTGTATACATATCAAAACTTTCTTGTACATTTTTTACAAAATCTTGGGTACAATCAATATAATCAGTCCCACTGTGAATTCCCAAAGCAATTATACCAAATGCTTTGGCATAGTATGTGAAAGCTAAACTTAATAATAGCAAATTTCTTCCAACAATTTCTCCAGATTGGAAGTAATTTTTAAAACCAGTGTTTAAAAATTGGGCTTCAATGTTGTAAAAGCTTGAGATTTCTTTAACTGCTTTCAATTCATATTCGTAAGCTATTTGACCATAATTAATAAATAATGCAAAAACAGAAAAGTTTCTTCTTATATAATAGTCAATTAATGCTGTAGAGTCTAATCCACCACTAAGCAGTATCAAGACTTTGGATTTTTCTTTCAATTTAGTTATTTCTTGGCCTGTTTACTTTACTAACTATAACATTTCCACTAAATTAGCATTTGAAATTGAATTTAACATATAAATGACTCGTTTTTTTGTATACTTAATAATATTCCTCATATCTGGCACATTAATTTTTTTCGTAACCAACGATAATTTTTTGTCCTTCATAATTGGAGTTTTTTCTACTGCACTTTTTGTAATAATTGACCATTTAACTATAATATATAATAGAATTTGGCTGGCTATTCTTTGCAATACTAAGTATAGAAAATCCTTTATTAGATTTTCAATATCATATTTGTATAAAATTAAAGTTGATGACAAATATTTATTGGTGAAAGGGCATAGAGTCAAAGATCAATTCCAGCCTGTAGGTGGCGTATTTAAACGGTTCAAAAGCTCTAATGCTATTTTTAAAAAACTAAAAATTTTGGATGATGAGTATATGCCCATAGATAGTATTAGTGTTGATGATCTGAGAGTTTTAGTTCCTGCTCCGAATGTATTAAAGTTTTTGAAATGGTATAATTCAAAATCTGACCGCGAAGTCAATCCTGAAAGAGAATTTAAAGAAGAACTTCTAGAAACAGGAATATTACCAAAAAAGAATTTTAAAAATCTTAAATATACACTCGTAAATGAAATTGAAAGCAAAATAAAATTTAGTGATCATTTTCAATGTCATGAAATCTTAAAGGCTGAGATTTACGAAATAGACTTAAGTAAAAAACAAATTTCAGAATTAAGAAAAATAATGAGTCAAGAATCATCAAGCTATATTTGGTTAGATGCTCAACAAATAAGAAAAAAAGGTTATTCCAAGGATTCAAATATTAGGATTTCAGACACCTCTACGTGGATATTATAATTTAAACATTTTTTACGGTCTTAACTAGACCGCAATAGTCAATGTGTAAATCAGCAATCACGCTATTTTATGATTTTCAACATCATTTGGGACACCTTTTTTTAGCCTTTTATAACAACTTTTCATCGGCAAAACTCAAATATCCATTTTTTGATATAATCATATTATCTAAAACAGAAACATCTAAATACTCAGCCGCTACTTTAATTTTATTGTATAAGTCGTTATCAGCTTTACTTGGTTTTAAATTTCCACTTGGATGATTGTGAACAAGAATTACTGACGAAGATGCTGATTTGAGTATTACAGCAAATAATAGTTTTATATCAACCACAGTTCCTGCAATTCCACCTCTTGACAATGTATATATTCCCAAAACTTCATTAGCTCTATTTAGTAATAGCACTTTGAATTCTTCAAAAAGCTCTATCGTGTCATTTTCCCAATTATTCAATAAAAAATCGAATGCTATTTGACTATTTGTTATTTTTTTGTTGCCTGAATAGATTTTCCCTGGGCAATACTTAAGTTCTATTTCTGATATAATATTTTTCATTTTTGAAATTTTTGAAATAAAAAAGGGCAACCAATTATATGATTACCCTTTTTTAGATTATTTACTAGATTTAGTTGAACTGCCATATATAGCCTCCAGCAGTATTTCTCTCTCCTCTACAAACTTTAGCGATACTAGACTTGTTTACCCCAGTTTCCTTGGAAGCAATACAAACGGACCTAAATACTCTTATTAAAGTTCCGCCTAAGTCGTATTGACTAACTTCTTTTAAACGTTTATCTTTTTTTGGAGTGAAGGTATCTTGAAGTTTGTAACTCCAATAATATCCTCCAAAGGAATTATTTACACTTAAGCAAGCTCTCGAAATCTGTTTCTTACTTGCACTAACTGCACTACCTGCACTTTCTAAATTATCATAGTCAGCAATCAACTTTCCATCTTCTAAACTGTATTGATATACTGTTTTTTTAAATCCGCCTCCAGAATCAGAATTATAGCCTTCTATCATGCTGTTGTACCTGAAAATATATTGTTTCTCCTTTCTAGCAAGTTCATCAATTGAATTTGCCGTATCAATAATTTCCCACACAAATAACTCTAACCCATAAGTACTTATAGCATTATGAAACTTATTTTTAGTAGTACAATCTGATTTTTGTAAATGGTCTTTAATTCTTTCTTCCACACTTCTACTCGTAGTTCCAATATAGGTATCTCCATTTTGTGAATTAACCGCTTTATACACAAGAAAATTCAATTCTTTATTAACACTAATATCCATATTATTTGTTTTCATAATAGATTGAAGAATAATAGCCATGTTTAGTAGACTTGATTTTCTCAGTTTCAGTTAATTCTGTTAAATACGTTTTTATCTGTCTAACGGAAATAGATAAATCGGTTTTAAAATGGTCAATTAACTCTGAGGTCTTAAAACTGACGGAGGAATTGGAGTTAAAAAAATTAACTATTTCATATCTTTTATCATCTTGTCTTCTTCTATCACTTCTATTAATAATCTCTTCTTCATTAGCATTACCTTGATATTGCAACCAAATGTTATCATCGATGTAAAATTCCTTAACAAAGTCATCATTATCAGAAGCATATCTAAAAATCACATTCTTTTGATATCGGTGGTTTTTGGATGTTCTATTAATTCCAATAGCAAAATCAACTTCCTGTTGGAAAACAGCACTACCTTTTATTTTATCAACAGTAATAGCACTTCCATTCATTTTTGGTGTATGGTGAATACATATCAATGTTATGCCTAATGATTGACAGATATCTCTCAATTTTTTTACCACTGTATGTGCAGTATCACTTTGTTCCATTTTACCTGGACACATCCTAGTTATACTATCAATAAAAACAACATTGGCTTTAGAACGGATAACTATCTTTTCTAAATTAGACCAATTCTTATCAGTAACAATCATATTTTCGAAATCTATTGGCTGAAAAAATAAGTTCTGATCTGCTAATTTCTTCTGATCCTCATTTAAAGCATCGTACTGCTTAATATTTCTTTCGGTACTATCTTCCCAAAATTCTTCCATGCCAATTATGAGTACTTTTCTTGGAACACCAGACAAGGGGTATCCAAAATACTCAGGAGCACCTATAGCAATTTTCATAGCCATATTCTCACAAAAAATAGTTTTCCCACTTTTCGCAGGACCAAACACTAAACCAAAAGTTTTTTCTCTAATTCCGCTCCATAAGAACGACTTTTTTGGTCTTTTTGCAAACGCTTCTCTGCGTTGCTTAAAATTTAATACGTCTTGATTCAAAATCTTAAATAAATTTATATCACCTTGTGTTCTAAGTGATTATTATACGTATGGTTCGCAATAGAACACAAAAGGCTATAAACAATGTTATAGCCTTTTTAAGTTTATATTTTTATTTTTAGTTTCTTTTTTGTCTTCGGTTATCTATTTTTTTCTTGTTAACAACTCAAACTTGCTAGCCATTTTACTAAACGAAAATTTTAACTTTCGCAAATAGAATAATTATGTAAATAATTCTAACGCGAAGGTACAAAAAAAAATTGAATTTTCCAAATTTTTTAACCCTTATTTTATAATAAAGATTATTATAAGAACTAAATATAAGATCTTCTCTGTGCACATAGTGCATATAGTGCATGTTTCTAATAGACTATAATTTACTCATTCAGAATTTCAAAATGAAAATAATAGTATGCTTTTGATGAAATAATAAAAACTGTTTTCAATTCAATTGTTACTTTTACTTCATCTACCCAAACAACTTGGTCCTTTTTAAGATCCCCTACATCTTGCTTTACTAGCACTTTAAAAGGACATAACAGTAGTTTGAGTAATCTGTTCCATGTAATTATATATAGCTCTTTAGGATTGCTGTATTTAAGTAATTCAGCCAACTCTTTTTTATTCATTTTACAATTGAGTTTTTAGTAATTACAATCTTGATTTTCGAAGTAAAATCACTTTTTAGCTATATAATAATTATGGCAAGTACCAATTTGGCGTACTATTTTGTAACGAAATACCCAATTCTTGTACTAGTTCGTATGCATTGACATTACGCTCTAAATTAGAATCTATATAACTGCTCTTATTTGCTTCGGTGAAAAGGTTGTATAAATTCCATAGATTAATTGTACCTCCTTTTTGTCTACCAAAATTTGAACAACCATAATAGTCTTTTACCACGTTACTTATCTGACTATCATTTAGTGTAATAGGAAACAAAGTTTTTTGTTCCAGCCTATCTAAATGTTGGAACATTCTTACCTTACCAATGAAGTGAGCAAACTGCTTTTCCGTCAATTGGTATTTAGACATATTTTCCATAGTTCCTAGATGTTTGTCTCTATCATAATTTGCAAAAAGTTCTCTAATCTTATTATGTAGTTCTGAAATACTTGCTATCCTAATTTCATTGGAAAACCCATCTGTACTAATACATAAATTAGTACATACTCTATTTTTGAAACCAATAAAAATTTTGAACTTTTCCAATGATTTTTTACTGTATAGGTTCTCTTGGTTATAAGCTCTTACACCTCCTATACTTAAATTAAGTTCATTGTTATTAACAACTTGTTTAGCTTCTGGAATATCAATTAAAAAAGCACATCTTTCATAATAAATGGTCTTTTCATGTTCTTTTAACTCTTTAGCTGGTTTCCCAATGGCTGAAGGCACTCTTCCTTTGACTATATGACTCACTCTGATATTTGGCTGATTAATTGTAAGTTCTGGAAATAATTCTTTAGCAATCTGTCTTGTTTCATTAATGAACTGAAAGTGACTAATTGTAGATTCATTATCCTTTGAGAATACTGGTATTATGCAGTCTTTCTTTAAATGCTCAAGACTCACTACTTGTGTATTTGCTTCAATAAAATTACTTGAAGAATTATGCGTTATTGTAAATACATCTTGTATCATTTGTTCCGGTTTAGGATTAGCTATTAGTTCCATTATTATCTTTTTGTTTAAGTTCTACAATTCGTTCTTTATCAATGACTTGATTATTAAGTGCATCAAGTTGTTTTTTCTGTTTTAATACTAGAGGGTGAATTTCTACTTGAAGACTTTTATATTTTGCATATATATGCTTTAAACCCTCTACAGTAGTACAGGCTTGTATCTCTGCTTGGACTTTATCCAATGAAACACCGAGATTACACCACTCTATAAGCTTTTTACCTGTTGAAGCATTGATAACAAATTCAGGCTTGTCCATAAAAAGCCCTGTTCTATCTTTACTAGCTTTTGCTAGGTGCTTATCATTAATGAGTTCAAAATTGGTGGTTAATTCATACTCAAAACCCTCTCTGGTAATTTCTTTTGTACCATGTTTGATAACTTTTGCACGTCCGTTTGAAGTAGTATCTAATGAATAGTCAATTTTACTTCTTACCGTAGTGATGATATGAGATTTAGATTGTAAAATAGCATCTATAAAAGCTTGATGTCTTGGAGTTACTTTTGCCCAATCTTGGAATCTACCACCGAGACTATTGTGTATAGCCAGACAGCCTCCTTTACCCTGCCATTCATGTGTAATACTGTCTAGAATGATTACCTCTATAGAAGCATTTTCACAAATCTTAATAGCTTCAATATATCGTTCTGGACTATATGGCTCATTCAATAATAAAACATTGAACTCTCCCAAGTGTGCATATAAATCTGCGCTTCCATTTTCGGTATCAATAATGGCTATTTTACTCCAATCATTTGTTATACCAGAGGCCAACAAAAGTGCTGAATAAGTTTTACCAAATCCTGATGCTCCAGAAAGCCCAAGTCTTAACTTTACCTGGCTTCTTTTGGCTCGTTTTAATTTCATATTATTAATGTTATTAGTTATAATTTAAATAGTTATATATTGTAATTAGCGAGTAAAAAAAAGAGCCCCAATAATAGGGCTCTACTTTCTTGATTTTGTAAAGACTAAGCTTCAACAAGCTCTTTTGAAATTACATTATCACTTACAATTGATTCCTCCTCACTAAAATATTCATAGCGATGATTAAGAGTTATCATTTCACCTGTCTCTGGCACAACATAATCATATGTTTCCACTTCTACTTTTTTGATACTTCCAGGCATTTGAGTTCCTTTTAAGGATTCGCAGGTTGACTCATCAAAAGTACAGGGCACATTTGCTTTTCTAGCAGTTAAGTAAGTGCGACCTGTTTCCTTACTTTTTACAGCTTCTATCCCACCTTGAACAATCAAGGCATGGAATTCTGACCCATCTTCTTTTTGATAGGTTTTGTAATCTACGATTTGAACCATAGTTTTAAAATTTTAAAGATTAATATAAAGCACGGGGGTATCCCGCAATCTTAAAAAAGAGTGGGGGGTTGATTGTTAGGTTATTTCGTGTTCACTACAATTAAAATGACCAAAAAAAATTTTCCAAAAAAATTTTTTTACTCCATTGCAAATCAATGAGTTTAAACTCTAGTATAATTTATTCTCTGCTTATGCTTTTGCAATTTTTTATTGGTCATAAATAAATGTTGCTATTATCCATTCTAAAACTATTCGAAATATTATTAGAATCTAATGTATCATTCCCTTAATTCATCGAGAATGGAAGCTATGAAAAATTGCTCAGTTACTAGATGATAATTACTCCTGTAATCCTCCTCAATAAATTCATTATAGGTTTTCTGAACCATTTTATACAAAACATTAAAATTAATAACCGAGAACGGAATTTTATCATTATTAATATCAATTAAATAGAGCATTGAAATAAACAATGGGATATCACCATTAAAATTCTCTAAGATCAAATTAAACTTTCCTTCATCCACCTCTATCCTCTTTGGGAGGTGTAAATTAAATATTGATACTACCTCTTCTAAGTTCAAAATAAAAATGTCAATATTTTCATCTTCTAGAGGCAATTCTTGACCATTTTGAATCACAACATTAATTAATCTATTCGTAAAGCTTATAGGGTCATTATTAAAGTTTCTGAATTCGATTTCAATTAAATAATCATTCATTCTATAAAGTTTAGATGTGAGTTGATCTTTTGATAATAAATATACATGAAATTGTTATGATATATCATAACCTCAACGATTGTTATTATATAGAAATTGTCGAAAATGACAGTTTCAGAAAAAAAATATCTTCAAAAGCTAGGGAAGAGAATTGCTTATTTAAGAAGAAAGCAAGGCTTTAGCCAACTTGATGTTTGCGCTGAAATTAAAATGGAGAAGTCCAACTTATCTGCTATTGAAAATGGAAGGCAAAATGCGACTACTCTAACATTAAAAAAGATAGCTGACGCTGTAGGTGTAGAAGTACAAGAGTTTTTTGCTATTAATATCTCAAAAACCAAATAACAATGAATATAGTTAATAATTCAAATGTTAGTGTTTAACATAGACCTAGAATAAAGTATCCTTTTGCACTTCTTCAATAATATAAGGCTTATTTGTATCTACTCCCCTTTTGTAAAGATCCCTGCTTACAGGATGTGCTTTAAATTCCAAATTACTAAAGCCTGTAGCCATTAACTCGTTAATTGCTTGGTCACTTAATCCTTCATCAAACCAATCCTCATAAACGTTTTCATCCAAGACCAAAGGCATACGCTTTTTCTTATTGTGAACTTCTGCAAAAAAATCATTGGCTTCAGTAGTTAATATGGTAGCTGTATACAAGCCATCATCTATCTCGGTATATAAACCTGCAAAAAGAAATAATTCTCCTTTAGGTTCATCCTTTGTAGGTTGATAACAAAAATATGGTATGGATATTCCATTTTCATGGTGTGGCTCATAAAACCCATCAGCCAAGATGAGACATCTTTTGTCATTGGCGCTATCTCTGAATGAAGCTTTTTCAAAAATAGACTCTGACCTAGCATTTAATGTATTACTTTTTTTTCTAAACCCAGAAGGATCATTCATTGCCCAATGTGGTATTAATCCCCAACTAGCAGGAACAATAGTGGAAGAATTTTCCATTCGGATAATTTGCAGGTTACCATAAGAAAATCCATTTAAATGAAAATATGGTTTGTATTCATCTGAAACCTCAAACTCTGCCTTAAATGGTTCATAAAGTTTCTCCTCAATTTTCTTGATTGGTTTTCTTAAAGATGTTGAATAACACATACCTCTAATTTAGAAAAAATATTAGATTCTTGGATCAGAAACCAAACTAACTTTTCTACTTTTCAGCACATTCATACTATAAAAATCAAATCTATCAGTAATTTTTCCATAACAAGCATAAATTCCTAGACCATGAATTGGATACTTATCTACTATATCTGGAAAATGTACCGCATCAAAATAGTCGCCTTCAATATCAATAAAAGTGCTTAACCTCATTAGTTTACCTTGATAGGTTTTATTATATCTAGTAGTGACAAGACTACCATATATAATTACATTTTTGTCAACGTACTTTCCCATATCTTTTGCAAGAATTCCACCTTTCAAATCTTCAGATACCATTTCGAAATATCCACTCATTGGAAATCCAAGCAACTCCAATTCATCATAGGCATTTTCAATTTCTGAAGAATTCATCTTTGGCAATTTGTAATCTTTATGGCTGACTTTAAATAATTTCGATTGATTTGATTTAATGCCATTAGCATTCAACTTAAAAATAGCCTTCCACAACAACTCTGTTTTACTGATTTTGGTAAATCTAAATGCATCTATTCTGATTAAAATAGTTAGTTGTTCAATACTGATGAAAACCCTATCTATAAAATCATCCAATGAATTAAAATCTCCATTCAGTTGCCTTTCACTTAAGAGTCTTTGTATTGTATAAGCTTCCAAATTCCTTAAATTACCAAGTCCTAAATAAATACACTTTCCAATTATTATGTTAGGATGATCACTTGTGTTAATGCATGGCAAACATATCTTAGCCCCTTGCTTTTTAGCTTCATGTAAATAATGTTCAGCACTATAGAAACCACCCCCATTATTTAAAACAGCAGTCATAAATTCCAGAGGATAATAACATTTAAGAAATAAACTTTGGTAACTCTCAACAGCATATGATGCAGAATGTCCTTTGGCGAAAGCATAACCTGCAAAACTCTTTATTTGATCCCAGACCTCAAAAATCAATTTGTCATCAAAGCCTTTCTTTTTGCAATTATCAATAAACTTTTTTTCTACAGCTTTAAATTCACTTCTAGAACGGAATTTACCGCTCATTCCCCTTCGTAATACATCAGCTTCACCTAAACTCAAATCAGCAAATTGATTTGCAACTTTAAGTACGTCTTCTTGATATACCATAACACCATAAGTTTCTGGCATTATCCTCATTAATTCAGGATGTGCATCCTTTCTATGCTCTGGACTTCTATGCCTCTTAATAAACTCATCCTTCATCCCTGAACCTGATACTCCAGGTCTAATAATGGAACTAGCGGCTACAAGACCTAAATAATCCTGAGTCTGTAGCTGAATCATTAATCCTCTCATTGCAGGTGATTCTACATAATAGGCACCTACTGCCCCACCCTTCCTTAATAAGTTATTGATATTAGGGTCAGTCTTGAAGCTTTCAACATCATTTATATCTATTTTAGGTGCATTAGGTTGATTGTTCCTTATTATCTCTATCGAGTCTTTTATTTTTGCTAAACCACGTTGACCAAGTATATCAAACTTAAAAACACCTACATCTTCAGCTATGATCATATCAAATTGAACAGTTGGAAATCCTTTAGGTGGCAAATCAGTAGCGGAAAAATAATGAACTGGTTTTTCTAAGATTAGAATTCCTGCTGAGTGAACACTTAAATGATTTGGAAATCCCTCAATAAGCTTTCCGTATTTAAGAACCAATCTTGAAATTTCATCTAAGCTATTAAAATTATAGTTACCTGAACTTAACTTATCTATGTCCTCTTTAGGCAATCCAAACACCTTACCCAATTCTCTGACAACCGCTCTATATTTAAATGTATTGTAAGTAGCCAATAAGGCTGTGTTCTTGAATCTTCTAAAAATATATGCGGTAACATCATCTCTATCTCTCCATGAAAAATCTATGTCAAAATCTGGAGGGGAAGCTCTAAATGGATTAATGAATCTTTCAAAATATAAATCCAATTCAATAGGATCAACATCTGTAATACCAATAATATATGCAACAATACTATTTGCTCCACTACCTCTGCCTACATGAAAAAATCCTTTACTCTTGGCATAGGTAACTATATCATGATTAATCAAAAAAAATGATACAAAATTCAGTTCTCTTATGGTATTCAACTCCTTTTCTAATCTATTAAGCACATTTTGAGATGGCTGATTATATCTTCGTTTAATATTTGAATAACACAGTTGTTTTAAAAGCTGATAATCTTCATCCTCGGAACTTGTATAGATTTTTAAATTTTGGGATATCCTGTCATTGCCAAAATCAAATTTAATATCCGATGTGTTTAAAATATTTTCTGTGTTCTCAATAATATTTGGGAAGTCCTTAAAGTGCTCTAACAACTCACTCTTTGAATACATTATTTCAGTTTCTTTGCACTCTTGTTCCTTATCGAGCTTACTTAGCAAAGTATTATTATCTATAGCTCTAAGTAGCCTATGCGCATTGAAGTCTTTCTTATTTCTTATGGTAACTGTCTGTAGAATTACCAATTTATCTTTTAGAGATTTCAATCTTGAAAACCTAAGTTTTCTAATTTCTTCAACAGATATACCTATGTATTCTTTTGTCTTAAAATTTGATATTTCTAGTTCCAATACTTTCTCAAAAGGATATATAACAAAACAATCCATAAACTCTGGAGCTAAATCAGGTATCATTAAGTTGTTTTCAGAATGATATGAAAGAAACTGATTCAATTCTAAAAATCCATTATTGTTCTTGGCAAGTCCAACAAAATTTTGTTTTCCATGATTTCTAAAATCAATGCCTATTAAGGGCCTGATATTAAAATCCTTTGATTTTCTAATAAAGTTTAAACACGCTGAAGTATTGTTTATATCCGTTAGGAATAAAGAATCTATATTTTTCTTCTTAGCTAATTCCAATAAATCAATTTCAGAAAAAGTACCATATCTTAAAGAATAATATGTATGACAATTCAAATACATTATTGCTTTCTATGTGCTAATAGTATTGGTGGCTCTCCATTGAAAGGGTTGCTAAAACGACCAATTGTTTTTGCCCCCATAGAAGAAGCTCTCATAATGCTCAACTCTCCATATCTCCCTCTTATTTTGTCCATAGCATCATAGAGGTTTAACATCTCTTCTGTATCATCAAATAGATTGATTTGGTAGTGGCCACATACGATGTCATTAATTTTAACTCCTACTAGCCTAACCAACAATCTTCTATTGTGTAACTTTTCAAATAATTCTAAAGCCTTAGGTATTATAATATGATCAGCACTTGTATATGGAATTTTAACCTGCTTGCTGTATGTGTTAAAATCAGAATACCTAATCTTGACACTTATTGTGCTAGCCAATTTATTTCCATTCCTTAATTGAAATGCTAGGTTTTCAGCCATAGCAAAAATCGTCGTCCTCAATTTTTTCATGTCTATAGTGTCCTTTTCAAATGTCCGCTCGGTTGAAATAGATTTTCTTTCATGAAATGGTATCAATGGAGGGTTATCTATACCATTTGCTCGTTTCCAAATAGTCCTTCCATTAGCCCCTAGGACACTAACCATCATCTCCAATGGCATTTTCTGAACAACACTTACCTTATCTACCCCCAAGTTTCTTAAGGTTTGATAGGTCTTTTCACCTACAGAAGGAATCTTTCTAATTGATAAGGGAGCCAAAAATGGTTTTTCAAAACCATAATCTATCTTAAGTTGATTATTAGGTTTTGCCTCTCCAGTTGCTATTTTAGAAACCACTTTATTAACTGAAAGTCCAAAAGATATAGGCAACCCTGTATTTTTTATAATTTTTTGTCTAAGTTCAGATGCATACTTATAGCAACCATAAAATTTATCCATACCGCTCAAATCAGCATAGAATTCATCTACACTTGATTTTTCAAAAATAGGAACGCTTTCTTTTATTATATCAGTAACCAAATGGGAGTATTTAGAGTAAATACCTGAATTACCCCTAATGACAATTGCTTCAGGACATAATCTACGAGCCACTTTCATTGACATCCCAGAGTGTACACCAAACCTTCTTGTTTCATAGCTACAGGCAGCAACAACACCCCTATCGCCTGTTCCACCAACCAATAGTGGTCTGTTTTTTAAACGACTATCAATCAATCTTTCACATGACACGAAAAAAGTGTCCAAATCAAGATGTAATATTTGATTTTCCATACTACAAATTTAGCTACTTATTATAGCAATTATTGCTTATATTTGTAGCATTATGAATAGAATCTCAAATAATATCAAACATCTCCGAAAGTTAAAGGGACTATCTCAAGAAGTTCTGGCTGATGAATTAGGTGTTCCTCGATCTAGGATAAGTTCATATGAAGAAAACAGATCATCTCCACCAGGTGAAATGCTGATAAAGTTATCAGATTACTTCAAAATACCAATTGATATTTTACTGAAAAATGACCTAACTAAAGGCAATGACGCTTCATTTATAGAATTGGGAAATCAAAGGGTATTGTTTCCCATATTAGTAGACAATGATAATGATGATTTGATTGAAATCGTTCCATCAACTGCTAAAGCAGGATATACAACTGGTTATGATGATCCTGAATATATTGAACAATTACAAAAAATAAAATTACCCTTCTTACCAACAGGAAAACACAGAGCTTTTCCAATTGAAGGTGACTCAATGCTTCCTGTTAAAGACGGGTCATTTATTGTTGGACGTTTTTTAGAGGATATTAATGAAATTAAATCAGGTAAGACCTATGTCATTATTACTTTAAATGATGGTATAGTATATAAGAGGGTAGTTAATAACATTAAAGTAGATAACTCTCTATTACTACAATCTGACAATAAGTTTTACCAAGATTATAGCGTACAAATAGAAGAGATACTAGAGATCTGGGAATTTACTTGCAACATTAATACCCAAGAGTATACTGAAGACGAATTGAAAATAAGTAGTATTGCAAATATGTTTAATCAATTAGGTGTTGAACTAGAAGAATTCAAAAACAAAGCTAAAATAAATTGAGTTATTAATTTAACTTCTTATTAAGTCTAAACATTTCATCACTTATCCTCTTCTCTACTATCTTACCATAACTATCCTGAGTAGTTTGTATTTTTGAATGACCCAGTAATTTACTAACAATTTCTATTGGTACATTATTGTACAACAATACAGTACTGGCAAAAGTTCTTCTAGCAACATGATGTGTTAATTTGATTTCAATTCCAGCCAAATCTGCAATCTCCTTTAAATATGCATTAAAGTTCGCATTTGATATCCTTGGAAATACAAAGTCACTGTCAATCTCATCATATTTAGCCATTATTTCTTTTGCCTTTGGGAGTAATGGAACTTTGTAAGACCTACTAGTTTTTTTTCTATGAATATTTAACCAGAGATTAGAATCAAATTCCTTTCTTATATCTGATTTTCTTAAGTTATACATCTCCTTAAATCCCAATCCCGTATAACAGCAAAAAACAAACATATCTTTAATTCGCTGTACTCTCTTCACATCAAAATCAGTATTTTCTAATTTCTCCAATTGTTCAAATGTTAGGAAAACTATATCTTTCTTTACCCTTTTGGCTTTATAAAGTAAAAAAGGGTCTTTATCAAGATAATCTTCTGAAACAGCGTATTTAATTGTCCTTCTAAACCTCTGAATTGCCTTATTTAATGTACTTTGCTGCAACTTCTTTTCTGTCTTAAGGAAATACTCATAATGCTCTAAGAAACTGCTCTTAAGAGCCTTTATTTTGATGTCATTAGATCTAAATTTATATATGATAAATGACTTTAAGTGTCTCCCAGATTCAATATATTTTGAATATGTAACCTCTTGAATATCTATTCCAATTAATTTCTTTAACCTTTCACTATGAAGGTTATAGACCTCCAATACACCAAAGTCTTTTTTGTTGGTTTCTCCTTTAAAATGACTGTAGATTTCATCAATGGTAAAATCTGTTCCCTTAACCTGTAAAAACAAAAAAGCCTGACTAAGTTTTGTCTTAATCAGGCTTAATTGGTTTTCCTTTAATTCAGCATCAGGTTCATCAGGTTTTATCCGCTGTTGCTTACTTAACCAATTCTCAGGATATATAAATTGTCCCGTTGAGAATTCTTTACGTTTTCTTTTGTATGTAATCCTACATCTAATCGGACAATTGCCTTTAGAATTAGTTTTAGATTTATACAACAGGAACAGTATATTTATTTTCATAATAAAATGATTTTAATAGTTGTCTTAAACAATATCTTTCTAGCATAAATTTTTTTCTTTCAAATATTTTTAGATTACACATCTAAAAAACAAAAAACCTCTTCTTTCAATTAAGAAAAAGAGGTTTTTATTATTTTAAATATAACTTATTCTAAATATAGACTTATAAATAATTTAATATACTTCATAATTACCCATAGTAAATGCATTAGGTATATTAGAATAATTTGAATCTGTGTTTCTCTTGTAATATAGCCCTTCATAAAGATTAGAAAAAGTCGGCTCTTCCTCAGGTAATATAACAATCTCAACTATGTCAGAATCCTTATTTATTTCTTTAAGCTTATTTTTAAACATACGTAGAACTTTACCAGAAGATTTCTTTTGTTCTTCATTTCTAAAAATAAGATCACCTTCTTTAATATCTAGATTTACCCTAGATAATTCAAAAGTACTAATATCGAGATTTGATATAGAATTAGAGTTTTTAATCATAAAGTTAAAAACGAATACTTCTTTGTTATCAAGTTTAGTTTCAATAAATTTACTTGTAAATTGTTGAAACAACAGATTGATTTCCTTGTTATTAGAAAATTTATGATTTAATACTTGCTCCATAACTGTAAGATGCACAAATATAATAAATTGTTACAATATTTAACTATTAATTAAGAGACAATCATAATTAATATTAAGTTCCTTATGTTTATAAAATTTTTGAAATTTATTAAAAAAGCTGTGTTTAAAGGCAATAAAACGTATAAACTGTATATTATAATAATCTTCATATTCATAGGAATACTCTACTTTTATTAAATCATAAAATGTTAGGTTTATGACATTGCTCTTGTTTAAATAATTATCCAATTCATTAAAAAAAGGGATTTCAAGTAGTTTATCTATATTATCCTCTTTACCCATTGAACTGTAATATTTAGTTAACCCGTTTATTACAATAAGAGATTCTTCTTGGTTAATTAAGCATTCAATTAATACTTCTTGCTCAACTCCCTTCATACTATTATCAAAACTCAAATCATTCTTTCTCTTAATGTTTACAATATCCTTTAGTTCATCAAGGTTTGACGGCAAAACTTTATTTGCATTTTTAAATCCACCACGAACAAATAAATATGGGTGTTCTTCCTCAGAGAAATGATCATTCCTCATTTCTCTATAATTAAATTCGATTAAATCTTTTGATTTATTCCATTTAAAATAATCAGTGCCTGTAAAATCATTACCTTCAACAGTAAGTTGATAATTTAACAACTTACAGTTATAAGTTCCCATTGTTAAAACACTAAACCAATTATTTGGGAATTTTGATGATTTGGTGTCATTTTCATCATTGTCAATATAATGATAATCCAAGAAGCTACCCATTTGTATATTGTAGCAGTTGTTGTGTAGTTTTACTGGTTGACTATTCATCGGAACATGTTCATGACCAGTAATAAGTATATTAGACAACTTAAACAATTCGTCTAGCCTAATAGTACCATTTTTTATATCAGAAGGTTTAAACTGTTCATCCCAGTTTAGCCATGAAGGTGGGTGATGAGCTATAGAAATTACCCTGGTAGCAGGATTTTTATTTAATATATCTTGTATTTCTTTCCAAAAAGGGAAGGACTTTGTTTCTAAAAAATAAGATTGCTTCCCCATTTGGCTTAATTTATCGCCAAGTAATAAATCTTTTAAATTTTCCTTAATTATATCAGCATTGTCACCTAATTTTTTAACAAACAAATCATAATATTTACTAATTATGCCTGGTCCAAAAGAATACCACGAACTATTAATCAGTATTACAAGTACTTGTTTTTTTTCAAAATAACAATAGCCCATAAATCTCTCATCATTATATTTAAACTCAAATTCCTCTGTGCTCTTCAATTTATTTATGAATTTATCTCTGAAGTTCATAAAAACATTATCAAACCGACCGCTATTAAATTCACTTTTTTGAACTTTGAATAAACTTTCTAATTCCATTGAATCTCCTAAAGCACTTTTTAAAGAATCCCAGTAAACATCATGATTACCAACAACACTTAAAATAGGAATACTACTTGGCACTATATCGTTTAGCTCTTCAGACAGTCCCGTATATTCTTCTGAATTACCTTGAAATGCCAAGTCACCAGAAATAATAACACAATCAAATTTGTATTGATCATTTAATTCAAGAAATCTTTTTTTAAATGATTTAAAAACATCCTTGACAGGATGGTGATCTTCACCATAATTTTTTTTAAAATGAATATCACTTAAAATACATACATTAAATTCACTCACAGCTATTGTTATTTAGATTAGTTGGTCTTTTTTAAAATTCACACCAAGACCCCAGATAATTGACAGAATACAGTTATTAAATTGGTTATAATCTTCCCTTTCATGTGGTGAGTTTACAAAAAAACCTCCCATTGGATCGATAAACCATTTTCCTCTATCCAAGAAATGGTTTACGGGTTTTCCATTTGTATAATCCCTTCTTAAAAGTTTAATATGCTTCTCAAATTTAAGATATATATAAGTTAAGGAATAGTACGAAACCACAGATATATTGCTTATTTTATCCAAGTTATTGCTTTGGCCTCTTTGATCAGCTCTAAGTTTTTCAAACTGAGAAATAAATTCTTCAAGACTTAATTCTTTGAGTTCAATAATACCATATTCATTTTTTTTGTGAAAATAATTATCAATTATCCCATAAATTGAATTATAATTCTTTTCCAGATTTAATTTTCTAACCTCTTTTCTCCTTGCCTTTAATGGTTTAGCAATATCAATTTCATATAAAGAATGATATGTTTGTTTTGTTAAATTATTCTTCCAATCGTTAAACTCGTTAAGTGAGGTGATTTTTTTTACGATTATTAAAAGTTTATTGAAATGCCTATCCCAATAAGTTTTTAGTTCTGGCAATGGACATTCCATAATTTGAGCTTCATCTTCTGATCCAAATTTTAAAGAAACTGCCATTAACAAATACCTAAACAATTCTCTAATAAAATTATATTCATCAAAATTCCCAAATGAACTATATGAGCTAGTATTTTGTAATGCATATGTCCAGTGCCAAAAAGTAAATAATTCTTCATTTTGAAAAAATGTTAAATAAAACTTTTTAATATCTATCTCGTAATATTCTAAATTCTGAATTCCTGTAAGCCTGATTGCTTCAGCATTTAAAAAGTCACTTGCTATATCATTATATTTGTTTTTTAGTCTATCAAAAATCTCCCTATTTTCTTTGACATCGTTCATTTTCTGTGTATTTAAAACTTCCTTTATCAAAGTTGAAAAAACTAATGGGGGACAATTAATATGATCAATGTTATAATTAACCGAAATACTATTAGAAATAGTTTCAACATCATTAATTCTTGTCACCAAACTATTACTATAAAAATCTCGAAAACACTTACCACAAACTTTGACTATTGAGTCATAAGAACTTAAGAGCGAGGTACTAGAACTATTGATATCAAGGCTAAACTCATTCAAGTCTTCAAAATTATAACTGTTTAATACTCGGTCTTGAAGCGCTTCTTCAAATACAATTACATATTTATTAATTAAATCTTCTAAAAACTTGGTCTTTAATTGGTATGGCCAATAAACCATAGAATCTTCCTCTACAATCTTATGTATATCAATCTCGCCGTTATCTAAAGACTCATATAGAATTTTATACCTGTTCTCAATAATTTTGACAAATTTTGCTAACAAAGATCTAATGTCTAAATAATAAATGAATAAAACTGGGTCTTGAATTCCTTGATTAAAATTGTAAATTAACTTTCTTACTTTCTTTCTTATATTTCTAGATATATTTAATCCTCTTAAATACCTTGCTGTATTGCCATCTTTATCTATCACATAAGCTGATAAGTTTTTTTCTGAAGAACATGGTCCTATAAACTCATTTTCACCTTCCGCTGTATATAACTCAATAACTGATTTATCTAAGTCAACGAAGATGTTCGTTCTTATTTTTCTTATGTGCATTCTTAATTTTGAATTATCTCTAATTTCAGAAAAAGCCAATTGGTTTGTCTGAAACTTATCAGGAGTCAATTCATTTAAAACAAAATCTGTTTTTCCGTAAATAAATTTAATTTCATCAAGTTCCTTATGTAGAAAACTATTCGTATGTTTTAAAAAATATGGTAAGTGACCTGGTTTAATTTGCCAATCTATCCGTGTGTTAAATTCAAGGTTATTGTCTATTTTATTATTTTTTATTGAATTGTAATCTACGCCTAGATAAGAATTTGTGTCATTAAAAATATGAGCTTTTTCAATATTTTCTTCTTTCCAACTTTTATATAAGGATTCATCTAATATGGTCTCATAATTTTCTATAGACTCTAATTTTAACAACCTTAGCTCTAACAAAACTTTAGTAATTATTTTAGGGGTTTTGTCAACAATAATCAATACAATTTCTGACCAATTAAAAGAATCAACAATAAAATAATCTTTGACTCCATGTTTGTCCAGCAAGGACTTTATAAAATTAATTACTGATTTAAGAACTAAATCACCAGCTCCTATTATTAGTCCATTAGAGAGTTTTAATTGAATAATATTTATAAAGGATTCCTTTTTGTTAAGGATTCTATTAACCTGGTTCTTACTCTTCCCAGAAATTAAAGAGCCACTAATGATTTGATAACTGACGTTTTTATGAACCTTATTTTTTTGATCAATTGTTTTAGGTTCAAATACTCTTTGAGTGAACTTATAAGAGTCTATTAAACTTATAAACGCCACATCAAATTGAGAAAATAAATGAAATGCCTTGGGGTTGTATAGAGAGTTCAAATACGTACTTGAGGAATCAAAATCTTCGTTACAACTTAAATATTGTTTAATATCATTTTTATAACTGGAATAAAGATGTCCAATATTCCTAATGTAGTTATCAACTTCACCTAAAGGATACTTAGCCAATGCTATATGTACTCCATACTTGTCATGTATCATAAAAATAAAATCATCAATTGATTAACAATAACCACTCTTACTATACTCCAAAATAGAAGCTAGTTTTGGGTTAAAAACTTATATAAGAATAATTCTAGATCAAAGTTTGATCTTCAAAATTCTCTAGGGATAGAATAAGGATAATCAAAAATATAATTAATCCTTTAATTTCCAAATATTTTGGAATTCATTGTGTTATATCAATAGGTACACCTTTGAAGATTTTGGTACACCTAATTGGACACCTTTTCTGAATGTGTAATAATTTGAAAAGGCACTAAAACAAAAAAGCATCCCGATTTTTACTAGGTAAAAAAAGGAAAGCTTCTCATTGGTGTCAACTGATTACTCAGTTTTACAACCACTTTGATAGATGTTACTCTACCAAACAACACAACTTTTTTATTGCGGTCTGGACGGGACTCGAACCCGCGACCCCCTGCGTGACAGGCAGATATTCTAACCAACTGAACTACCAGACCGTTGCTTTATTGCGAGGGCAAATATACATTCGATTTTTAATATCACAAATCTTTTGCGAATATTTTTTTGACAATTTTTATTTAAACTTTTGACGTTCTACCATATATGTGGTCAAAATTTTATCGAACGGTTTATTGATATCTGCTTCGACATATTTGATTTGATATTGTCCACATTTCAATCGTATCGTCTTAAAGTAATCTTCAACTGCTTCCTCATAATTCTCCTTTATGGTATCTGGATACAAATTAATATACTCATTGGTCTCCACATCAATAAAACGTTTAGGAGAATTGTCAAAATCAAGCTTTAACTCCTTTTCCTTATTTATCACATGAAATAGAATCACTTCATGTTTGTTGTACTTCAAATGCCTTAAAGCTTCAAAAAGTTTCACATCATCAGTTGCCGTTTGAAACATATCTGTAAACACAAAGATCAAGGAACGTCTATGGATTTTTTCAGCAATTTGATGTAAATAGGTATAGGTTTCCGTAACCTTATTTATTGGTTTATCACTCACCATAGAACTCAGCTGGCTCAGTAACATTTGATGATGCCTTTCACTTCCTTTTTCTGGCGCATAGTAGTCATAGGCATCACTGTAGATACTCAATCCAACCGCATCACGTTGCTTTTTTAAAATATGCATCAAAGATGCTGAAGCCAATGCTGAAAATGCAATTTTATTCAAATTTGAAATACTGAAATTACTCATTTCAGGATAATGCATTGAACTACTATTGTCAATAATCAAATGACAACGCAAATTAGTCTCATCGTCATAACGTTTGGTATACAGCTTATCTGTTTTGGCATAAAGTTTCCAATCAATATGCCTTGTACTTTCACCATTGTTATAAATCTTGTGTTCAGCGAACTCAGCAGAAAAGCCGTGAAACGGACTCTTATGCATGCCAGCAATAAAGCCTTCAACGACTTGCTTAGCTAGCAATTCAAGGTTTTTAAAACCGCCTGCTTTATTGAGTTCCGCTTGTAAATTCATATTAAATAATCTTGTCCACAATTCCGTAAGCCACAGATTCCTCTGCTCCCATCCAATGGTCTCTATTGAAGTCTTTCATGACTTTTTCTATATCCTGGCCACAATTTTCCGCCAAGATTTTAGCACTCAACTCTTTGGTTTTCAAGATTTCTTGAGCGGTAATTTCAATATCGCTTGCTTGTCCTCTAGCACCACCACTTGGTTGATGGATCATCACTCTAGCATTAGGCTGAATAAAGCGCTTACCTTTTGTTCCCACAGACAATAATATAGATCCCATAGATGCTGCTAACCCAGTACAAATAGTAGAAACATCACTTTTAAGCGACTTGATACAATCATACATAGCAAAACCAGAGGTCACATAACCCCCAGGACTATTAATGTATAAATGAATATCCTTGGTTTCTAAAGCATCGAGGTACATCAAACGGTCAATGACATGCTTTGCTGAATCATCATCAACCATACCCCAAAGAAATACCTTTCGGTCTTCTAATAATTTATGGTCGATTATATCTTGCGCTTTTGGTTTTTTATCCATGAGTTTCGTGTCTTAATTGTTAAACCTTAAAAATAAAAAAAGGTTTACCATAGGGCAAACCTTTTATCATTTCTTTTAGATTAGATACTACAAAAGAGAATCTATAGCGTCAGTGTAAGCATTTTTAGGAGCCACACCTACTTGACGTCCTACTACTTCACCATTTTGGAATACCAATACCGTTGGGATGTTTCTCACACCATACTTTGCAGCAAACTCTTGGTTAGCATCCACATCAACTTTACCTACAACGGCTTTTCCTTCGTACTCATTGCTAATTTCATCAATGATTGGTCCAACCATACGGCAAGGTCCACACCAAGCTGCCCAAAAATCTACCATGACTGGTTTATCACTTTTTAATACGGTTTCTTCAAATGTTGCATCTGTTATTTCTAATGCCATAATTATATTGTCTAAATACGTTTAACTTCAGTTTAAATATGTTCACAAAATTAGTCAAAAATTTTGCCAAACCTTACAACGCTAGTATTTGTTTTCATTATCAGGTCATTGATACGTTATATACCTATTTGGTCGCCACACTTTTTGCTAAAGCAATAAAGTGTCAGGCTTTCGCTAGTCGCTTCTTACTTATACAAATAAGCAAGAGAGCTCCAACAATAGCTCAATCCTTGGCGCAAGGTTAATTTGATCCCTTTTCTGCTTTGTCTATTTCGAAATAGCCATAAATCAAACTGGCTCCACAAACAAATCCAATCAAATGGTTTGCGAATGATTGGTCTTTCACCCAACCAAAAACTGAGGCCGCAATTCCAACAATACCAATAAAAAGCAAAATGTATTTTGTACGTTTCATAACTACATGATTTATAAATATGTAGTCATGACGAAAAAAAAGTTACACTAGTTCAACTTATAGAATACATTGCAATCATCAAGCTCATGCAACAGTTCTTGCGAAATCTTGACTTTTTGGTTTCTGCTTGGCAAGTTCAATTTAATTTCTTCCTCATTATCATAAATCACAAAATTAAGCGCATGATTCCCTTGGTGCAAATTGAACAAATCCTTGAGTTTGGTAATCTGTGATGCTTGAAGATTCTTAATATCCAATTGAACCGATAACTTCTTGGCATAAGAATCCATGACATCATTAAGCAATTGAAAACTACTGAATTTAATTCGTGGCTCTCCCATTTTACCTGTTTCACGATTCATCCAACCTTCTCTTATAAAAATCTTTACATGCAAGAAGCGGTTGACAATCAGAAAGTGCCTAAACTTTAAACACTCTTCACCAAAAATCCTAAACTCATAACTGTCTGTATAATCTTCTAAAGTGAACAAAGCCCAATCTTTTCCTTGCTTGCTCACACGATGTTGTACGTCGGTAACAATACCACCAAAACTCAATTCCTTATTAACATAGGGCGTTAAGTCATTAAGCATTCCTAAATTGGAATTACAGAAGGTATTCATCTCAATTTTAAAATCATCTAAAGGATGACCAGAAATGTAAATTCCAACGACTTCTTTCTCGCGCTTTAACTTTTCGAGTGTTCCCCATTCCTCACATGGTGGAATTTGAGGTTCAGCAATTTGTACATCACTTGAATCACCAAATAAACTCACTTGAGCAGAGTTTTCGTTTTCTTGGTGCTTGGCGCCATATTTTATGGCTTTTTCCAAAAAGGTAATGCCATCACCATCATCGTGAAAATATTGTGCACGATGTGCGTTTCCAAAACCATCAAATCCTCCAGCCAAGGCTAAATTTTCAAAGGCTTTTTTATTGGCTGCACGTAAGTCGATACGTTTCGCAAAATCAAAAATAGAACTGTAGTGTCCATCTTTTTTACGGTGTTCAACTATGGTTTTAACAGCACCATGACCAACCCCTTTAATCGCTCCCATTCCAAAACGGATAGCACCTTCTTGGTTTACCGAAAACTTGTAATAGGATTCATTGACATCTGGTCCTAAAACCTCCAGACGCATACGCTTGCATTCTTCCATAAAGAAAGTGACTTGCTTGATGTCATTCATATTATTGGAAAGAACCGCAGCCATATATTCTGCTGGATAATGAGCTTTTAGGTAAGCGGTCTGATAGGCAATCCATGCGTAGCAAGTAGAATGCGATTTGTTGAATGCGTAACTCGCAAACGCTTCCCAGTCTTTCCATACTTTTTCCAAAACCTCAGCATCATGGCCATTGGCAGCAGCTTGCTTGATAAACTTTGGCTTCATTTTGTCAAGTACGGCAATCTGCTTTTTACCCATCGCCTTTCGTAAGACATCTGCTTCACCCTTGGTAAAATCAGCTAATTTTTGAGAGAGCAACATCACCTGCTCCTGATAGACTGTAATACCATAGGTTTCCTTAAGGTATTCTTCCATGGCAGGAAGATCATAATCAATCTCTTCTTCACCATGCTTTCGACGCACAAAACTTGGAATATATTCCATCGGTCCAGGCCTGTAGAGTGCGTTCATGGCTATGAGGTCTTCAAACACCGTTGGTTTTAAATCCCTTAAGTGTTTTTGCATTCCAGGCGATTCATACTGGAACACTCCTACGGTTTCACCTCTTTGGAACAATTCATAGGTCTTTTCATCATCTAAAGGAAAACTTTCAGGATCGAGTTGAATCCCATGTTTTGCCTTAACGATTTTAACGGTATCCTTAATCAAGGTCAGTGTTTTCAATCCGAGAAAATCCATTTTGAGAAGCCCTGCATCCTCAACAACCGAGTTGTCAAATTGCGTGACATAAAGATCGGAATCCTTTGCTGTTGCTACAGGTACGAATTTGGTAATATCATCTGGAGTGATAATCACACCACAGGCGTGGATTCCTGTGTTTCGAACCGAACCTTCAAGGGTTCTCGCAAGATTCACCGTTTCAGACTCGAGGCCTTCACCTTCAGAAATATTCAAAAGTTCATTTACTTTATCAAGATCTTCAGCTCTGAATTTTTTTGACAATTCCTTTTCATCCATCCCAAAAATCTTATTGAGCTTAGACATCGTTGGAATTAATTTAGCGATACGATCTGCATCAAACAATGGCAAATCCAAAACCCTTGCTGTATCACGAATAGAGGATTTTGCAGCCATGGTCCCGTAGGTAATGATTTGAGCTACCTGATTAGCACCATACTTTTGAATCACATAATCCATGACACGACTTCTGCCTTCATCATCAAAATCAATATCAATATCTGGCATGCTGATACGATCTGGATTCAAGAAACGCTCAAAAAGCAGGTCGTACTTTAATGGATCAATATTTGTAATCCATAAGCAATAGGCCACTACCGAACCTGCAGCAGATCCACGTCCAGGACCAACCGACACATTCATATTTCTAGCTTCTCGAATAAAATCCTCAACAATCAAAAAATAGCCAGGATAACCTGTATTTTCAATAACGCTTAGCTCGAAATCCAAGCGCTCAATAATCTCATCAGACAGTTCTTCACCATAACGTTTCTTAGCACCTTCATAAGTTAGGTGCTTCAAATAAGCATTTTCACCTCGCTTTCCTCCATCAACTAAATCAGCCGCATCCTTAAACTCCTCTGGAATATCAAAGGCTGGCAACAGGACATCTCGAGCCAAATCGAAAGCTTCTACTTTATCAATAACTTCTTGAATATTGGTAATAGCCTCAGGAATGTCACGAAACAAGGCCTTCATTTCTTCAGAGGACTTGAAATAATATTCTTGGTTTGGCAAACCATAGCGATACCCTCGACCTCGACCTATAGGTGTGGCCTGTTTTTCGCCGTCTTTAACACACAAGAGAATATCATGTGCATTGGCATCATCTTGGTTTTTATAATAAGTATTATTAGTCGCTACAATTTTAACATCGTGCTTTTGGGCTAGTTTAATCAGGACTTGGTTCACGCGATTTTCATCTTCCTGATTATGGCGCATGATTTCAACATACAAATCCTCTCCAAATGCTTCTTTCCACCACATCAAAGCCTCTTCAGCTTGATTTTCTCCAACATTTAACACCTTACTTGGCACTTCACCATAGAGGTTTCCGGTAAGGCAAATAACATCTTCCTTATATTGCTGAATCAACTTCTTATCAATTCTCGGTAAATAGTAGAACCCGTCAACAAAGGCATGCGATGATAGCTTTGCCAAATTATGATAGCCATTTTTGTTTTTGGCTAGCAGAACAATTTGATAACCATTATCTTTACGTGTTTTGTCTGTATGATCTTCACAAACAAAGAACTCACAACCAATAATAGGTTTGATTTCCTTAAGGTTTAGGGATTCTCCTTTTTTTTCAGCAGCTGATAATTTAGCTTTTACCGAATTATTATGGTTTTTTATGGCGCGTACAAAATGAAATGCTCCCATCATGTTAGCATGATCGGTTAAAGCAACAGCAGGCATTTGTTGTTCAGCCGCAGCTGCAACCAAATCTGAAACACTTATTGTAGATTGCAATACAGAAAACTGGGAATGGTTATGAAGATGCACAAAGTCAACCTCAGCGAGATCCGAAATATTCTCCTTGATTTCCGCTTCCGAAATACCATCTGTTTGAAGTTTCTGAAGTCGCTCATTAATCTTTGCGCTTTCAGCTTTCAGATTGATATGCTTTAAACCAATTAGCTGAATTGGTTTGGGATTTGCCTCATTATAGCGTTTGAAATAGTCAGGTTGGACGTCCAACTCTTCCTTGGTATATTCACCTAAACGAATCAACTCCAAAAAGCAACGTGTCGTTGCTTCAACATCGGCTGTTGCATTATGCGCTTCAGCAAAAGGGACATCAAACAAGAATTCATGTAATTCCGTTAGAGTCGGCAGTTTAAACTTTCCTCCTCTTCCTCCAGGAATTTTACAGAGTTCTGCAGTATGTTCGGTACAAGTATCTAAAACAGGTAGTTCTTGCAGTTGATTTGCAATGTCTGCCCTATGAAATTCGGCACCCATGATATTTAAATCAAAACCTACGTTTTGACCGACTACAAATTTGGTTTGAGAAAGTGCCTGATTGAATTTTTCCAAAACCTCAAGCATTGGAATTCCTTGTTCTTCTGCAAGTTCTGTAGAAATACCGTGGATTTTCTCAGCATCGTATGGAATATTGAATCCGTCAGGTTGAATCAAATAATCTTCATGGACCATACAGTTTCCCATTTCATCATGCAGCTGCCAAGCAATTTGAACACATCTTGGCCAATTGTCAACATCTGAAATGGGCGCATCCCAACGCTTCGGAAGTCCGGTAGTTTCGGTATCAAAAATTAAATACATGTACTATTATTATTGGTTTTGCTCTGTTGCTAGAAATTCAAAGCAAGTCCATAAAATTACAAAGAAACTCCACTTTTCAAATCGAAAGTTATAAAGAGTTTTAAACAAAAAAAGCCAGCCTTTTCAAGCTGACTCTTCTTTTGGAGCTTTTAAGAATTAGGACACTAATTCTTCCTTAACTTTTTCACTATTGATTGCAGATTGGATAGCATTTTTCTGCTTCAAAATCAGTGCATCAATACTTGGTGGTAAATCACGTTCTTTTATAATTTCATTGTATTCTTCCAAACTAGCTTCTTCACCTCGAATGGCTTCTTCAAGTATGGCCTCTTCGTTGTTGGAACTAAAGAGCGATTTCAAGCTCATCCAATTTCTATGGACAGTCCCTTTAAAACTTCCAGAATCTTCTGGAACCTCTCCGTATTGTAAAATTTCTGTTCGGAGTTCTTTGGCAAATTCACTTCGCTCAGAAGCTCTACGCTTAAAAAAGATTTTTAATCGATCATTGTCTACATTCTCGACAGCATTTAAATAACCTTTCTCTGCGTCATAATTTTTAACTAGTAACTTATTAAGTTTTTTTGAAATTTCTTCTGAATACTTCATATTATCTCTTGCTTTTTAAAATTTCAACATTTTCTTTTAAGATGCATATTGTTTAACATCTATAATTAATATAGTGGATAGCTTTTAAAAAAGCCAAGAATTTAACAGGTTTAACATCTATTAATAAGGCTTTAACAAATAAAAAAGCAGCTAATATTAGCTGCTTTCAAAATGTTGTATAATAAAAATTTCTTTATGGTGTGGTATCATCAAGGTAATCTGGAATACCATCCATGTCAGAGTCAAGGGCATCAGCTGGATCACCATCGTTATTTGGATCTGCATCTTCATCAATAGTTAGAAATCCATCTCCATCATCATCGTTATCCAAGTAATCATCTACTCCATCAGAATCGGTATCACCTTCGGCAGTTTCAAATTGGGTTAAGACTCCATCACCATCATCATCATTATCTAAGTAATCAAAATCCAAATCACCATCAGTATCGATTGGGTTCCCATCTTCATCTTTTGCTTCATCAATCGTTAAAACGCCATCGCCATCATCATCATCGTCTAAATAATTTGCAATACCATCGTTATCAGTATCATCATCATCTAAATCTCCGTCACCATCAAAATCCTCAAACGCATTTGGAATCCCATCGTTATCATCATCACCACAATCCAATCCATCAAGAACGGCTTGTATGGTTCCGTTAGGATCTCCACAGAACTCTATTTGCTCTTGTAGGAAAAATTGATAATTCTCACAGGCCACAATGTAATTGCTAATGGTAGCATTTTCAAACTCGTTTTGAGCTGTATTTCTGTTGTTGTTTGCCAACTGACAAGGAAACACACAACCATTTAAGTTGTCTTTTCTGTTCTCTAAAGCGCCATCGAGATCACCACAATAGGTTCTCTGTGTTTCTAAAGCCAAGAAAAGTGTACTACAAGCAGATAGGTAATCGTCACTATTGACATACGTCAAGTTATTTGCCGTTGTAGCATTAAATGCCGCCTGCGCCAAATCGGTTTGTTCTTCAGCATCAGCACAAGTAAACACCATAGCTGGAATACTACCTGAAGTTAATGGAATACGGTAAAATAAACCACCTGTTACGGGATCTTCCTCAGTTGTACCGCTAAAGTTTACAACTCCTAATCCGTCCTCAGTAAACGCATTGAATCTGAACGTCCCTGTAAAGGTGTTATTAATGATCTCATCAAGCTTAATTTCTCCATACTCAGGATATATAGTGATGCTTGGATCGGGTCTGTTATTAGTTGAATATACGGTTCCATTAGCCGCAATGAAACGCGCTTCCATGGAATCTACATCACCGAGTGTATAGCTTCCTACAGCAACTGAAGGGATTTTCAATATCAAAGTCTCTACATTATTCCCTCCTGTTATGGTTAAAAATCCATTAACATCTATCGCAGCATTAAAGTACTCTGCTCTCCATAGCACGTAGTCCTTATTCCCTTGCATAGCTGGAGAATTAAACTCTACTTCATCACCACAACTTGATAGGGTTAAGACAGCTATAAAAAGTATCGCTAATCGTTTCATTGGTTTTATTTTTCATTGCCCTATATTTATGAATGAGGGCTATTTTTGGGTAAATATAACGTTTTAAGAATTCCAAAAGTATAATAAAAATTCAATATTACTTATATTTAAAATAAAATGCTCTAAATTAAATATTTGTATTATCTTTGCGCTCTCATTAATAACAGAGGTCGGGAACCTCATTAATTAATTACATATGTCAGTTAAAATTAGATTACAAAGACACGGTAAAAAAGGGAAACCTTATTATTGGATTGTTGCAGCAGATGCAAGAGCTAAAAGAGATGGTAAATTCTTGGAAAAAATTGGTTCTTACAATCCTAACACAAACCCAGCTACGATTGATTTAAATGTTGATGGTGCTGTAAAATGGTTACAGAATGGTGCACAACCAACTGATACCGCTAGAGCGCTTTTATCTTACAAAGGTGCTTTACTAAAAAATCATCTTGCAGGTGGTATTAAAAAAGGTGCTTTGACTGAAGAGCAGGCTGAAGAGAAATTCAATGCTTGGTTAGAAGAAAAAGCAGCTAAAATACAATCTAAAACAGATGGTTTATCAGAAGCGAAAGCAAAAGCGAAAGCTGAAGCTCTTGCTGCTGAAAAAGCTGTAAATGAAGCAAGAATCGCTGCTGCTGCTCCTGTAGAAGAAGCACCAGTTGAGGAAGCTGAAGCTCAAACTGAAGGTGAAGAAGTTACAGCTTCAAACGAAGAAGAATAAAAATTTATTTTTATTATTTTAAACTCCGATACCATGTGTCGGAGTTTTTTGTTTTCATACTTTCAATAATAATATGGCTGTTTTAGAGCCTAAATAATCTAAAATCAATTTCATGACAAAAGAAGATTGTTTCTTTTTAGGTAAGATCGTAAAGAAATTTAGTTTTAAGGGAGAAGTTTTGGTTAAGCTTGACACAGACGAGCCTGAACTTTATGAGAATATGGACTCTGTTTTTGTTGAAGTTAGAAACAATCTCATTCCTTTTTTTATTGAATCATCCCAACTTCACAAATCTGATCTTTTGCGCATAAAATTTGAAGATGTTGATTCCGAAAGTGATGCCGATGCTTTAATTAAGAGTGACTTATACTTACCTCTTGAATTTCTTCCAAAACTTGAAGATGACCAGTTTTATTTTCATGAAATTATCGGATTTAAAGTGGAAGATCAATCCTTCGGGCACGTAGGTATAGTCAAGTCTGTTAATGACATGACCGCTCAACCACTTTTCGAAATTGATAGAGATGGTGTTGAAATTTTGATTCCTATGAATGATGATTTTATAATTAAGGTTGATAAACCAAACAAAACCATCATCGTTAATACACCCGAAGGCCTCATCGATTTATACTTAAATGAATAAACCTTTCAAGTTCAAGCAATTTACGGTTCAACAAGATCAGTGTGCCATGAAAATCGGAACCGATGGTGTTCTTCTAGGCGCTTGGACTTCCATTGAGCAGCAACCATTTAATGTCTTGGATATTGGTTCTGGAACTGGAATTTTATCTTTAATGTTAGCGCAACGTAGCAATGCACAACACATTGAAGCCATTGAAATTGATGATAATGCTTATGAACAATGCGCCTCAAATTTCGAAAATTCACCTTGGAATGATCGCCTGTTTTGTTACCATGCGTCTTTGTTGGAATTTGTTGAAGAAGTTGATGATAGCTTCGATTTAATTATCTGTAATCCGCCTTTTTATTCTGAAGATTACAAAACCGAAAACAAATCAAGAGACCTTGCACGCTTTAATGATGCGATGCCTTTCAAACATGTCATTTATGCGGTAGCGAATTTACTTGCTGAAAACGGTTTGTTTTCAATTATCATCCCAAAAAAAGAAGAGGCTAACTTTATTGAACTAGCCTCAACCATTAATCTACGTCCAAAACGAATCCTTCATGTAAAAGGACACCCAGATTCTGAAATAAAACGCAGTCTTATTGAATTTTCTTATCAAGACACAGATACATCGATTTCAGAATTGATTATTGAAACCGCAAGACACAACTACACGCAAGACTATATAAATTTAACCAAAGATTTTTATCTGAAAATGTAGTGCTTCTGTTGGGCAATGAAAACGTTTTCGTTACTTTTGTTATCCATAAAAACTGAAAATAGCAATCAATAATGAAACCGGATTTATTCGAAGCTCCTGATTATTATCAATTAGACGATTTACTTTCTGAAGAACATAAATTAGTACGTGATGCCGCAAGAGAATGGGTAAAGCGTGATGTCTCTCCAATTATTGAGGAATACGCCCAAAAAGCAGAATTCCCAAATCAAATCATTAATGGTTTGGCTGAAATTGGTGCTTTCGGACCTTATATTCCCGAAGAATATGGTGGTGCTGGTTTAGATCAAATTTCCTATGGTTTAATCATGCAGGAAATTGAACGTGGTGATTCTGGTGTGAGAAGCACCGCTTCTGTACAATCATCTTTGGTAATGTATCCTATTTGGAAATATGGCAACGAAGAACAACGTCAAAAATATTTACCAAAATTGGCTTCAGGTGAATGGATGGGATCATTTGGTTTAACCGAACCTGATCATGGTAGTAATCCTGGTGGTATGACGACAAATTTTAAGGATATGGGAGACCACTATCTCTTAAATGGTGCCAAAATGTGGATTTCCAATGCGCCTTTTTGTCAAGTTGCTGTCGTATGGGCAAAGAATGAAGAAGGCAGAATTCACGGACTTATCGTTGAACGTGGTATGGAAGGATTTTCAACGCCTGAAACCCACAACAAATGGTCATTGAGAGCTTCTGCAACTGGTGAACTTATTTTTGACAATGTAAAAGTTCCAAAGGAAAACCTATTACCTAACAAATCTGGTTTGGGTGCGCCACTTGGTTGCTTAGATTCTGCTCGTTATGGTATTGCTTGGGGAGCTATTGGAGCTGCTATGGACTGCTACGATACTGCATTGAGATATAGTAAGGAACGTATTCAATTTGGAAAACCAATCGGACAATTCCAGTTGCAACAAAAGAAATTAGCTGAAATGATTACTGAAATTACTAAAGCCCAAATGCTCACTTGGCGATTAGGAGTTTTGCGTAATGAAGGTAGAGCAACTTCAGCTCAAATCTCCATGGCTAAACGCAACAATGTAGAAATGGCTATCAATATCGCTCGTGAAGCTAGACAAATGCTTGGAGGCATGGGAATTACTGGAGAATATAGCATAATGCGTCATTCTATGAACCTTGAGAGTGTCATCACTTATGAAGGCACACATGATATCCATTTATTGATTACAGGATTGGATGTTACTGGTTTGAATGCCTTTAAATAATCATCTTAGTTCCTGAAAGTACTGTTTTCTAGCTATTGTTGGTTTTAAAGTCAAGATTCCTTCTAGTGGTAAACTAATGTGTGTCATTTTTCGTATATTTTGTTATGATGAAGACATTAAATCTCCTTTTGGTATTGGTTATTGTAGCTTTCTATTCTTGTAATGCTACTGATGATTCTTATAATGGAAATCCTTTTGACCTTGTAGATACTTCAAATAATACTACAGCTAATACTGTCGGGAATACCAACGAAAACACGAATGAAAATACAAATGAGAATTCGTCTGATAATTCGAGACGCATATTATCTTTAGGAGATAGTTATACGATTGGTCAGAGCGTATGTGCAACATGTCGTTTCCCTGTTCAACTAAAAGACAGTATTCAGAATAACAGCTCTTATGATGTTGAAGTTGATATCATAGCGCAAACAGGATGGACCACTTTTGATTTAATAGACGCAATTGATGAGGAAAATATAGATTCAAATTACGATTTGGTTACCTTATTGATTGGTGTCAACAATCAATATCAAAACATTCCTTTTTCTGTTTACCAAAGTGAATTTCCAGAGCTTGTACAAACAGCCATTTCTGCAGCTAATGGAATGAAGAATAATGTAATCGTTGTTTCAATTCCCGATTATGCCTATACCGTTTTTGGTCAAAACAATGGGAATCCAGAAGTCACCACACAAGAAATAGACCTATATAATGATTATGCAGAAGCCTATTGTAATGCACAAGAAATTACTTATGTCTATATAACCGATATTACGCGACTCGGACTGGATCAACCTGAGTTGGTCGCTTCTGATGGCTTACATCCTTCAACACTAGCATACTCCAAATTTGTAGAACGCCTGCTTCCTTTCGCTTTGGAAAAATTAGAATAGCTGTTCTTTTTTTAGTTACATTTACTTTATGTTTTCAGCTAAAAAAAGATTAGATAGAGCTTATAAGAACGCTAAGGTTATTCCATTTGACAGTACCAGCAAATTTATTTTATTTAGTGATTGTCATCGTGGTGATAATAGCTTTGCTGATGATTTTGCCAACAATCGAAACATCTATTTTCATGCTTTAAAACACTATTATGCTGAAGGATTCGATTACTGTGAACTTGGCGATGGTGACGAACTTTGGGAAAATCTTTCGTTTGATTCCATCCTTAATGCGCACAAGAATGTATATATGCTTATGAAATTATTTCATGAGAAAAACCGCCTTCATATGATTTGGGGAAATCATGATATGGTCTATCGTGACCCAAAATACGTAGAGAAAAATCTATCTACTTATTTTGACCCAAAAGTTGGTGAGGATGTTGAATTGTTCTGTGATATTAAATACCACGAAGCTTTAATATTGAAACATTCAGAAAGCGGACAGGAAGTGTTTTTGCTTCACGGACATCAAGCCGACTGGTGGAATTATCTTTTTTGGAAATGGAGTCGATTCATGGTTCGTATTCTTTGGAAACCTTTAAACGTTATGGGTATTGCCGATCCTACTAGTCCAGCAAAAAATTATAAGGAGCTTATCAAAATTGAGCGACGTACCAAAAAATGGATTGCATCAAATAACAACCTCATCACTATTGCTGGACACACACACAGACCAAGATTTCCTGAACCTGGAGATATTGCTTTCTTTAACGATGGAAGTTGTGTGCATCCAAGAAGTATCACTGGACTCGAAATTGAAAATGGAGAGATTTCACTTATCAAATGGCAAATTGCCACAACAGATGATGGTACTTTAAAGATTGTGAGGGTGCTTCTTGAAGGTCCAAGACCATTAATGAATTACAAAACCGATTAACTTTCTGGAGCTAACTCGACTTCAAGACCTTCTAATTCTGGAGTCATTTGAATTTGACAGCCCAATCTTGAATTATCCTTTACATAAAAGGCTTCACTAAGCATGGCTTCCTCATCATCTTGCATTTCAGGGAGCTCATGATCTGATTTTACATAGCATTGGCAAGAGGCACACATGGCCATACCACCACAAATACCAATCGTACCCTCTGGAGCCAATTCATATGATCGCACCACTTCCATCAGGTTCATAGCCATATCTGTAGGTGCAACAACCTCATGGGTGACGCCATCTCTATCGGTAATTTTTATATTGATATCCTGCTCCACTATTCGATAGCTTTAACGACTGCTTTAGGTGCTTCTTTACGAGTGCCGTCAAATCCGTCAACACCACTAACCGTTGTGTATTTCAAAACATAACGTTTTCCAGGATTGATAATTTGATAAGCCGCTTGGCACATTAAAGTGGCTTCATGGAAACCACAAAGTATCAATTTTAATTTTCCTGGATAGGTGTTTACATCTCCAATGGCAAAAATTCCTGGAATATTGGTTTGATAATCTAACGCGTTATTAACTTTGATAGCATTCTTTTCAATTTCCAATCCCCAATTTGCAATTGGTCCGAGTTTAGGTGACAGTCCAAACAAAGGCACAAAATGATCACAAGATTTTTTAAAAGTATTAGCGTCTTGCTTAATCGTTACCGCTTCAACTTTACCTTCGCCTTCAATGCCAATCACTTCAGCAGGTGTAATCAATTCTACTTTACCTTGATTTTTCAGCTCCTGTACTTTTTCAACGGAATCCAAATGTCCTCGGAATTCATTTCGTCTATGAATTAAGGTGACTTCCTTAGCAACATCACTTAAATAAATCGTCCAGTCTAATGCTGAATCACCTCCACCAGCAATAACCACACGTTTATCTTTATAAAACTCAGGATTCTTAATGATATACTCTACACCTTTATCTTCATAATCGGCAATATTATCAATGAGTGGTTTTCTAGGCTCAAAGCTTCCTAAACCACCAGCAATCGCAACCACAGGTGCTTGATGTTTTGTTCCTTTATTAGTCGTGACAATGAACGTTCCATCGTCTTGCTTATCGATCGTTTCAGCACGTTCACCAAGTGTAAAACCAGGTTCGAATTGTTTGCATTGTTCGAGTAATTTATCGGTAAGATCACCTGCGAGAATTTCAGGATAGGCAGGAATATCGTAAATCGGTTTCTTTGGATAAATCTCAGAACATTGTCCGCCAGGTTGTGGCAAAGCATCAATCAAGTGGCATTTCAGTTTCAAAAGACCCGCTTCAAACACCGTAAACAGTCCTGTTGGGCCAGCACCAATAATAAGTATATCTGTTTTAATCATGGAATTAAATTTCAGAAGGTAAAATTAAGGGATAACAAAGAGTATTTTTGTGACAAAAGTCACCTTTTAAGAATCTATGTTAATGACTTGCTCTATTTGAGGCGCATACTTTTTTATAGTCATCTCAACGCCAGATTTCAATGTCATTTGATTTACACTACAACCAACACAAGCACCTTGTAATTGTACCTTTACCAATTTATCATCCTCAATGGATAACAATGAAATGTCGCCACCGTCGCTTTGTAAAAACGGACGAATTTCATCCAAGGCCTTTTCAACATTAAGTCTTAATTCTTCTGTACTCATTTATTTCTTATTTACTGCTGAGCAACCAGCCATCGTGGTTATTTTAATTGCTTCCGTTGGAGGAAGGTTTTCATTTCGTCTCACAACTTCCTGAACCACATTTTGAGTTAATTTTTCAAATGCTTGTTCTATAGGTGTTGCGGTTTGCAAAGCTGCTGGACGACCAACGTCACCAGCTTCCCTGATACTTTGTACCAATGGCAACTCACCCAAGAATGGCACGTTTAAATCTTCTGAAAGATGCTTCGCACCTTGCTTCCCAAAAATATAGTATTTGTTATCAGGAAGTTCTTCAGGTGTAAAGTAAGCCATATTTTCGATAATACCTAATACTGGTACATTGATGCTCTCTTGCTGGAACATCGCTACGCCTTTTTTGGCATCGGCAAGCGCGACGTTCTGAGGTGTACTCACCACGACCGCACCAGTAATCGGCAAGGACTGCATGATACTCAAGTGAATATCTCCTGTACCTGGAGGTAAATCCAATAACAAGAAATCTAATTCTCCCCAAGCCGCATCAAAAATCATTTGATTTAAGGCTTTTGCTGCCATTGGACCACGCCAAACTACAGCTTGATCAGGTTTTGTAAAAAACCCAATAGATAAAATCTTGACACCGTAATTTTCAACGGGACGCATTTTCGATTTTCCATCGACATTGACTGCAATAGGTCGCTCTAACTCTACGTCATACATAATTGGCATCGATGGCCCATAAATATCAGCATCGAGAATACCAACATTAAAGCCCATTTTAGCTAAAGTCACACCAATGTTAGCCGTTACTGTAGATTTTCCAACACCTCCTTTTCCTGAAGCTACAGCAATGATATTTTGAATGCCAGGAATTGGTTTCCCTTTTATTTCATTCTTTGTTGATTTAGCAGGAGCTTCTACTTTAATGTTGACTTTTATTTTAGCTTTTTCATAGACCTTGTCATGAATGGTTTTTAAAATCTCAACTTCTGTTTTTTTCTTGGCTTGCAAACTTGGGTTCTTTATCGTAACATCTACAACCACTTCATCTGCAAAGGTCATAACATTAGTTACAGCACCACTTTCAACCATATTTTGCCCTTCACCAGGAACTGTGATGGTTTCAAGAGCCTTAAGTATATCTTGTTTATTTAATTTCATATAAATCTGTTCATCATTTTATGATTCTAGTTAAGAATCATTCTAAATGCAAAGATACTCAATAAACACATAAGATTAAAGGGAAAGAATTACTATTCACAATGATTATATTACAGTAGTTTATAGATAGTTAGATAATTTATTTCTATCTTGTTGAAACAACCAACGATCATGAAACAACTTTACATTTTAATTCTACTGTTTGTCCCTTTCTTCGCTCTTAACGCACAAATTATTGATATTCCAGATCCTAACTTTAAGAATGCTTTGGTAAATACGAATTGTGTTGATGCTGATGGAAACGGCTCTTTTGAATCGGATGCAGACACCAACGATGATGGTGAAATCACCTTGACCGAAGCACTAGCTATTTCACATTTAAGAATAAGGCAGAATTCCATAGTTTCATTAAATGGTATTGAGAACTTTACAAATTTAGTCCACTTGGATTGTAGCTGGAATGAGTTGACAACCTTAGATATAAGTGCTTTAGCAACCAACCTTGAAGAATTTTATTGTAGTGGTAATCTACTAACACCATTTAATTTTAATGCCTTGATAAATCTAACTAGATTAGAGTGCAGCACTATGCAATTAACTGAGCTAGATGTAAGTGCCTTAACAAATCTCAAATCTCTGCATTGTGGTGGTAATCTACTGACTGAACTAGATGTAAGTGCTTTAGGTAATCTCGAACATCTGTCTTGTAGCGGTAATCAACTCACAGAATTAAACATTAGTAACTTAACAAGTTTAATATCTCTGGGTTGTTCTAATAATCAATTAAGTATTCTTGACATTAGCGCTACTGAAAATCTTTGGTACTTGGATTGTTTTTCCAATCAACTTAGCAGTATAAATTTTGGAAACAATACAAACTTAGACACTGTTTATTGCTTTGATAATCAATTGACATCCCTTGACGTAAGTACATCAGCATATATTTCTGAATTAGATTGCAGTAACAATCCAAATTTAACATCAATAGCATTAGGGACTTCAATTGGATATCTTACCCTTAATTATACAGGATTAATTGAAGTTGATTTCATTAACACACATATAGACTATCTTAACCTTAGAAACAATGCCAATCTAACCTATGTTCAGTTAGGGTATTTAGATTATTATAATTATCACTCTTATGCTGTTACTGATAATCCTGTACTAGAAACGATTTCTTTTAAAAATGGCGTTACTCAGTTAACTGGTATTGATTATGATTCTGGCAGTTATAACATATGTAATAACCCTAATCTAAGGTATGTTTGTGCAGATGAATCTGAAATACATGGTTATACCTACATTAATGCCGCTATGGAAGAGATTGATGTTGAAGGCATTCAAGATTTGGTCAACAATTGTGGTTATACAAATGTAGTGGTTAACGCTTACTGCTCATTCACTCCAGGAGGTGACTATTACACAATTGAAGGTAATACGATTCTAGACATAGACAATAATGGCTGTGATGTAAACGATGTGATTTTTCCTTATTTAAATCTAACAATTACTGGCGGTTCTGACTCTGGAAGTTTTATTTCTAATGCGTCAGGATATTACTATATTCCTGTTTCTGCTGTTTATGGTTCACACACCTTAACTCCAACACTTGAAAATCCAGATTATTTTACAGTGTCTCCCTCTAGTATTTCAGTAGATTTCCCGACAGATACAAGTCCGTATCTTCAAGATTTTTGCATCACTCCTAATGGCGCTTTTAATGATTTAGAAATCACTCTGATTCCTATCAACGAAGCACGTCCTGGTTTTGATGCTAATTATAAGATCGTATACAAGAATAAAGGCACAACTACCTTATCTGGAGACATCGATTTTGGTTTTCAAGACGACGTCATGGATTATGTATCGGCAGCACCTCCCAACGAATCTGGACTTACTGATTTACTGAGCTGGAGTTTTACTGACTTAGCGCCACTTGAAAGTCGCGAAATTCTGTTAACCATGAATCTGAACTCACCAATGGAAAACCCTCCATTAAATGGTGATGAACAGTTGTCCTTTATTGCGTCACTCAGTATTTCTGAAACCGATGAAACACCTGATGACAATACGTTTGAACTACAGCAAACCGTTGTCAATTCTTTTGACCCTAACGATAAAACCTGTCTCGAGGGAAGCACCATAACTCCAGAACAGGTTGGTGAGTTTGTACACTATAGAATTCGATTTGAAAATACTGGTACAGCTGATGCTGTCAATATCGTTGTCAAGGATCATATCGACAGAACAAAGTATGACCTGTCCAGCCTTGTCCCTGTGGATTCTAGCCATGACTTTGTGGCTAGGATTACTGATAGTGGTGCCGACTACTATGTAGAGTTCATTTTTGAGAATATCAATTTGCCGTTCGATGACGCCAACAACGATGGCTATGTGGTATTCAAAATAAGGACTTTGGATTCCTTGGTTTTGGGAGATACATTTGAGAACGAGGCTGAGATCTATTTCGATTTCAACTTTCCTATTATTACCAATGAAGCTCAGACCACAGTAGCTACTTTAAGTACTGAAGCGTTTGCATATGAAAACGAAATGTTGTTATATCCAAATCCGACTTCTGGAATATTGAATATAGAAACCAATGACATTATTAAACATGTCTGCATCTATGATCTATCAGGAAGAATTGTTCAGGAAATTTCCGTACTTGGGTCTAAATCGAATCTCGAAATAACTACAGAACCATTTTCTTCAGGAACCTATTTCATTAAGGTCAGAACCATAAAAGGTGAAACTGTAAGAAAGTTTATTAAGGATTAGTCCAAAAAATTTTTATTATCAATTTTTAATTTGTTCTTGCCCCTTTACTTTTAAATATGCAATGAGATTCTGAACAAGTTCAGAATGACGTCATTTTCATAACTCTTTAGCTGGATCCCAAAATAGTGCATCGAAATCTTGGACTTGGTTTTCAACCACCTTTACGCCTTCATTTTCCAAAAGTTGCTGCATCAAATTTGTACCATCAAAGTGATGCTTTCCTGTTAACAATCCGTTGCGGTTAACCACGCGATGGGCTGGCACTTCCTTCCCTTCAGAAGCATTCATGGCATAACCAACCATTCTGGCGCTACGTTTGGCACCTAAATAATTGGCAATAGCTCCATAACTAGTCACTCTTCCGTAGGGAATCAATCGAGCAATATCATAAACTTTGTCGAAAAAATTAAGAGTTTCTGGTTTCATACTACAACTCCATTAAAATGTTAATCAACGTCACAGTAGCCACGATTCCTGTAATGGTTCCAATGGTATAATTCATGCTTTTTTGGGATGTAAACTTCTTGTCTTTGATCTTATCGAAAAAGAAAATATAGACATAGAGCATCACAAAGGTTCCCATTACTGCTCCAGTTACATAAGTTATGATGCTAATCTTATCAAAAGCGAACCAACCGAAAGAGGCAATAGTAATGGTCATATAAGCCTGATACGGAATGGGAAACACATTGATAGCCGACAAAAACATGCCTTGAAAAAAGCGACTATACTTGCTTTTTGCTTCTGTATCTATTTCAGGTTTTGTAGTGTTTTTTGCAAGTAGCAGAAAATAAATCGTAATGAGTACAAAAATCACAAAGGCGACACGTTGTAAAATCTCTACGACATCTTGATGGTTGCTTAAGTAACGTGCAAACATGGTTGCTATATAGGTTTGCAAAAAGACAATCACGCAAACACCTATAGAAAATACAATACCACGACTATAGCCGTCCTTTAAACTTATTTTCGCCGCTGTCATATTAAGCAGACCTGGAGGAATGACTCCAATAAGCGCAATGATCAATCCTAAAAAGAAGATGACAGTAATGTTCAAAATCTACTTAATTTTAAACCTAATATACGTAATTGCTTTGTTTTGTTCTAAATATTGTGACTCATAAAAGGTTTGAATACTGGTTACTTCTTCTGGACTTCCCTCTAATTTATACACATCGTGATTGGCGTATAGAACTTCGTGCCCTTCACCATGCAAGAGCCCAAGCGTATAACCATGCATGAATTCACTATCGGTTTTAAGGTTTACAGTTCCTTCTGGTTTCAAAATAGTTTTATAGCGTTTTAAAAACTCGGTATTGGTCATTCTATGTTTAGTACGCTTGTATTTTATTTGTGGATCTGGAAAGGTAATCCAAATTTCATCCACCTCATTTTCTGCAAAAGCCTGCTCAACCAATTCAATTTGGATTCTTAAAAACGCTACATTGGTCATATCATTTTCAACAGCTGTTTTGGCACCTCTCCAAAAGCGAGCACCTTTAATATCAATGCCGATAAAATTCTTCTCGGGATATTTTTCAGCCATAGCCACTGTATATTCACCTTTTCCACAACCTAATTCGAGTACGATTGGATTTTCATTTTTAAAAAAAGCAGATTTCCAACGGCCTCTAAATTCAAAGGTATGATCTAACAACGTTTCTCTTGAAGGTTGAATCACATTTGAAAAGGTCTCGTTTTCCCTAAAACGCTTTAACTTGTTTTTACTTCCCACGACTTAATTTAATGTTTTGGCAAAATTAAGTAAACATATTAGTTTTATCTTTGTCGTTTATGGTTTTTCGAAAGCGAATATTAGTTGCTCCTTTAAATTGGGGATTGGGTCATGCTACGAGATGCATTCCACTTATCAAGGCCTTACAAGACTTAGGTCATGAACCTGTTATTGCCAGTGACGGTGTTGCCTTAGCTTTGTTGGAAAAGGAATTCCCTGAATTGGAAACCATTGCCTTACCATCATATGATATAAAGTATGCTAAAAACGGACAGTTTTTTAAGTTCAAAATGCTTCAAAACTCTCCAAAATTGGTCAATGCAATAAAGTCTGAACGAAAAACGGTTAACAACATCGTAAAAGACAAACAGATTGATGGTATCATTTCAGATAATAGATTGGGCGTTTATAATAAAAATGTGCCTTCTGTATTCATTACACATCAGCTCAAGGTACTTAGCGGGAATACAACTTGGTTAAGCACTAAAATGCATCAAAAAATCATTAAGCGCTTCAATGAATGTTGGGTGCCAGATAATATTGGTGAAGACAATTTAAGCGGTAAACTTGGTCACACAGAAGTTCAAGGTATTCCTGTTAAATATATAGGTCCGTTAAGCCGTTTCAATAAAACTGAGCGTCCATTAAAATATGATTTAATGGTATTGCTTTCAGGTCCTGAACCTCAACGAACCATGCTGGAGCATGTCTTATTGGACAAGCTAAAATCTTTTGATGGCAACATTGTTTTTGTTAAAGGAAAAGTGGATGGATCATCTGAGAAACAGACTGAAGGGCAAATGGATATTTATAATTACATGACCAGTCACACTTTGGAAAATGCACTCAACGAAAGTAAGTTTATTTTGTCTCGCTCTGGTTATACAACTGTTATGGATTTAGCCAAATTGCAAAAAAAGGCATTTTTTATTCCGACACCTGGACAATTTGAACAAGAGTATTTAGCAAAACGTTTATCAAAGTTAGGACATGTGTTGAGTTGTAAGCAAAATGATTTTTCAGTTGACAAACTTGCCAATATTGAAGACACTAAAGGACTTAGTTCAATGAATTATACTACTAATTACAAAAAATTATTCAGCCTTTTCCAAAGTGAATGAAAACTCACTTCCCACGCCTAATTCACTTTCGACATAGATTTTTTCGTCATGCGCTTCAATGATATGCTTAACAATTGAAAGTCCGAGCCCAGAACCACCTTCTTTTCTTGATCCACTTTTATCAACCCTAAAGAAACGTTCAAATAAACGTGTAAGGTTTTCTTCTGAAATGCCTTCACCATTATCTGTAACCCTTACAATGACTTTATTTTTGATAAGATTTTCAATGCTAATTTCAGTGGTGCCTTTTTTTCGTCCGTATTTAATAGAGTTAACCACTAAATTGGTTAAGACTTGTTGAATACGTTCCTTATCAGCAGACACCAAAATAGGCTCGTTGTAATCCATATCGAAGGTTAGTGTGATTTTTTTCTTGGCTGCTTTCATTTCCAACAGATCAAAAACACTTTCAACCAATTCGACAATATTGAAAGTTTCAACATTCAGCCTTAAATCACCAACCTCTAATTTGGTAATCATATCTAAATCTTTAACGATATAAATTAGACGCTCTAACCCTTTGTTGGCTCTTTTCAAGTATTTCTCACTGACTCTTTCGTCATGCATCGCTCCATCAAGTAAAGTCAACAAATAACCATGCACAGTAAATAAAGGTGTTTTCAGTTCATGTGAGACATTTCCTAAAAATTCTTTTCGATATTCTTCCCTTACCTTAAGCGTTTCAATTTCAAGTTTCTTATCCTTGGCATATTTATCAATTTCTTGAGTCAAAGTTGCCATATCGGTTGTAATAGGCTGTTTTCTGAGTGACGTAGATTCCAACAGAGTTAAATCGTCATAGATTTTCTTAACACGTCTGTAGATAAAGCGTTCAACCCTGTACTGAATGACAATAAACGATAGTATGTATGTGAACACCGCAAATGAAACAATATACAAGACATTAATGGAATGCAGTAAATACAAAAAAACACTCGATAAGAGCGTTAAAAAAATGGTGATGTACAAAGAAGTTCTAAATGCGAACTTGTACGTTTTTTTTAATTTATTTTGCATCAATCGACAAACTTATACCCAACCCCTTTAACGGTTTTAAAGCTTTTGTCTCCGATTTTTTCTCTTAGTTTCCGAATGTGAACATCGATGGTTCGCCCACCAACAACGACTTCATTTCCCCAAACCTTGTCGAGAATTTCCTCGCGTTTAAAAACTTTACCAGGTTTTGTTGCCAACAAAGATAACAATTCGAATTCTTTTCGAGGAAGAATGATTTCCTCTCCTTTGTAAGCTATTTTATATTCTTCGCGGTTAATGACCAAATTTCCTATTTTAAGGATATTCTCTGAAGCATCTTCTTCTTTTAGACGTCTTAGAAGAGCCTTGACTTTACTCACCAATACTTTAGGTTTGATCGGTTTGGTGATATAATCGTCTGCACCTGCATCAAAACCTGCCATTTGGGAATAGTCTTCACCACGAGCTGTTAAAAAGGTAATGATGGTATTGGATAAATCTGGAACTTTTCTAATCTGCTCACATGCCTCGATACCATCCATTTCAGGCATCATGACATCCAATATTATAAGGTGTGGTTTTTCTTTCTTTGCTTTTTTAACAGCTTCAATACCATTTTCAGCGGTAATAATTTGATATCCTTCGGTTGATAAATTATATCCAACAATCTCTAAAATATCTGGTTCATCATCAACTAAAAGGATTTTAATATCTCTTTTTTTCATAATAACATATGGACTCCGTTTAGTCAGAGTTTTCAAAATATAATGTAAAGATAGGATTAATAACAAAAAATCATGATTTGTAGAAATATAAATAACATTAAGTTAACCTTAATTTTGATGTTAGTAAACACATGTCATCTAAAATACACGACATGAAAAAAATTGGTATAACTTTTGAGGATTTATTGAAGATATAATATCTAAATGTATTGGTCATGAGAAATACAATTATCTTTTTAATGCTTTCCTTATCATTGGTGGTTTCTACTTATGGCGCTTCTTTTGTAGAAGAAAATAAGCCTTTGTTGCTTGAGTCTGAGAACAAGCTTAGCATTTATCCAAATCCTGTTTATGATGGAAAAGTTTATATCGTTTCAGATCAACCTTCACAAAAAAACATTGAAATTTTTGATGTTTTAGGAAAACCTGTCTTAAGTGCTGTCCTATTGGGCAAAGAGCTTGACGTTAGAAAATTGCCTCCAGGTGTATACATACTTAAAATTGAGGAAGGTAAAATTTCAACTACCAGAAAACTGATAATTAAGTAGTTATATTTTAATATTATCATATTGTAAAATAAGAGTTTATCATAACTTTAATTAGTGAATGCTCTTAAATCTTGCTATATTTGTGTGCAATATTTATTTCAATCTAATTATTTTAATTATGAAAAAACTTTACTTTTTAATAGCAACTTTATTTGTTGCTTCTATGTCTTTTGCTCAAGACTTAGTTATAACAGGGATTATTGATGGTCCTCTTCCTGGAGGGTTTCCAAAAGGCCTTGAATTGTATGTTGTAAACGACATCCCAGACTTAAGTGTTTATGGTATCGAGAGAGCAGGTAATGGAAATGCTTCTACAGGTGTTGAAACTTACACGTTTCCTGCAGACGCTTATACTGCTGGTGATTTTATTTATATTTCTCCTGAAACACCTGGATTTGCCCAATACCTCGGAATCAATCCAACGTATGAAGTGACTGGCGGAGAATTAAACAATAATGGTGATGATGTTGTTATTTTATATGCCAACGGATCAGTTAGTGATGTCATAGGTGTGCCTGGTGTAGATGGAACTGGTGAGACTTGGGAATATCTTGATGGTTGGGCTTATAGAGTTGATGGTTTTGGTCCTAATGCTACTTTTACAGATTCTGAGTGGACGTTTAGTGGTATCAATGCCTTAGATGGTTGTGACCTTGCAGATGATACTGGAACTAATGCTGGTTGTCCTTCGATGTTCCCAATAGGCACTTATTCACCTTCAGTTAATACTGATCCTACAATTACTATTACAACTCCATTTGACACAGAAGCTTTCCCTTCAGGAACAAGTTCCGTAGACGTTGAGTGGACCGTTGCAAATGCTCCTGGAGCAACTGTAAATATAACGGTTACACTTAATGGTGGTGCTCCAAATACGTCTAATGGTGTTTCAAGCCCATTTCCAGTCGGACCATTATCTGACGGAGATTCTGTAGCGGTTAGTATTGAATTAGTTGATGGAAGTGTTTTAGATACTGACATGGTTAGCTTTAGTGTTGAATATCCTTGTGACATTCAAGTTGGTACTATTACAGCAACTTGTGATGCTATTACTCCAAGCTCAATGGATCCTTATTCAGTAACTATTGAATATACTGGTGGTGGCACTACTATGTATACTATTGATACTGGAGGTGTTGGCACTGTTGGTGGCGATGACCCTTCAAGTGTAGCAGATGGTACTATTACCATTACTGGCATTACTGAAGGTACTGACTTTGTTGTTACTTTTACTGGAAACCCAATGGACAGTAGCTGCGATTTTACAAGAAACATCAGCAGTCCTGATTGTGATCCTCAGTTGGCATTGCCTCTATACGAAGGTTTCAATTATACTGAAACCACACAACTTATCGATGCTGCAAATTGGACTAACATCTCAGATAGCTTTGATGAAGTTTTGATTGGTGGTCCTGGTGGATTAACATATCCTAACCTAGCGGATTCTAATCAAACTGGAAACCACGTGACTTTTGATGGTGGAGGAAGTGATCCAGCAATCGAATTTACAGAAGTTACAAGTGGTACATTATATGCTTCTTTCTTAATTAATGTTACTGCAAACGATTTACAAACAACACCTGGTTACTTTGCTGTATTAGGTAATTTTGATGCTAGACTTTGGACAGTTCCTGTGTTACCTCCTTCTGCTCAAGGTGGTGCAGGTCAATATCAAATAGGTATTTCCAATGTAAATACTGCTCCAAGTGGTGCTGAATTAGACCCAACAATTTTAACAACAGGTGCAACTGTATTTGTTGTTATGAGTTATAGTTTAGATGATGGCACTATCAATACTTGGGTCAACCCAAGTGATGCTAGTTTTGGTGCTGGATCTGCTCCTGCAGCTACGGCAACTTCTGCTGAAGTTGGTGATATTGTTACTGGAATGAACCAATTTGTAATTAGACAAGATTCAACTGGTGAAACGCCATTTGTTTTATTTGATGAATTAAGATTAGGTACGTCATGGGCTCAAGTAACTCCAACTACGCTTTCTACGGAAGAGTTTACTGCGAATAGCTTTAAGATTTATCCTAATCCAACTTCTCTAGGCTATGTAAATATCAAAAGCGCAAATGGAGCAACGACTTCAGTAGCTGTTTACGACATCTTAGGCAAAGAAATGATTAATACTGAAGTAACCAATGAACAATTGAATGTTTCAGAATTAAACTCAGGGGTTTATATCATGAAAATAACCCAAAACAATGCTTCCGTAACTAAGAAGCTAATTATTAAGTAAACATTTTTCGTTTCAGATATTAAAAGCGCTGCCTTATAGGCAGCGCTTTTTGTTTTTCCTACTTTTGTAACCATGATAAACCATCAGGATATTTTTTCTATTTCTTCTGAAAATGAATTTCATGACATGGCCATGAAGGTATTTCAATTTCAATTTGAAAATAATCCTGTGTATCGCTCATTCTGTGATTTACTATATAAGCATCCAAGCGATATAACTAAGCTTGAGGACATTCCGTTTTTACCAATTCAATTTTTCAAAAGTCATCAAGTAGTAAGCTCAAAAGACCCTATCCAAGACATTTTTTCAAGTAGCGGAACCACAGGAAGTACTACAAGTAAACATTATGTAACCGATTTAGAGCTCTACAAAACAAGTTTCAGAAACGCCTTCAAGAACTTTTATGGCGCCATTGAAGATTATGTAGTATTAGCTTTGCTTCCTAATTATTTGGAACGCGAAGGCTCTTCTCTAATTTTTATGGTGAATGATTTGATTCAACAATCTAAACATCCTGAAAGCGGATTTTATCTCGACAACATTTCAGAATTAAAAGACCATCTTAGCCTATTGGATTCACAAAACAAAAAAACACTACTTATTGGAGTGTCCTTTGCCCTTTTAGATTTAGTGGAATTAAATAGGTTCAATCTAAAAAACACCATCGTTATGGAAACCGGTGGAATGAAAGGCAGAAGAAAAGAAATGGTTCGTGAAGAATTACACCAAGTTCTAAAAAAAGGATTTGGTGTGAATGCTATCCATAGCGAATATGGCATGACCGAATTACTCAGTCAAGCCTATTCTAAAGGAAACGGTCTCTTTGAATGCCCAAATTGGATGCGTATCATTACGCGCGAACCAGAAGATGCTTTTTCTTTACAAAAACCACTGAAAACAGGAGGCGTAAATGTCATTGATTTGGCAAACATAAATTCCTGTTCATTCATTGCAACACAAGATTTAGGTCGTGTAAATATAGATGGCTCATTTGAAATCATAGGTCGTTTTGATTCCAGTGATATTAGAGGTTGTAATTTAATGGTACTTTAACATTTTGTCGTGAAAGTTTGCCAATTAGTTTACGACAAAATTTAAGAAGCTAAGATTTTTGGAAGTTTGAAATATTCTATGAAAAAGAAAGATTAGCTTCGAGAATAGTTGGTTGGTTAATGTTAAACGCCTCATCAAATGATGAGGCGTTTATATTTATATAACTTTAATAATGTAAGTGTTTTTCTTCCCTTTATTTATAATGAGATACTTATCATTGATCAAATCGTCTTCCGATAGATTATAATCTTCCTGCACCTTTTCCTTGTTAACAGAAATGGCATTCTCCTTTAATGCACGACGAGCCTCACCATTGGAACTTAAAAAGTTAGTCTTAGCAGACAAGGCACCAATCATGTCTAAATTTTCAAATTCTGATTTATTTAATTCCGCTAATGGAACACCTTCAAACACGTCTAAGAAAGTCTTTTCATCCAAGGTTTTGATATCCGATTTGAAGCTTTTACTAAAAAGAATGTTCGAAGCTCTTTCAGCATTTTCGAAATCTGATTTTGAATGTACCATCGTTGTCATCTCTTGAGCCAATCGTTTCTGTAAACCGCGTAAGTGAGGTTCTACTTGATGTGATTTTACAATATCTTCTATTTCCTCTTTCGTCAAAAAGGTGAAGATCTTGATATATTTTTCAGCATCTTCATCACTAGAATTCAACCAATATTGATAAAATTTATAAGGTGACGTTCTTTCGGCATCCAACCACACATTGCCGCCTTCTGACTTTCCAAACTTAGAGCCATCACTTTTTGTAATCAACGGACACGTTATGGCATAACCCTTTCCTTGTGAAATTCGTCTGATCAACTCGGTTCCTGTTGTAATATTTCCCCATTGATCACTTCCTCCCATTTGAAGTGTAGAATTATGAGACTTGTATAGATGTAAAAAATCGTAACCCTGTACAAGTTGGTATGTGAATTCTGTAAACGACATACCATCTGTAGATTCTGAAGAAATCCTATTTTTTACAGAATCCTTGGCCATCATGTAGTTTACGGTTATATGTTTACCAACATCACGAATAAAATCCAAGAATGAAAACGCTTTCATCCAATCGTAGTTATTCACCAATATTGCCGCATTGGAAGCATTACTCTCAAAATCGAGAAAATGTCCCAATTGTTTTTTGATAGCTTCTTGGTTATGACGTAAGGTCTGTTCATCAAGCAAATTTCTTTCGCTTGATTTACCAGAAGGATCACCAATCATTCCCGTAGCACCACCAACCAAAGCAATAGGTTTATGTCCACATCTCTGATAGTGAGCCAATAACATTATAGGAACCAAATTACCTATATGAAGTGAATCTGCAGTAGGATCAAATCCTACATAAGCAGTACGCATTTCTTCCATTAAATGCTCTTCAACTCCTGGCATCGTTTGATGAACCATACCTCGCCATTCCAATTCCTCGACAAAATTCTTTATCATAACCTAAAATTCAAATATTGGCAAAGATATATGTATGCGTCAAAAGAAAAAAGCCTAATTTTATAAAATGATTCTAGTAACTGGTGGTACAGGTTTGGTAGGCTCACATTTGCTTTACAAGCTTATTAGTGATGGCGAAAAAGTAAGGGCAATTTATAGAAGATCTCATACGCTTGAACGCGTACAACATGTCTTTTCATATTATACTGATAATCACGAATCACTTTTCAATAAAATAGAATGGGTCGAAGCTGATCTCAACAATGTACCTGCATTACAAGAGGCATTTATCGGCATAGATTATGTATACCACTGTGCGGCATTTGTAAGTTTTGAACCTAATAAATATCATAGATTAAGAAAAGTAAATATTGAGGGAACCGCCAACATTGTGAATCTTTGTATTTCAAATCATGTTAAAAAATTATGTTATGTAAGTTCCATAGCTGCCATTGGTCATCCTATGAATCCTGAACAAAAAATCACTGAAGATACCGAATGGAATCCTGAAGAAGACAATAGTGTGTATGCCATAACCAAATATGGAGCAGAAATTGAAGCATGGAGAGGCACACAGGAAGGTGTTCCAACCGTAATTGTTAATCCTGGAATTGTCCTAGGTCCTGGTTATTGGAAAGGTGGTAGTAGTGGCAATTTATTTCGGCTCATACATAATGGCTTAAATTATTATACCACAGGAACAACAGGTTACGTTGATGTATGGAATGTGACTGATATCATGGTCAATCTTATGAACAGCACTATCATAAATGAGCGATTTATATTAGTTTCAGAAAACCTTTCCTTTAAAACCTTTCAAGAGAAAGTAGCAGACACATTAAACGTTTCTCCTGCTCAAAAAAAGGCCAGTAAACTTTTGTTAGAACTTGGTTGGCGTATGGATTGGTTGAACCACAAGTTATTTGGAAAACGAAGAAAACTCTCTAAACAATTGGTTAAGTCAATGAGAACAAAAACCATTTATGACAACACTAAGCTCGTATCGGCTTTGCAATTTACCTATACGTCAATCGACACATCCATTGAAAAAGTGTGCAGGTATTTTAATATGGATTTTCCTCGTTCCTAGTTTTCAATTCCTTTTTATAAGGCTTATTCTTAATGATGGTGTCTCCAAGCTTTCTTATGGAATCTAGTCGGTTTTTACGACGGTCTTCTTCTTTTTCAATAGCTTTTTCAAGGGCTTGTTTCTTGTTTTGAATCTTCGCTTCGACCTGATTTATAATATCTTCATAAACTTTGATATCATAAGCGTAATATTCATTGCTTTTCACGAATTGCATGCTGTCAATTTGATGCTTTTCGTAAATGTATCGATCTGGTGTCACCTTATTCTTTTCTAATAGTCGCCTATCCGTTGCTTTGGCTGCATTTAGAACAAACATATCATAAAGAATATCAACCATCTTTCCTTTTGATATGAGATTATCTGGCTTTTTTGGTCTTTCAACTTGATCACATGAAACCAAAATACTAATACAACAAACTATTATTACGAGACGAATCATGATCTGTTAAACGTTAATCGTTGGCCTGCTTTAACATTTAAAATCTTAAAATTATTATACACCAAAACACCGTTGACAAATGTATGGGTGACTCTAGACTTAAATGTTGTTCCTTCAAACGGAGACCATCCACATTTATATAAAATATTTTCTTTTTTAACGGTCCAAGGGTTGTTGATATCCAAAACAACCAAATCGGCAAAATAGCCAGGTTTGATATAGCCTCTTTTTTCCACATCAAACAAAATGGAAGGATTATGGCACATCTTCTCAACAATTTTTTCCAAAGAAATCTTTCCTCTATGATAAGCTTCAACCATTGCGACCATAGCATGCTGTACCAAAGGTCCTCCAGAAGGTGCTTTAGTATATACATTATTCTTTTCTTCCAAAGTATGTGGGGCGTGATCTGTTGCAATTACATCTATTCTATCATCTAACAATGCTTTCCAAAGCTGGTCTCTGTCTTTTGTAGTCTTTACTGCTGGATTCCATTTAATTAAAGAACCTTTAGCATCATAATCTTCATCACTAAACCATAAATGGTGAATGCAAACCTCACTAGTAATTTTCTTATCCTTTAACGGGATTTTATTTGAAAACAATTTTGTTTCCTTTCCTGTAGATAAATGAAACACATGTAAACGAGCTCCTGTCTTTTTTGCTAGCTCAATGGCTTTGGAAGACGATATATAACAAGCCTCTTCACTTCTAATTATTGGATGTTTGCTTATTGGAATGTCATCTCCGTAAACTTTGATGTGCTCCTGAAGATTCTTTTGTATTGTGGCTTCATCCTCACAGTGTACAGAAATCACCATTTTGGTGCTACAAAAAATCTTTTCCAACACCTTTGGATTATCAACCAACATATTTCCCGTTGAAGATCCTAGAAACAACTTTAAACCAGCCACCGACTTAGAATCAACTTTTAAAATTTCTTCTAAATTGTCGTTGGTACCTCCAAACATAAAGGAGTAGTTGGCATAAGAGGTTTTAGAAGCTATATCAAATTTATGTTCCAATTCCTCAATAGTTGTAGTTTGTGGATTGGTATTGGGCATTTCTATAAAAGAAGTAATGCCTCCTGCGATTGCAGCTCTTGACTCCGTTTCAATGGTTGCCTTATGTGTTAGTCCTGGCTCTCTAAAATGAACCTGATCGTCAATAGCGCCTGGAAACACATAATTACCCTCTACATCAATAATCGTAACATCTGCAGATTTTGCGCTTATTGAATCAGCGACTTCCTTTATGATATCATCTTCAATTAATATGTCCCCTTCAAGGATTTTTCCTTCATTTACAATTCTAGCATTTTTTATTAAGGTCGTTTTTCTCATGGGTTAAAGACTAATGACTATGTTTTATTAAAAATACTTTTCAACTTCATATTGATGACTCCAAAGATAGCTTCAGAAATAATACTTCCGCTCATTTTTGATTTTCCTTTTGTTCTATCAGTAAAAACAACGGGAACCTCAACTATTTTAAACTTTTTTAAGTAGGCCTTAAATTTCATTTCAATCTGAAAGGCATACCCAACAAATTTAATATTATCTAAGTCAATGGCTTCTAATACTTTTCTTTTATAGCACACAAAACCTGCTGTGGTATCGTGAATTTTCATGCGCGTTATGAGTCTCACATATTTTGATGCGAAATACGATAATAACACGCGACTCATGGGCCAGTTTACTACATTTACACCTACTACGTATCTAGATCCGATGGACATATCTGCACCTTTAACAGCACATGCATTATAAAGATAAACCAAATCGTTTGGGTCATGCGAAAAATCGGCATCCATTTCAAATATAAAATTGTAATGTTTTTTCAAACACCACTTAAAACCATCAATGTATGCTGAACCTAAACCTGTCTTATGCTTTCGTTGCAACAAAAACAGTCTTCCATTGAATTCATCTTGTAACTCCTTAACTTTTAAAGCTGTTAAATCAGGTGAATTATCATCGACTATTAAGATATCAAATTCCTTTTTCTGACCAAAAACAGCCCTAACAATGGCTTCTATGTTTTCAATCTCATTATAGGTTGGTATAATGATTATAGCGTCACGCATTTATTTCTATAAGCTTAAGTTAGGTACAGCAAATGTAAGTTTTTAAACGATTAATCTAATATCAAAAATCATAAACAATGTTAATCTTGTTTACAATAATATTTTATTCATACTTCTTACAACGTGAAAATTTCTTCATAATTTTACGGTATGCTTAGAGAGGTGATATCTAATGATTGGTTTACATCATTTTTAATCTTCGGACTAACTTTGGTTACTGTCTGCAAGTATTTATTTTCAAAGCGTTTTAACGATTTCATTGCCGTTATTGGGAACTCAAAATACTTAAAGATTTATGCTAGAGATCAAAAATTCATTGACGGCTTTGATGCTTTATTGTTTTTGAATCTAATAATCTCTGTTTCTGTTTTTTCATATTTAATTTATGCAAAGTCAGTCCATCCCACAGATTTTGATTTAGGGCAATTCTTTAAACTGGTCTTTGGTGTCGGTGTCCTTTTTTTAATTAAAGTACTTTTAGAACGCTTAATTGGTAGTCTTTTTGAAATTGACAACATCATTGATTCTTACCTGTTTCAAAAAACTACTTACAAGAATTACTCTGGACTTATTCTCTTAATTGCCAATTGTATTTTGATTTATTCGATTGCTCCAACAAAAGCTTTGATTTACGTATCTATCGGACTCATTGTTTTAATTAATATTGTTGGATTTATTAGCTCGTTTAAAAATTATCAAAAGTTATTATTAAGCAACTTATTCTATTTTATTTTGTATCTTTGCGCTCTTGAAATTGGACCCTATCTAATTTTATATAAGATAATTAAAGATTTTAACGCCTAAAATACGTTAGTGGATATGACGAAAGTGAAAACGATTTTAGTATCTCAACCTGAACCTAAGATTGAGAATTCTCCTTATTTTGACCTACAAGAAAAACAAAAAGTAAAAATTGATTTCAGACCTTTTATACATGTTGAAGGTGTCGAGGCTAAGGATATTAGACAACAAAAAGTCGATCTTTCAAAATATACTGCTATTATCTTAACTAGTAGAAACTCTGTAGATCATTTCTTTAGAGTAGCAGAGGAAATGCGATTTAAGGTTCCAGATACAATGAAGTACTTTTGTCAGTCTGAAGCTGTTGCTTTCTATCTCCAAAAATACGTGGTGTACAGAAAACGAAAAATCTATGTTGGTAAACGTACTTTTGCCGATTTGTCTCCACTAATTAAAAAATATAAGGACGAAAACTTCTTGCTACCTACTACTGACAAGTTAAAACCTGAGGTTCCTGAAATCTTAGATAACCTTGGTGTAAAATGGAAACAAGCTATTTTTTATAAGACCGTAATCAGTGATTTATCCGATTTGGCTAATGTTTATTATGACATTTTAGTGTTCTTTAGTCCATCTGGTATAGAGTCTTTGTTCCATAATTTTCCAGATTTCAAACAAAACAATACACGTATCGCTGTTTTTGGCAATACAACCATCAAAGCAGTAGAGTCTCACGGATTGAGAGTTGATATTTCAGCTCCAACCCCTGAAACCCCTTCTATGACTATGGCTTTGGAAAAGTACATTGAAAAAGTTAATAAAGGAAAATAGTAATTCTTAACACATAAAAAAAAGCGATTTCAGTTTGAAATCGCTTTTTTTATTCTACTATTAAAAGTTGTACCGTTGTGGCCCTCCTCTTCTAATTTCCTCATTCGCAAATTCTTCAAATTTTTTGAAGTTATCTCTAAAGGCATTTGCTAATTTAAATGCTGTAGTATAATATGCCTTATCATCGTTCCATGTGGTTCTGGGACTTAAAACTTCTTTAGGAACTCCTGGGCAAGATCTTGGTTGCGCCACTCCAAACACAGAATGGATATGATAATCATCGTAATTATACAATCCTAAATCACCATTCAGAACTGCATTAATCATAGCACGTGTGTATTTCAATTTCATACGAGAACCTACTCCGTAAGAACCTCCTGTCCATCCAGTATTAACCAACCAAACATTGACACCTGCATCTTTCATTTTTTTGCTCAGCATTTCAGCATAAACCGTTGGATGCAATGGCATGAACGGTTCTCCAAAACAGGCTGAGAACGATGGCACAGGTTCTGTGATTCCTGCTTCGGTTCCTGCTACTTTTGCGGTATAGCCTGAAATGAAATGATAGGCTGCTTGACTAGGTGTCAACTTTGAAATTGGAGGCAGCACACCAAAGGCGTCACAGGTAAGGAAGAAAATGTTCTTCGGATTGCTGGCATAAGATGGTTGTTGGATATTGTCAATATGGTAAATCGGATAGCTCACACGTGTGTTCTGGGTAATACTGCTATCCATATAATCAACCTCGCCATTGTCTTTGAAAATGACATTCTCCAAGATAGCACCTGGCTTGATGGCTCTATAGATGTCTGGTTCTTTTTCTTCAGTAAGGTCGATTACCTTGGCATAGCAACCACCCTCGAAGTTGAAGATACTATTCTCTGCTGTCCAACCATGTTCATCGTCACCGATCAGTTTTCGGTTAGGATCTGCTGACAAAGTTGTTTTTCCAGTTCCGGAAAGGCCAAAGAAAATAGCTGTGTCGCCATCCTCTCCAACATTGGCAGAACAGTGCATTGGCAATACGCTTTTCTCCACTGGAAGGATCATGTTAAGCGCAGAGAAAATACCTTTCTTCATCTCTCCTGTATAAGCTGAACCACCAACGAGCGCAATTTTCTTGGTGAAGTTTAAGATGGAAAAATTACCTTGTCTTAGTCCATAGTTATCTGGTTCAGGACAAACATAACCTGGAGCACATAAAACGAGCCACTCTTCCTTAAAATTTTCAAGTTCCTTATCATCAGGTCTTAAAAACATATTATAAACAAACATGTTGGACCATGGATATTCAGAAATCGTCCTTACATTCATTTTATATTTTGGGTCTGCACAAACATAGCCATCTCTCACATAGATTTCCTTTTCGCTGAGATAGTTTTCAACCTCAGACTGTAAGGCATCAAAATGTTCTGGTGAGATAGGTTTGTTAGTTTTTCCCCACCAAACACGATCAGACGTATAATCGTCTTTCACCAAGAATCGGTCTTGAGGAGATCGTCCAGTGAACTTCCCTGTATTGATGGCAAGTGTCCCGTTGGCAGTTTCTTTTCCCATGCCTTTTTCCAAGGTGATTTCCTGAAGCCTTTTTGGAGATAATTGGTAGTGTGCTGTGGCATTTTTAATACCATAATTGTCTAACGCAATCGTTTTCGTAGTTTGTGTATGGTTTACCATAATTTGTGTTTCTAGATTTATCTGCAAAATTACACAATATTTTAAAGTAGCCTCTTTATTTTAGAATTTATCAGCCTTCAGTTTTAAAAAGTTTATCAACAATAATCCCCATGCTAGAATCAATAACAATCCACCTATTGGAGTAATAAAACCAATGGTCTTAAAATCAAATCCGGACAACTCATTCGTAGATAAACCATAAATTGAACCAGAGAAAAAAACAAGTCCGACAACTACTAAATAAAAAATAATTCGCTTGGTTTTTACTGAAAGGACATTGACGCTCCCTAAGAAAAAAAGAAAGAAAGCATGATACATTTGGAACCTTACTCCTGTTTCAAATGTTTGCATAGCATTTTCAGAAATTAATGGTTTTAAGCCATGAGCAGCGAAAGCTCCTAACACAATGGCGAGTAACCCTATCAATGTTCCAGTGGCAAAAATAGCTTTGTTCATATTAATGTAGTTTTGGTTTTAATAACCCTTAGTATTTAGTAAATTCGTCGCTACAAAACTACTCAACAAAACCCATTATGCGAAAGATTTTAGTTATTGGTGCAGGAAAATCGGCATCATTCCTTATAAAATACCTACTCGAAAAATCCAACAAAGAAGACTTACATATTATTGTTGGTGATATCAATATCCAAAATGCAAGAAAGCTAGTAAGTGACCATGAAAACGGACAAGCTATTACCTTAGATATTTTCAGTAATCAATCCAGAAAAGATGCTATTGAAAATGCTGATATTGTAGTGTCTATGTTACCTGCTCGATATCACATTGAAGTTGCTAAAGATTGTATTACCTACGGAAAACATATGGTGACCGCTTCGTATGTAAGCAATGAAATGGAAGATCTTGATAAGGCAGCCAAAAATAAAGGCTTGGTGTTTATGAATGAAATTGGCGTTGATCCAGGTATTGACCACATGAGTGCCATGAAAGTCATTGATGAGATTCGATCCAAAGGAGGTAAAATGAAACTTTTTGAATCCTTTACTGGTGGATTGGTAGCTCCAGAAAGCGACAATAACCTATGGAATTATAAATTCACTTGGAATCCTAGAAATGTGGTACTGGCAGGACAAGGTAGTGCTGCAAAATTCCTTCAGGAAGGTACTTATAAATACATTCCTTATCATCGTTTGTTTAGACGAACCGAATTCTTGGAAATTGAAGGGTATGGACGCTTTGAGGCTTATGCCAATAGAGATTCCTTAAAATACCAAAGTGCATACGGCATGGAAAACATCAAAACCTTATATCGTGGCACTATGCGTCGTGTTGGTTTTAGTCGCGCTTGGAATGTTTTTGTTCAATTGGGAATGACCGATGACAGTTATCATCTTGAAGATAGTGAAAACATGAGCTATCGTGATTTTGTGAATGCCTTCTTGCCTTATAGTCATACAGATTCAGTAGAATTGAAGTTTAGACACCAACTTAAGATTGATCAAGATGATATTGTTTGGGACAAACTTGAAGAGCTAGACATATTTAGTGATACCAAAAAGGTGGAGCTCAAAAATGCTACTCCAGCACAGATTCTTCAGAAGATTCTAATGGATAGCTGGATGTTGGAAGATGATGACAAGGATATGATAGTGATGTACCACAAATTTGGCTATGAACTCACTGGCAAAATGCATCAGATAGATTCTACTATGGTGGTTAAAGGTGAAGACCAAACCTATACTGCCATGGCTAAAACCGTTGGTTTACCAGTTGCTATGGCAACACTGGCCATCTTAAATGAAAAGATTACAACTCCTGGTGTACAAATTCCAATTTATAAAGAAGTTTATGAACCTATTTTAGAGGAGTTGAAAAACTATGGAATAGAATTTACCGAAAAGGATGTGCCTTATTTAGGCTATAACCCATTAAATGTGTAATAATATTTCTTAGGTTTGTAAATCCCTTGTTATGAAAACAGTAAATCAAAATATTCAGATAGACGGTATTGATAAAAAAATACTTCGTGCCTTAATGTCTGATGCCAGAACACCTATTTTAGAAATTGCACGACAAGTTGGTATTTCTGGAGCTGCTATTCATCAACGCTTACGTAAACTGGAAAAATCAAAACTGATTTCGGGTTCTAAATTTGTGATCAACCCTAAGGTTTTGGGTTACACAACGATGGCTTTTATAGGCATTTACCTCGATAAGGCTATTAGCAATCCGGAAGCTGTGAAACAGTTGAAGAAAATTCCTGAAGTATTGGAATGTCACTACACTACAGGAAACTGGAGTATTTTTATAAAAATCCTTTGTAAGGATAATGAACATTTAATGCAGGTGCTCAATCGCGATATCCAATCTATTACAGGTGTTTCAAGAACTGAAACTTTTATTTCCTTAGACCAACAAATAGAGCGACAAATTAAGATCTAAAAAAAAAGCATCCCATGAGGATGCTTTTCAATTATTGTCATTTTTTGACTTAATCTCTTCCTCCAAATACTTGAAGTGCCCAATATAGCAACGAAGCCAATGCTCCAATTGCAGCAACCAAATAGGTTCGTGCTGCCCATTTTAAAGCGTCTTCAGAACCTTTATATTCTTCAGGCGTCACCATGTTTTTAGCTTTCAGCCAAGCTAAAGCTCGGTTACTGGCATCGTATTCTACTGGCAAAGTAATAAAGCTAAACAATGTTGCAAAACCCATAAATACCAATCCAGCCAATGCTACCCAGAAGCCTAATCCAACACCTGCGGCTGCACCTAAAACCAGACCTCCTATTACTAACCATTGCGACATTCCAGAAGTAACACTAACAATAGGTACTAAAGCTGAACGCATACCAAGAGCACTATACGCTTTAGCATGTTGAACTGCATGGCCAACTTCATGGGCTGCAACAGCCGCTGCAGCTGCGTTTCTTTGATTGTAAACAGCTTCGCTTAGATTAACCGTTTTATTTTTAGGATTGTAATGATCTGTTAGTTGACCACTTACAGAAATGACTTCCACATCATAGATTCCATTATCTGACAACATCTTTTCAGCGATTTCCTTTCCACTCATCCCATTTTGCAAGCGTACTTTAGAGTACTTTGCAAATTTTCGCTTTAATTGATTACTTACTAACCAGCTAACTAAAGCAATGGCTCCAATAAGCACATAATAACCCAACATTCCGTTCATAGTTAAAAATTAAATTGTTTGAGTTATAAAGTTAGCAAAAAGTAAGCCAATTTTACTACAGGAAATATTGTCAGTTAAAATTTGGTTAAAACTGTTTTATTAGACGTTATACTTAAACAAAAGCTTCAGAAATTTCTTCATAAACGACTTCTCCCTTGACCACATTTAATCCCTTAGCTAAGTTATGGTCCTGCTCACAGGCTTTTTCCCATCCTAAATCCGCTAGTTTCAACACGTAAGGCAAGGTTACATTCGTTAATGCCAATGTAGATGTGTATGGGACAGCTCCTGGCATATTAGCTACACAATAATGTACGACATCATCTACTATATAAGTCGGATTTTCATGAGTTGTAGCTTTTGTAGTTTCAATACAACCACCTTGATCAACTGCCACATCAACTATAACGGTTCCTGGACGCATATCCTTAAGCATGTCACGAGTGATCAATTTTGGTGCTTTAGCGCCTTTTATCAAAACACCTCCAACAATTAAATCGTGATCTTTGATGCGTTTTCTGATATTATATTCACTGGAAAACTCCGTGACCACATGATTTGGCATAATATTGTTGACATGTCGTAAACGTTTCATATCGATATCCATAATAGTGACATGAGCCCCAAGTCCTGCAGCCATTTTAGCGGCTTGAATTCCAACCACTCCAGCACCCAAAACCAAAACTCGACCTGGAGGTACACCTGGAACACCACCTAATAACACACCTCTTCCTTTGATAGGTTTTTCCAAATATTTTGCCCCTTGTTGAATGGCCATTCGCCCAGCCACTTCTGACATTGGAGTTAATAGCGGTAAACTTCCATCGTCATCCTCAACCGTTTCATAAGCGATACAAACCGCATTGCTTTCGATCATTTTTCGTGTTAAGATTTCACTGGATGCAAAGTGAAAATACGTGAAAATCGTATGCTTTGAATTAATTAATGGATATTCGACTTCAATAGGTTCTTTCACTTTAACAATCATGTCGCTTGCTTCATAAACCTCTTGGATCGAGTCTAAAATCACAGCACCAACATCTTTGTAGTCCTGATCAAAAAAACCGCTTCCAAATCCGGCATTGGTTTGTACAAAGACTTTGTGACTACGTTTTGTGAGTTCGAAAACTCCAGCAGGAGTCATACCTACACGACTTTCATTGTTTTTAATTTCTTTTGGAACACCGATGCGCATAACAGTTGTTTTTTTAGGTTAGCGAAAGAAAAATACAATGAAAAATCATTCCAAAACCTATGATTTTTAAGGACTTGAAAATTTTTATGGAATTCTCAAATTTCGAAATTCAAATTGCGAATTACACAAAACCAAGCTGAAGACATGCTTCTATAAAAGATGGTTATTTTTAGGATTAAACCGAAAAACCTATTTTTTTATTAATAAAAAAGCTGCCAAATAATGACAGCTTTATTCCGTATGTTTTATAATATATTATAAACTATTAGAGCCTATATCACCTTGAGCAACTAAAGTTGCTAAATCTGCCATACTTAAGTGGACATTGACATAACCATCAACAGCCAACACATCATCGTAACCGAACATAGTTCCGTCATTTAATATGGATAGGTTGGAGCGACTCATGCCAGTAGTACCATTAACTGCGTTAAATGTGTAAAGAATACCTCCTCCTTCAGCAGCAGAATTCATGTGTATGTGTGCTGGATGCATCCCTCCATCTGGTGTTCCAACAAGCATAATTGTTGCTTGTGCTTCACCATTAACGCGTTCCTCGAATATTACAGATCCACTTATGCCAGGCACATCAATTTCACCCAAATCATAAGATCTTGATGCTCCCGTAAGTTCATTTTGACCGATGTCACCTTGAGCCACAATAGTTCCTAATTCGTTCATACTTAAATGGACATTGACGTAACCATCAACTGCCAACACATCGTCATAGCCAAATGCAGAATTATCATCTAGCATAGCTATGTTTGAACGGCTCATACCTGTAGTACCATCAACAGCATTGAATGTGTATAAAATTCCACCGCCTTCAGCTGCTGTATTCATGTGTATGTGTGCTGGATGCATCCCTCCATCTGGTGTTCCATCTAGCATGATAGTGGCCTGAGCTTCACCATTAACGCGTTCCTCAAACAGAACAGAACCGCTGATTCCAGCTACATCCCTTTCACCTAAACTATACACTTTTGACATTCCTGTGAGTTCATTTTGACCAATATCACCTTGAGCCACAACAGTTGCTAAATCTTGAGCACTTAAATGGACATTAATGTAGCCATCAAAATCTAATAAGGCTTCATACGTTAAAGGTGTTCCATCATCTGTTTGGTTGACTACGGTTTTACTCATCCCTGTGGCACCATCGACATCGTTTAAGGTTACAGCAATAGCACCACCCTCTGCAGCGGTATTAAAATGGATATGAGATGGATGCATTCCGTTTTGTGGTGTTCCTGTAAGGTTTAGCGTGACTAATACATTTCCATTGCTACGTCTGGCTATAGTTGCTGATCCAGAAACACCAGAGTTGGAACGCTGTGACAATTCATAGGTCTTTGATTCCAATGTTGAAATCATTATGGTCCCATCATCATCAGTGCTACAATTCATTAAGAACAGAGACGATAAAAACATCATTAGAATAGTTTGTTGTTTTAAATACTTCATTGTTGTAAATTTTTTATGGTTTATACTACCTACGAAGTATTTGTAGTGAGGGTTTTATAAAATTCTGGTTTTTAAGAAAATTTTAAGGTTATACATCCAATAATGCCAATACATTAAGGATAGATATTACTCATAAGCTAGCGAAACCTTACCAACCTTATGATTAAAAAAAACAACAACAAGAAACTCTTTCCTTGATGAAAAAAAACTTGGTGGGTCGCCAAGATCATACGAAAATACATCTTCTTTAGTCTGTGCTTTGGAGTTTGGTTCTCCTAAAATTGAAATAACTTCAGATTTAGATTTACCCTTAAGTAATTGGGATTCAATCAAATCATCTACCATTTCATAACGTTGCAAAGGCTCGTTTGCCCAATCGGTTTGGTCAAAGCGTTTTTCAAAAAGCTCGAGCAAAATCGCACTTACCACTAGGGTTATTACAATAAATAATCCTAGTTTATATGGACGCTTTAACTGAGACCATTTCATGATCAACCTACAATATTGACAATTTTACCTGGCACGACAATGACACGTTTTGGTGTTCTGCCCTCCAATTGCGCAATGGTTTTTTCATGAGCCATGACTGCCTTTTCAATATCTTCTTTACTCATATCCAATGGTAGTTCTAAAGTAAATCGCATTTTTCCATTAAAGGAAATCGGATAGTTCTTACTGCTCTCAACTAAATGTTTTGCCTCAAAAACTGGAAACGCAGCTGTTGAAATTGATGCTGAATGCCCTAAACGTTCCCACAATTCCTCAGCAATATGAGGTGCATAGGGAGAAATCAGAATCAATAGTGGTTCAAGAATAGCCTTGCTGGTACACTTCTGATCGGTCAATTCGTTAACGGCAATCATAAAAGTCGATACAGAGGTATTGAAAGAGAAATTCTCGATGTCTTCCTCTACTTTTTTGATGGTTTTATGAAGCGTTTTTAAGTTATCTTTTGTTGCCTCAGCATCATTGACTTTTAAACCATTATCGTCCACATACAACTTCCAAAGTTTTTTCAAGAACCCATGAACACCCGTAATTCCAGCAGTATTCCAAGGTTTGGCTTGTTCTAACGGACCAAGAAACATTTCGTATAGTCGTAGACTATCGGCTCCATACTGCTCGCAAATTTGATCTGGATTGACGACGTTGTATTTGGACTTGGACATTTTTTCGACTTCGCGACCGACTTTGTAAACTCCTTCTTCTAACACAAATTCAGCATCTTTGAATTCTGGTCGCCAGTTTTTAAAGGCTTCGATATCCAATTCATCTGATGCATTGACAAAAGAAACGTCTGTATGTATTGGGTTTAAGGAAACTTTATCCCAATTTACCTCGACTTCAAACCCTTTTCTTTCAAATTCTTTTTTTATTATGTCCAATCCTAATTTCAAAGATGTATCAAATTCGCCTTTATTAAAACTATCATAACTTGCTTTAGGAATAAAAACATTTGGAAATTTTAATTCATCTATTCCATAATTACTGGAAATTGTTTTAACTGTAAAAGAGTGCATTAAACTATACACAAAAGCACTCGTTCCCAAAATCATCCCTTGGTTGATGAGTTTTTTAAACGGTTCCTCAACAGTAACAAACCCGCGATCTTTTAAAAACTTCACCCAAAAACGTGCATAGAGCAAATGGCCTGTGGCATGTTCGCTTCCACCTATATATAAGTCCACATTTTGCCAATACTTCAACGCGTCTTCCGTGGCAAAAGCCTCTCCTCTTTGAGCAGCTTCTTCCATATATCTTAAAAAGTACCAAGAGCTTCCAGCCCAACCAGGCATGGTGTTAAGTTCTAAAGGATATACACTATTGTCTTTGTGAGATTCCGCATCAAGTGCGGAATGACGTTCGCTTTCGTCATGCTGAACTTGTTTCAGCATCGCATTCGAAACAACTTTATTCTGTTTCGCGTCCCATGCCCAAACATCGGCACGACCTAAAGGTGGCTCGCCTTCTTCAGTAGGCAGATATTTTTCGACTTCAGGTAGTGTCAGTGGTAAATGCTTTACATCGATCATTTGTGGCATACCATTAACATAATACACAGGAAATGGCTCGCCCCAATACCGTTGGCGAGAAAATACAGCATCACGCAATCTGTAATTGGTTTTGCCTTGACCTTGGCCAATTTGTTCCAATTCGTAAATGGCACGTTTAGTAGCTTTCTTATAGTTCATTCCGTTAAGGAAATCACTATTGGCAATAATCGTATTGTCTTTATCGGCAAAAGCTTCTTCGGAAATATCGACACCTTCAAAAATATTTGGAATCGGAATATTGAAATGCTTGGCAAAATCGTAATCGCGTTGGTCACCACAAGGCACAGACATCACAGCACCTGTTCCGTAGCCGGCCAACACATAATCGCCAATCCAAATCGGAATCGGTTCTTTTGTAAAAGGATGTTCGGCATAAGCTCCTGTAAAAGCACCCGAAATGGTTTTGACATCTGCCATACGATCACGTTCACTGCGCTTCGCAGTCGCTTCAATATAAGCTTCTACCTCAGCTTTTTGTTCTGCTGTTGTGATTTCTAACACCAAGTCGTGTTCTGGCGCTAAAGTCATAAAGGACACACCAAAAATGGTATCAGGACGCGTTGTAAAGACTTCAATCGTATGATGAGATTCCGAATCAATTTCGGAATGACGTTCACTTTCGTCATGCTGAACTTGTTTCAGCATCTCACTAGACATCACATTAAAAGTCACGGAAGCACCAACCGATTTACCAATCCAATTGCGTTGACTTTCCTTCAGGGAATCGGTCCAATCAATAGTTTCCAAACCTTGTAACAAACGTTCTGCATAGGCCGAAATACGCATACTCCATTGGGTCATTTTCTTTCGAACCACTGGATGTCCACCACGTTCAGACACACCATTGACGATCTCGTCGTTGGCCAAAACGGTTCCAAGGGCAGGACACCAATTTACTTCTGTTTCAGCCAAATAGGTCAGTCTATATTTAAGTAAGGTTTCTTGTTGTTGTTCAGAGGACATCGCTTTCCAATCTTCCGCAGAAAATGGTGCAACATCATCATCACAAGCCGCATTGATTCTGGAATTCCCTTCCGCTTCAAACACAGAAATCAATTCTGAAATCGGTCGCGCCTGATTGGAATCCTTGCAATAATAAGATTCAAACAACTGAATGAAAATCCATTGCGTCCATTTGTAATATTCCGGATTACTGGTTCGCACTTCCCGACTCCAATCGAAAGAAAATCCGATTTGATCCAACTGGCGACGATAGGTTTTGATATTGGTTTCCGTAGTAATTGCAGGATGCTGACCTGTTTGAATGGCATATTGTTCTGCAGGCAATCCAAAACTATCATAGCCTTGAGGATGCAACACATTAAAGCCTTTGTGTCGTTTGTAACGTGCATAAATATCGCTAGCGATATAGCCTAGTGGATGCCCAACATGCAAACCTGCTCCACTTGGATATGGGAACATGTCTAAAACATAGTACTTTGGTTTATCAGAATTATTTTCCGCTTTGAAGGTTTGATGCTTAGACCAATAGTTTTGCCACTTTTTCTCTATATCGTTGAAGTTGTATTTCATGCCTATATCTAAAAAACTAAAACCAATGTCATTTCGAACGCAGTCGAGAAATCTTTAAAATCTAACTTTAAATTCCATCTCGACTGCGCTCGATGTGACAGAAGTATACTTTGATTTCTGCGCAAATTTAACGGTATTACAACACAATTAAAAGTTTAAGCGTTGTAAACATTATACAAACAGAATTCTTTTATATTTTTACACCAATCAATGCTATTATATGAGTTCCTCTTTTGACAGATATCAAAAACGAAAATTAATCACCTCTTACTTTTCAGTCGTTATCAGTATTGCCTTAGTTCTATTCTTGTTAGGTTGTTTAGGATTATTGGTTTTGAACGCCAAAAAAGTTGCTGATCACTTTAGGGAACAGGTAGTCGTAACCATTTATTTGAGTGATTCAGCAAAACAAGTTGAAGTCGACCAGTTACAAAATACCTTGGCTATGGCAGACTATACCAAAAGCACAGAATATGTCTCAAAGGAACAAGCTGCCGAACAGATGAAAGCTGAAACTGGAGAGGATTTTATGGATTTTGTAGGTTATAATCCGTTACAAAATTCCATTGACGTTTATCTGAAAGCCGATTACGTAACCAACGAAACCTTAGATGGCATTAGTGAAGAACTCGCCAATAAAAAATTCATTGAAGACATCACTTATGATAATGACTTGGTAGAATTAATGAATAACAACGTTAAGAAAATCACCTTTTGGGTACTGCTTTTAAGCGCTATATTCACCTTAATTGCTGTACTATTGATTAACAGTTCCATCAGACTAGCAGTCTATTCGAAGCGTTTTATCATCAAAACCATGCAAATGGTTGGGGCTACCAAAACCTTTATCAGGCGTCCTTTCGTGTTCAAAAGTGTTCAGTTAGGAATTATTGGTGCTATTGTGGCTTTAATTGGTGTTGCAGTTGTTCTTTACTATATGAATAACATGTTTCCTGAATTGGAGCTTCTACAAAAACCTGTGCTCATCGTCGCTTTATTTGTTGGGATCTTCTTACTTGGCGTCATCATCACGTGGATAAGCACATTTATTGCAACACAACGATTCTTGAATCTGAAAACGGATCAGCTATACTATTAGCTGCAATAATGACTTACTTTTTTCGTTACAAACCTTATAACCAATCTCTTAAATCATAATGAAGAAGTTCTTTTATCTTGTCCTATTTTGTTTATTTCTAAGTTTAATTTCTTGCGTGATCAACAATCCGAAGCCCGAAGAGTGTGAAATTATTGATGTCAAAATCACAAGAATTTCTGAAGGGTCGTCATACGATATTGTCTTTCATGACAATGGAAGTGATTACTATTATATCAATCGCGGATTGGAACAAGGTTTAAATTTAGATTCCCTTAACGCAAAAGTTTTAAATAAAACTGTTACTTTGCATCTACCGAAATTATTGTTTGGCACATCAGAACACATCGCTCAAATGGTAATTGATGAAGAGATTATTTACACTGAATTTTAATCCGTTATGGGAGAACAAAAACGAAAGGAAGCTACAAAAGACGAATTTATCTTCGGAAAAAAGAACTATAAGTTTATGCTTATTGGACTCATTTGCATTGCACTTGGTTTTATCTTAATGTCTGGAGGTGGAAGCGACGATCCTAATGTTTTTGATCCTTCTATTTTTAGTTGGAGACGTATCCGATTAGCGCCAACTTTGGTCTTGATTGGCTTTGGCATTCAGGTGTATGCCATCTTATTGAATCCTAATAAGGAAAAATAATTCCCTTATAATTTTCTATTCCATATTTGGAATTTGATTCCTGTTACTTGATATTTGTCCGCATGGATATCATAGATTCAATTATTCTAGGAATTATTCAGGGACTCACAGAGTTTTTACCTGTTTCTTCAAGTGGTCATCTCGAATTGGGCAAAGCCATCCTTGGTGACGAATCTATTCCTGAGGAAAGCTTGCTCTTTACTGTTGTACTTCATTTTGCAACGGCATTAAGCACTATTGTGGTGTTTAGAAAAGATGTTTGGGCTATCATTAAAGGTGTTTTTCAATTTAAATGGAATGAGGACCTTCAATTTGTATCAAAAATTGTGGTTTCCATGTTACCAGCAGCTATCATTGGCTATACCTATGAAAGTGAATTATCGGAATTGTTTGGTGGCAATATCAAGTTCGTAGGTTTTATGCTTATTATTACAGCTTTGCTCCTATATCTAGCCGATAAGGCTAAAGACACCTCAAAAAATATCTCTTTCAAAAATGCACTTGTGATTGGCTTTTCACAAGCTATTGCGATGCTTCCTGGAATTTCAAGATCTGGTGCGACGATTTCAACCTCTGTTTTACTCGGAAATGATAAAACCAAAGCCGCTCGATTTTCATTTTTAATGGTGGTTCCTCTAATCTTCGGAAAAATTGCCAAAGACATTCTTGGTGGTGAACTGACTTATGACAGCTCTAATTTTACAAGCTTAAGCATCGGATTTGTAGCTGCCTTTGTGTCTGGTTTATTGGCTTGCACATGGATGATTAAATTGGTGAAGAATAGTAAACTGATTTACTTTTCAATCTATTGCTTGATTGTCGGATTAATAGCCATTGCCATAGCGTCTACACAATAATATGAGAACTGCAGAAGACTTTAAATCTGGACAGGTTTTACTTATCGATAAGCCTTTGCATTGGACGTCCTTTCAAGTCGTCAACAAATTGCGTTGGAAAATTCGAAAGACCTTCAATATTAAAAAAATAAAAGTCGGTCATGCTGGAACTTTAGATCCTTTAGCTTCAGGCTTGTTGGTGATTTGCACAGGAAAAATGACCAAGCAAATCAATACCTATCAAGGCCAAGACAAAGAATATACTGGAACGATTACTTTAGGCAGCACAACACCTTCTTTTGATTTGGAAACCGAGATTGATCAAACCTTTCCAACAGATCATATTACTGAATCCTTGATTCATGACACCACCAAATTATTTATTGGTGATATTGAACAACGTCCACCTGTGTTTTCAGCCATTAAGAAAGATGGGAAGCGACTCTATGAATTTGCTAGAGCTGGCGAAGACGTTGAAGTCAAGACCAGAACGGTTTGTGTTTCAGAATTTGAAATCACTAAAATTGATGATACCAATCTCGATTTTAGAGTGGTTTGCAGCAAAGGTACTTACATCAGATCCTTAGCACACGATTTTGGAAAAGCCTTAAATTCTGGAGCGCATCTTTCCGCATTACGCAGAACTAAAATCGGTGATTTTCAAGTAGACAATGCACAATCTATTGAAGATTTCATAAGCGAGTTGTCTTAACTTGTACTATGCCATTTTATTGGCTTTTGATCTAAATTCCCTATATTCAACGTATATAATGTACCAAACACAATTAAATTAACCTATTTGAACTTTCTTGATAAACATAAGGCGTTACTCATCACCTTCCTGATTTCGGGAACGGTTGTTTTGGCTATGTTTAGTTTTCATATCACGAAACAAACAGAGTTTGTATTCGAAAGCTATTACGAAGTTGAGCCTCAAACTGCTGAAGAATTAAAAGCACTAGAGGAAGAGCTTGAAGCTATAAAAGGTCAAGGTCCGGAAACCAATGAAGCTTTTAACGAAGACGAAGAGTTTAAGGAAATGATGAAGAATTTTAAGTCTATGGCTTCCAATGATTTTGAGGAAACCACAGAAAGGGAAGACACACCTCAAGAGGAATCATCTGAGACGTCTGAAAATAATGTTTTAACCTCAAATTCATCTTACAATAGCTCTAGCAATTATGCTGTAAAAGAACAAGAGCGTCAATCGTTCAACAAGGCCAATGATATTTTAGCGATGCATTCGCCAAAAAAGAATGAAAACACGAATTCAAACAGAAATAGCAGCGTCTCATTTTCATTAAAAGATAGAAAAAAAGTTAAGCTTCCGCCACCTGTATATTTATGTGAAGTCACTGGGAAAATCGTAGTTAACATTACTGTTGATGCCAACGGATTGGTGACAGACACTTATATCAATTCCACCTCATCATCAGATAACCAATGTTTGATTGATCACGCCTTGGAATATGCCCAAAATGCCATTTTCAGTTCTGATGCCAATAAAAAAAGTCAGATAGGCTCCATCACCTATTATTTCAAAGGGAAAAATTAAACAGCTAATAATTCCAAAACATCAGAAATGATATTTTGACCTTTGTTTTTGTTATACCAACGTTGTAAATCTTCTTTAAATTCAGGTGTTAGTTTTCCATGTTCTGATTTGTAGTCGTTAACCATTTTAGTGGCTTCACTTGGTCTAGGGCCATAAGTATCAATAACATTTCCAGAATCGTTATCAATCATTATCAACTTAGCGATAGCTCTATTGCCATTAGTCAGGAACTGATCCATAAGCTCAGGATTTTCATCTCTAAACACGAGCTTTAAGTTTATACCTTCGGAAAGTTCAGCAATTTTATTCAAAACAGGAGTGACATGAGCAGCATCACCACACCAGCTTTCAGTAATGACCAACCAGGTGATATTTTGAGAATAACTTTTGATACGCTTTTGATCTTGTTCAGAAATTTTAACAGTTTTATCCCAACGTTTCATACGTCGATTGTTGAGCATGGTATAATTTATTAAGGCTTCCGTTTGTTCAGGTCCAGAAGTTTTACCTTCTTCTGCTAACTTTGAAACAAGTTCTCTATAATCTTGATATGAAATAGATCTTGTTAAACTTTGCTTTATGGTGTCTTTAACTGATAGGTCTTCCAATGTGTTCATTTTTTGTTGCAATTTACTACAATTCGCAACTGTGACATATGACTTAAGTCAGAAATCACAATGCTCATTAATTCGTTTGAAATAAGACGAAAGGTTAATTAAAAACTTACTATTTTTAATCACAATACTTTAGTTATGCAAAAACATAGATGTGGCTGGTGTCTTGGTGACCCATTATATGAAGCCTATCACGATGAAGAATGGGGTGTTCCCGTAAAGGATGATGATACCCTTTTTGAGTTTTTGATTTTGGAAACCTTTCAAGCTGGATTAAGTTGGATTACCGTTTTGAGAAAGCGTGAAAATTTCAGAAAAGCCTTTGATAATTTCAATTATAAAAAAGTAGCCAAATACAATCAAACCAAAATTGACAAACTACTTCAAGATGAAGGCATCATCAGAAACAAACTGAAAGTAAAGGCGACCGTTACCAATGCCCAAGCATTTATGGAAGTTCAAAAAGAATTTGGTTCCTTTTCCAACTATATTTGGGGATTTGTCAACCACACACCCATCAAAAACAAACTTAAAAATTATAAGAGCGCTCCTGCCAATACAGCCTTAAGTGACACGATCAGTAAGGATTTAAAAAAACGAGGCTTCAAATTTGTAGGCTCTACTGTCGTTTATGCACACATGCAAGCTACTGGAATGGTGAACGATCATGAAGTGAACTGTTTTAGATATGATGAAGTATAAAATATTTGGCATCTTATTATTCTGTTTGACTCTAAACCTGCATTCGCAAACCAAAAATGAGAAAGAATCTCGAATTGCTCTTGATGCGTTTCCTGAACAATCACAAAACGTCATCACTTCTATTACCAAGGATGTTAGACGAATTCGTCATTACAAAGAAACCGATGGTGAAAATTTAAGTTTTGAAACTAAATTCAAGTATGATAAGCATTGGTTTAGTGTTGAATTTAATGCTTCAGGTATACTTGAGGATATTGAAGTTGAAATCAAAGAACGTCAGATTGCAGATGACATCAGAAGCAAAATCAATTCCTATCTAAAAACCCATTATTCCAAATTTGACTTTTTAAAGATTCAAGAACAGTATCCATTTAACGATTCAAAATCACCACAGCAATTTTTAAAATCCGTTTTATCTCAAAGAAAAAACACACTCTCTAACTATGAAATCGTTGTGGCTTTAAAATATGATAAGGATTGGCAAATTAAGGAAATGACCTTTGATGAAAATGGAATATTTTTAAGAGAAAGAACCTTACAACAGGATAGTTATGAATACATTATGTACTAAAAGACTGTTTGTAATATTCTTTCTTGTTCTTGTAAATCTTAGCTATTCTCAAGAAGATACAGACATCTTTAATGAAAATGCTTTTTCAATTCGACATTCCTTTGATAAACTTTACAGTGTTAATTTTGAGTTGAGTAATAGAGCGTTTCTATATACCGACAACGAAGCTGGGTATCGAATGCGACAACTTCAAATGAGCCACTTTTCCAACTTTAAAATAGACTTGAGACAAAGTGTTGCTTTCGGAATTATGTACAGAAATCGTAATGCTTTTGAAGACTCGAGTAATGAGCTAAGATTGACACAGCAATACAATAGAAAATCTATACTTAAAACCTTACGCTTTGGACATCGTTTCAGAAGTGAACAACGTTTTTATGACCATTTTACAGCCTTCCGATTTCGATATCGATTGGCTTTGGATTTACCCTTACAAGGATTAAAACTTGATGTTGGTGAAACTTACTTGGTTCTTTCTAATGAAGCCTTATGGACGAGTACAAAAATCAGCAAACCAGAATTGGATTATCGTTTGTCGCCTGCATTAGGACTGTTGTTGTCGGAAGACCTTAACCTGGAATTTGGAGTGGAATTGCGACTGGATAAAATCAATATCAAAACTGAAGAGGTTCTTTTTTTCAATACGTCAGTTGATTTGAATATTTAACCCAAAAACCTCAAGAATTCCTCACGAGAAATCTCCTCGGCACCCAAACTGTCGAGATGATTGGTGTAAACCTGGCAATCAATGAGTTTGTAATTTGATTTTTGAATAAAACTGATAAAGCCAAACTTGCTCGCATTACTTACCTTACTGAACATACTTTCACCACAGAATACACCATTGTTTAGATCTACACCATAAAGTCCGCCAACCAATTGTTTGTTTTGCCAAACCTCAACCGATTTAGCAACTCCCAAATGATATAAATTGATATAAGCATCCTTCAATTCATTGGTAATCCATGTGCCTTGCTGACTATCACGCTTAATCTTTGAACAATTGGAAATGACTTCTTCAAAAGCCAAATTTATGGTCATTCTGAAATTTCCATTGCGAAGCACTTGTTTCATGCTTTTGGAAACCTTCAACTTTTCTGGGAATAGCACAAAACGCGGATCTGGCGACCACCATAAAATAGGACTGTTTTCATCATACCAAGGAAAGATTCCGTTTTGATATGCCAAAATAAGTCGATCAGGAGACAAATCGCCACCAAAAGCCAATAAGCCATCCTTTGATGCTTTAGAAACCTCAGGAAAAGCAAGTTCTTTACCTAAAAACTCCATAGAATCTGAAATGCGATTTTTATTTTAAAATACAAAAAAAGACCTCAATACAAAATTGAAGTCTTTAACTTTTGAAAATAATCTTTGTTCAGAACAACTTAGAAAGGCAGATCATCATGATCTTCTTCATTTAAGTTTGTAGCTGGCTCAAACGCCTCATCTGGAGCAACTGGAGGCATATTATCTGAAGCTTGTTGTAAGCTTTCGATACGCCATCCTTGGATAGAGTTGAAATATTTAGTTTCTCCTTGTGGATTTACCCACTCACGACCTCTTAAGTTGATATTGATTTTAACATTTTGTCCCACTTCATAGTTATTAAGCAAGTCTGTTTTATCTTGAACAAACTCAACCAAAATATGCTGTGGATATTGCTCTTCAGTAGTTACAACTATCTCTCTTTTTCTAAACCCATTGCTACCAAAGGTTTGTGTTTCACCTATCATTTTAATTCTTCCTTGTACTTCCATTCTTCTAAATAATATTTATAATTTATATGTTAATTTCTTTTTTAAGATAATAGCAGTTTCCATGCGCTATTCACATCACCATAACTCAAGTAGTTTCTAGCGATTTTATGTTTTTGTCTGTGTGACATTTCCCTAATGTCTGGGTAGCGTTCACTAACATCATTGATAAAAGCTTCGATTTCCTCTTTAGTTGGCAATTCTTCAACATTGCCTAACATACCTAAATCGTTACCTGTTAAAATCATGCTGTTTTTAACCACATTAGGCATAGCATCAACACCAATACCAAGCGTTGATAAAGGTTTAGGCACTTCAAAAAAACCGTTTTTAGCTCGGCTGTAATAATTTCCTCCAGCTCTTGCCACCAAATCCAATTTGATTTGATTAATGGTTTGGTCTTCATTTAAAACAGCATCGTCAATATGAAATTTCAAAACTTCACAAATGATTAAGTTGCCTGCACCACCTTCAGAACCTAACTTGATAATATCATTAATCTTACACTCAAATTGTACTGGCGATTCGGCCACTCTAAAAGGCTTAACGGTTTCAGATTCCAACATCGTCAAACCAGATTTACTAAACTCGTTGACACCTTTAGCATATTCGGTACTACTTAGCGACATCTGCTGCACGATATCGTAACTCACCACATTGATAACAACTTCCTTAGTAGCTTCTGCATTTTCCAAGGTGTGCTTAGTTGTGTTATTTCTCACGCGTCGCGCTGGCGAAAACACTAAAATTGGAGGATTGGCACTAAAGACATTAAAAAAACTAAATGGGGACAAATTAGGGTTTCCATCAGCATCAAGTGTGCTTGCAAAAGCAATAGGTCTTGGTGCCACCGAACTCAATAAATAACCATGTAATCTTCCAGTGGAAATATCTTTAGGATCGAAGCTTGCCATGCCTTAATTCAGTTTTGTTTATCAAGTGACAAATGTAACCAATATGATAAAGTTATAAAAGTGATTTCCAACCTTGTTGGAACAATATTATTAACAGATTTACATTATATTTAAGAATTCAAAAAAACTGTTCATGGCATTTACCATAAACCGAAATATGTCGCGATGGATTATCATTGTGGCCTCATTTATTATCATCTCATTAATTCTCTGGAACACGTATGTATTCTTTCAAAACTTTAAGGCTGAAGAGCGCACCAAAATGGAACTTTGGTCGTTTGCGCAAGAGACCTTGATAGAATCTGAAAGTGACGATGAAATTGAAATGACGTCTAGAATTATTGAAAGCAACACCACAACTCCAATGATACTGATTGTTCCTGGAGGAACTATAGGAAGCATAAGAAATATAGACACAACTCGTGTGTCAAACCCAAATCAGTATCTTGAAAAGTTAAAAACAAGATTTCAAAATGAGAATACACCAATTCAAGTCGTTGCAGACGACAAGCTTTATGGCACCATGTATTATGGAAATTCTCCACTACTCAACAAGTTAAAATACTATCCTCTAGCCTTACTAGTGATCATTTTTTTATTCGCTGCTGTAGTATACTTTTTTTACAAGAGTTCAAAAACTGCCGATCAAAACAAGCTATGGACTGGTATGGCAAAAGAAACTGCGCACCAAATTGGAACTCCGCTTTCTTCTTTGGTTGGTTGGACTGAAATTTTAAGGTCAGAACAGGTAAATCCTGAATATTTATCTGAAATCGAAAAAGATATTTCTAGACTACAGACCATAACGGAAAGGTTCAGCAAAATTGGTTCTGTTCCAACATTGAAAGCAATCGATATTGTAAAGGAAACATTAGATTCTTACGATTATTTAAAAGCGCGATCTTCCAATCTGATCGACTTTGAGATTTCGGTGCCTGAACAAGCTATTATGGTTGAGCTTAACCAACAACTCTACAGCTGGACCATTGAAAATCTAGTTAAGAATGCTATAGATGCTATGAAGGGCAAAGGCCATATTAAAATTAGCATTGAAAATGATGGTAAATTTGTCAAGGTTCAAGTGACTGATACTGGTAAAGGTATTGCCAAACAACATTTCAATACTATTTTTCAACCAGGTTATACCAGTAAGAAAAGAGGTTGGGGATTGGGCTTATCTCTTGCTAAACGAATTATTGAAGATTACCATAAAGGAAAAATTAAAGTCTTGCGTTCAGACATCGGAAAAGGAACAACCATGCAAATCTCCTTAAGATTAATTTCTTAACTTTAAATCTTGAACGCCTAAAGCAAAGCTTTTCAATAGATTACGGTTGTTATTATGAAGACTAGCCAATATTTTACATTAAAGGAAGTTAAACTCAACAATAATTGCCCAGAGTGTTACTCTAATGAAGGCTTAGAGCTAACGTTCAAACAAAAACTTGTCGAAAATCTTTTTTATAAGGCCATTACTAAAGACACCATCAACGAAATGCATTGCAACGTATGTAATACAGATATATTTCCTGTAAGTTGGACAGACAACATTGAGCAAGTCGTTGCATATCACAAAAGAGCTGTTTCTCCTAGACCAAAATCCTTTAAGCTGAAAAAGGCAGGTTGGATTTTTATTATTCTTGATTTGATTTTATTCTTGACAGTTCTTTTGTTTATTATGGGCGTGTTTCCAAGCGCATCATAAATAAGAAGAAATTCTTTTTGCAATAGCCTCAAAATCGTCACTTTTTAAAGAAGCTTTACTCGTAAAGCGTGCATCTTCCATAGTATTTAACGGAATTAAGTGCACATGAACATGAGGTACTTCCAGACCAATAACGGTCATCCCAACACGTTTACAAGGAACTGCTTTTTCAATAGCAATGGCAACTTTACGTGAAAATTTCATGAGTTCAGTATAAGTAGCCTCATCAAGATCGAATATTTTATCGACTTCCTTTTTGGGAATACATAAGGTATGTCCTTTGGCATTTGGATTAATATCTAGAAAGGCAAGAAAGTCATCGGTTTCTGCTACTTTATAAGATGGAATTTCACCAGCAATAATCTTTGAGAAGATAGAAGCCATCGGTTAATTGATTAATTTATAGTACTTGTAAATATAAAAAGATTCCTAAGCAATAGGAATCTTTTAAAGTTTTTTTGAAGTTGAAATACTATCTGCTATTCTCTTAACGGCTAATTTCCAAAACGTCAAATTTCATGGTTCCATTAGGAACTTGTACTTCGGCAACTTCTCCTACAGATTTACCTAAAAGTCCCTTACCAATTGGAGAGTTCACAGAAATTTTACCAGATGCTAAGTCAGCTTCTCCATCTGCCACTAATGTGTAAGTCATCTCCATTCCATTGGTTTGGTTTTTTATTTTCACTTTAGACAACACCAAAACCTTAGATGTATCCATTTGTGATTCGTCAATAACACGTGCATTAGACAAAGTCTCTTCAAGCTTGGAAATCTTCATTTCCAAAAGACCTTGAGCCTCTTTAGCAGCGTCGTATTCGGCATTTTCACTTAAATCGCCTTTATCTCTTGCGTCAGCTATGGCTTGTGAAGCTTTTGGACGCTCTATATCTTTAAGTTGTTGTAGCTCATCTCTAAGCTTTTTTAATCCTTCTGCAGTATAATAAGATACTTTACTCATAATTCATACGTTTACGTAATATCATCAATCTCTATATTCAAAATATCCCGAACGAGTTCGGGACTAATGAAAAAATCTCGTTGACACGAGATTTAGACTACAAAGATACAAAATATTTAATTGACCTATAAAATTGTTGTAATTTAGACGCGAAAAATATGGCTATGAGACCTTTGATTTTAGTATTTGTTTGTTTGGTTATTGTCGGATGTAAAAAAGATGACGACACTAATGATAATTGTAATTTTCTATCCGACTTTGGCATTAACAGAACCATAAGTTTAAGTTTACCTCAATACAGCCAATTGGCATTTTCTACCAATTCGGTTTATATAGCCAATGAGGGCAATGCTGGTATTTATGTCACTAATGTAGGAGGAAATTTCAGAGCCTACGATGCTGCTGATCCTAATCACGTTCCAGATGTCTGTTCAATCATGACTCTTGAAGGCACTATTGTTACTTGTGGCTGTCAAGATGCCAATAAATATAACTTACTTACAGGTTTTGCTGATGGTGCCCAATTACCTTGTGCCTTGAAGGAATACCGAGTTAGCGTAAATGGTTCTGATTTAACCATTACGAACTAAATAAAAACCCTTAGTTTTTTTACTAAGGGTTCTTTTAAAATACGTTTCTCCTAATTAGAATTTTAAGGTTGCACCAAGTAAAAAATTGGTGGTAGCCTGTGGGTAAAATCCAACTCCTTCAATTGTGGAAATCGTTCCAGGATTTGAATAATCATCATCAAATGTGTAATAATATCCGTTGGAAACATATGTTTCATTAAACAGATTATTGACCAACCCTGTCAAAGTAATCTCCTTAAAAATTGACTTTGGTTTAATGGTATAGGATATGTTGAAATCATTCACAAAAAAACTATCCAACTTAGACAATTCCGCTTCAGTATTGCTCATAAACTGTTCTCCAACAAACTTACTGAGCAATGACATTTGCAAATTCTCTATAGGTTGATATACAATTGCATTGGCTGCAATGAATTCAGGAGAGAATGCAATATCGGTCTTCCCTAGATTAACCAAATTTCCGTCAAAAGAAATAATGGTTTCTTTATTTTTATTGGAGCTTATCGTGGCATTTGGTTGTAATGTTAGTTTTGGACTAACAGGAATTACTGCTTCCAACTCCAATCCCAATCGGTAACTTTCTCCACTATTGGTCCTAATTGGGTTACCAACACCATCTATATCTCCAGTGAGTACCAATTGCTCATTATACAACATGAAGTATGCATTGGCATTAAAACTAAAGTTGTTTTTTCGGTGTCTCCATCCCAATTCAAAATCATTTAGCTGTTCAGGCTCGATATCGGGATTATTCTCAAAATCATCTCTACTAGGTTCTCTATTGGCTCTTGCATAAGAAAAGTAAAGATCATTTTTATCATTCACTTCAAAAGTCACTCCTGCTTTTGGATTAAAAAAAGTGTAATTTTTATCTACCCTAAACTCTGTTAAGTTTGAATTGATGCCAGATGTTTCATAATTTACATTTCGAATTTGCAAGTCGCCATATAGCTTGATTTTTTCATTGAGTCTATAATTTGCTTTAGAGAATACAGAAACATCATTCTTCTTTCCATTACCTTCATAGTAACGGTCACGAATGTCACTTTGACTAGCAAATTCAGCCCAAATTACTTCTCCAAAATGATCTCCATCATAATGACTGAATGAGGTCCCGAAAATCATATCCAAATTATTGTTTTTATAATTGATACTTGCATTAATGACATAAAAGTCATTATCGAGCCAACGTCGTCTAATCAAATCGGTAGTCGTTTGTGGTTGTCCGTTAACTGTTATAGGTTCAAAGCCATAGGTTTCAAAGTCATCATCTTCCCTAAACTGCTCAAAAAAGCCTCTTCCGTGGGTGTAATTCAATCCAAGATTCATTGACCATTGATTATTGAAATGCTGGTTCCAGTGCAGCTGATAATGATCTTGTTTGTAATCATCTACTTCTCTGTCGTAAAACTGAGTATTTCCATCGTCATCGGTATACTGACCAGCCGGATTGAAGGTACGATCGTTCTTAAGCGTCTCTTCATCGATACCGAACCATGATTGGTATGTTAGTTCTTGTCCGCCAAAGGTAATGGCTTTAATCAACGTATTGCCATTGATATAAGACCCTTGTAAAAAATAAGATTTTAAATCGGTCGATGCTCTGTCAATATAACCATCAGAGGAAATATTAGATAGTCGTCCAGCGATTTCAAAGTGGTCATTTAATAATCCTGTACTAAACTTAACAGTATGTTTTCGCGTGTTAAAGCTTCCTAATGAATTAGATATTTCACCATTAGCCTTATTGGAAACTGCATCTGTTAACACATTGACACTAGCACCAAAAGCACCTGAACCATTCGTTGAAGTACCAACACCACGTTGCAATTGCAAACTCTCTACAGAAGATGCAAAATCGCCAAGATTGACCCAAAATGTTCCTAGAGATTCAGCATCGTTATATGGAATTCCGTTGATGGTGATGTTAGTCGATTGCGCACTGACACCACGAACACGTATTCCTGTGTATCCAATACCAGCTCCAGCATCTGAAGTAGTAACTACTGATGGTAAAAAATTTAAAAGGATTGGAATATCCTGTCCCAAATTTCTTTTTTTGATCTCAGCCTTAGTCACATTACTGTGAGTGATTGGTGATTTGGCATCCACTCGAACAGCTTTTACCAAAACTTCATCAAGTGTTTCTATTTTAGTGGAATCCTGTTCTTTTTCTTGGTCTTGGTCTTGGGCAAAGCCAAGTGCATTGATAAACACAAAAACAAACAGTGGCAATAGTTTGATACGACTATTTGTTTGCTCGTAAAACAATTTTGTTTTGAATAGATTTTTCATACGATTAATACAATTTTAATCGAATAAAAAGAGGCAATTATTCAAGGTTAATAAATGATTTTTGAACGTTAAACTATTGCAATATCAAAATGCTATTTTCATTTTGAATCCTTTCATGTGTATTTTAAAAATAAACATTCAAATTCAGAAGTAAAAACAAACATTGATGACCTTATTGCACTTGCTAAAAATGTCTACCAGACACTTTCTTTACGCTCGCTTCCTAAACAGCATTACCTGTTCTAGGTTCTATGGGTATGATCTCAGCTTGCGCTAAATCTTTTGAATTTAGGTTGAAGCACCCCTTTTGAGAACGTCGCAAAGATATAACAGATTTATGGATTGGAACAATGAAATCAGACTTTATTAATGAAATTTAGAAGTCCTTATTATGAATCCATTTGAGGTGGTTGACGATTGGCTTTTTTTTGAGATACCCTTTTTTTATTTTCCAAACGTTTCTTGACTGCCTTTTTAGGTGTTTTTGTTGGAATCCGTTCCTTGTCTTCGATAAGATTATCTTTAAGTAGCTCAAGACATCTCTTGATGACGATTTCTTTATTTTTATGCTGACTTCGACTTGTTCCGCATTGAAGTATCAATACCGAAGCTTTTGTGAGTCGATGTTTTAAGTGCAACTGAAGAATGTCTTTTTGATCTTGTGATAAGACTTCAGATTGATCAATATTGAACAACAATTCAACTTTTGAAGCTGTCTTATTCACATGCTGACCACCAGCACCCGAACTTCGTATGGCTTTAAATGAAAATTCCTTGACTATAGCCTCTTCATCAAACATATTTATTTGATTTGGTGTGGTGCTTTTAAAAGATCGTTAACCGTTTTTACAGGATTGAAGGTAATCAATGGCACCTCAACAAAAATCGTATTCCAATTGGCCATACTTCCATTCCAAAGTCCAGGTAACTCAAGAGCTTTCAAGTCTTTACCCATTTTGGTTTTCATAGTAATAAAAGCCGCTTTAGGATCTACATATGCTTTAAGATCAAACTTTTCTCCTTTGTAGTTTTTAACGCTACAAACTAAATCAACTGGGTTGAAATGCGTTGATGATTTTAGAATTCTCTTTTGGTGTTTATTCTTTTTATTGATTTGAGCCGATTCAACAATTTGCAGTGATTCATTGCCACTTTCGTCCTTGACCCAAAATGGTCCACCTCCTGGCTCTCCTTCATTTTTGACCATTCCACACACACGTATCGGACGATTAAGTTTTTCTATTAAGTATTCCATTTGATATTTTGCAGAATACTTTTCGAATTCACTATTAATTCTAACATTTAATTTATTGATTAAAAATTCTCCTATCTCTACTCGCATATCTTCTGAAGGTGATCCTTCATCCAGAATTTTAAGATAATGGAATACTTTCCCTTGTAACTCTATCAAAATACCAGCCAACATCTTTTTGTATTTGGCAACGATTTCCTTGTACTTGAAATTGACAACGTTATCTATATTTTTGATAAAAATGATGTCAGCCTCCAAATCATTTAGGTTTTCCAACAACGCGCCATGCCCAGAAGGCCTAAAGCACAGCGATCCATCAACTTCCCTAAATGGTTCGTCCTTTGGTGTTACAGCAATTGTATCTGTAGACTCTTTTTGATGTGAAAATGAAATGTCAAATTTCGATTGGGTTTTGGTTTCCACTTTTTTCTTGATACGCTCAAATTCTTTGTCAAACTTATGGTTATACTGTTCTGAAATGGTATAATGAAGGCAAACATCCTTTCCATCAGGAGAATATAGTGCCGATTCAAATAAATGCTCTTCAAAAGCTGTAGAAATGATTTGATTCTTATACTCATGAAACGGCAATAATCCTTTGGGATAATTTCCATAGTTCAATTTGTTCGCATCTAACATCATCTTAACAAAAAGCAAGCGCTGTTTATCGGTTGATAGCTCATAAAAATCTGGATATGATTTTAGAAGCTTTTCGATTACAATGTGATAAAAAGGAAATTTTTCCAATCCGATGAAGAATATGGATAAATCCTTATTGTTGTGGGTATTGATATATGAATTTATACTTTCCTTATCGATATCGTATTCATTCAAGAACTTAAATAAAAACTTGAACATGCGTGTGGCTGCTCCTGAGGCCGGAACAAATTTTAAAATAGAAAGCGCTTGTAATTGCGATTCATATTTTAAAACATAATCGTCAATTTCTTGCTCTGTTAAACTTAAGATCCCATTACCTATTGTGGCAGCAGAAACCAAATTTGAAAACGGCAATCCATCTTCAAAAATTTCTATCTGTTGCTCAACTTGTTTAACGGTTAATCCCTTTTTCTCTATTTGGGCTATATCTTGTTTTGAAAAATTCAATGTGTGTCGTTTAATAGTTCATTAATTTGGTTTATGCAAAAGCTTAAGCGTTCTTCAAACGCACCTTTAACAACAACATAAGGCTTTTTGAAGTGATTTAAAGCGGCTTCAAATGTTTTGAATTGTTGTAGCCTATCATGTGGTTGGTCACGGATACCATCAGCTTCCCAAGGCATATCAATATAAGTTAAAAAATATAAATCGTAAGTGTTTTCTTCAGCATATTTTTTTACTGGTTCAGGACAGAATCCATTATAATACATTTTAGAGTAAACCAATGTTTCCAATAAGTCTGTATCACAAATCAATATTTTGTTAGCCTTCTTTAATCGCTCATTTTCCAACTGCATTTGACCAACCGCAATTGGTAAAACATCTGCTTTGGTCAAAACTTCACCATCCTCTTTTTTTTGTTCAGCATAGCTTCGGGAAAACTCTTCTACAAAAACCGTATTGAAATGTTTTGATAAGGCTTCAGCTAAAGTTGATTTTCCGGTAGATTCTGGACCAAAAAGTACAACCTTTAAACAGTTTGGGTTAGTGTGAGTGATTTGTTTAAGTGTTTCTTCCATGCGATGTATCCAAAAATAGCAATAATAGTAAATCCGAGATACTGAAAACTTGTAAAAGTAAAACCTTTATAAAAATATAATGGTACAGAAATGATATCGCCAATGATCCATAAGATCCAATTTTCAATCTTACGCCTCGCCATGAGCCACATACCAACAAAAAACAAAGCTGTGGTTAACGTATCTACGTAAGCTACCCAAGAAGTCCATTTATCAAATGATTTATAAACCACATAAACAAACCCGAGTGTTAGCAAAAAAATGACAACACTCATCATTTTTTCGTTTACTGTTGTTTTGGAAATTGGTGTCACATGCGTTGCATCAACCTTTCGGGTCCAAACATACCATCCATAAACACTCATGATAAAATAGTAGGCATTGATCATCATATCGCCTAACAATTCCCATTTAACTAAAAGATAGACAAAAATGGCTGTGCTGATCATCCCTGTTGGAAAGACCCAAATCTTGTTTTGTTTCGAAAACCAAACCGATAAGAACCCAAAAACAACCGCAATCAATTCTAATGCAATGTCAATGGAAGCGTAGTCTTTGTATTGACCGAACAGAAATTCAAAAATGGGGTTCATAATCGTAGCGATCAGATTTAACAATTTTCATGTGAAGCAACCCACGTTCGATCAACAGAAAAGCATCTTTGATTTCTTTATTCAACACAGTCATGACCTCATCATAATCGCCATACACTTGTGTGCTCAACGGATTTTCCAAAACTTTCAAGCCTGAGGCTCGAAGTTGTTTTATAAAATGAATGATGGCTGGTTCATAATCATCGTGTAATGGCGTTAAGGTTAGCTCTACTGAAATGTTCATGGTTATGGTTTTAATTCTTCAAAAAAGGCTTCATTCGTTTCAAAGGCTGTTCCAATAACAACAATATCTGCTCCAGCCTCAAAAGCATTGTTAAGTTGCTGCTTACTTCGTATACCTCCTCCAACAATAAGAGGTATGTTTAAATTTTGTTTTACAAGACGAATGGTTTCCAAAGGAACAGGATGCAAAGCACCACTTCCCGCTTCAAGATAAATTAATTGCATTCCGAGTAACTCAGCTGCTTTAGAAGTGTGCATTATGAGCTCTTTGTTTTCCCTTGGAATTGGCTTAGTTTCAGTAACCTTTTCAACCGTTGTTTGTTTGCCGTTTTCAATTAAAATATAGCCTGTTGGAATGGTCTCCAAATCACTATGCATCAACTTGGGAACGGCTTTTATATGTTTGCCTATTAAATATTCTGGATTATCACCTGATATCAAAGATAAAAACAAGAGAGCATCAGCTGCTTCTGAAATCTGTGTCACATCACCAGGAAAGAGCACAACGGGCAAACTAGTGTGTTTTTTTATTTCGGAAACCAATATATGTGTAGCTTCAGTTTCTACAGTACTGCCACCAACGAAGATAAAAGTGATTATTGAATTGTTGACATTTTCAATGAAACCAGGAACATTTTGAACTGTCATTTTATCAGGGTCAATCAAAACCGCCAAACTCTTTTTGCCCTCTGAAACACTTTGTGTTATGTGATAATAAATTCCTTTCATTTAAGCGGTAACAAAGGCACAAGTAAATCCTTCAAATTCCAGAAATTGGGTTTGGTATCGGTATTTTTTGTCCTGATAATCTATCCAAGCCACAGTAGCCTGATCTTCCAGCATAAATGGAATGACCAAAAAATGTTCTCTAAATAGCATACCAGGTGTGGCAAACAACTTATAAAGCGATTCCTTAATGCCCCAAATGACGGTTAGTTTTTTAACATAATCTGCATCTGTCTTGCTAAGATATTTAAATTCATAATCGACAAACTTTTTAGCGATAATTGCAATTTTATCACGCTGCATTTCAATGTCTATGCCAACTTCAGAATCACTGATAATAATTCCAGAAAAGGTAAACGAATGCGTAATAGAAATATGCTTTCCATCTTTTAAATGAGGCTTCCCATTTGTATCATAGTATAAGTCTTGATCTGTATAACCAGAATCTCTCAACAAATGACGAACACTAAGAAATCCACGTTGATGCAATTCACTTTTCATGCCTAAAACACGTTCCAAACTATTAGATTTAAGATCTAGTGGTGCCATCAATTCCTCATAAGATTCGGTAATCTTCCAAATTTTAACAATAGTTTGCGAATTGACCTGAATAGTTTTGTAAAGTGGCATTTAAATATCTGAAAGTTAATGATTACCTTTGCACCTGCAAACGCAAATATAGATAGAAAGAAATAATTATGAATACAAAAACATCTACTTACGTGCCTTACAAAGTAAAAGACATGTCTCTTGCAGAATGGGGAAGAAAGGAAATAGAATTGGCTGAAGCTGAAATGCCAGGATTAATGAGTCTTCGTGAAGAATACAAAGAATCTCAACCTTTAAAAGGTGCTCGCATTGCAGGATGTCTTCATATGACCATCCAAACAGCCGTTTTAATCGAAACTTTGGTGGCTCTTGGTGCAGAAGTCACTTGGAGTTCTTGCAACATCTTTTCAACACAAGATCAAGCTGCTGCTGCTATTGCTGCTGCTGGCATCCCTGTGTATGCATGGAAAGGGATGAATGAAGAGGAATTTGATTGGTGTATTGAACAAACCTTATTCTTTGGAGAAGATCGCAAACCTTTGAACATGATTTTGGATGATGGTGGTGATTTAACCAATATGGTATTCGATAAATATCCAGAGTTGACAAAAGGTATCAACGGATTGTCTGAAGAAACGACTACTGGTGTTCACCGTTTGTACGAACGTATGAAAAACGGAACTTTGGCTATGCCAGCAATTAACGTTAACGATTCTGTTACAAAATCAAAGTTTGATAATAAATATGGATGTCGCGAAAGTGCTGTTGACGCAATTCGTCGTGCTACAGATGTGATGCTTGCTGGTAAACGTGTTGTGGTTTGTGGTTATGGTGATGTAGGTAAAGGAACTGCCGCATCTTTTAAAGGTGCTGGAAGTATTGTTACTGTAACTGAAATCGACCCAATTTGTGCATTGCAAGCTGCTATGGACGGATTTGAAGTAAAGAAACTGGAAAGTGTCGTAGGAAATGCTGATATTGTAATTACAACTACTGGAAACAAAGACATTGTAAGAGGTGAGCATTTTGAAGCTATGAAAGACAAAACCATCGTATGTAATATTGGGCATTTTGACAATGAAATTGACATGGCTTGGTTGAAGAAAAATCATGGCAGTACTCACGTGGAAATCAAACCTCAAGTAGATAAGTACACTGTAAATGGAAAGGATATCATCATTCTAGCTGAAGGTCGTTTGGTCAACCTTGGTTGTGCAACGGGTCATCCAAGCTTTGTCATGAGTAACTCATTTACAAACCAAACTTTAGCTCAGATTGAGCTGTGGAACAACAGAGATGCTTATGAAAACAAAGTGTATATGTTACCAAAACATCTAGATGAAAAAGTAGCCAAGTTACACTTGGAAAAAATTGGTGTAGAGTTGACAGAGCTTCGTAAAGATCAAGCCGATTATATTGGTGTAGAGGTTGAAGGACCATTCAAACCTGAATACTACAGATACTAAACATACGTCATACTGAACTAGTTTCAGTATCTCATCATACTTATAACCCTTACAGCAATGTAAGGGTTTTCTTTTTGGGTAAGAACCCTTGAAATTCCATTTAAATCCGTTATTTTAGAACTGATGCCATATTCAGAAGCCAAAATAAAAGTCCCTCGCTTTGAGGAATCTGCTGGGTTTTACACCACAAAAAAGCGCTCAAAAATCATGAGCAAGATTCGTAGCAAAAACACCAAACCCGAAATGCGTTTCAGAAAAGCACTATGGAATGAAGGCGTGCGCTATCGTGTAAACAACAAACAACTTCCTGGTAGGCCAGATGTTTCGATTAAAAAATATAAAATAGCCGTATTCATTGATGGCGATTTTTGGCATGGCTACAATTGGATCGAACGCAAAGCAACACTTAAAAGCAATCGTAAGTTCTGGATTCCAAAAATAGAACGGAACATGCAACGTGATCGCGAAGTCAACCAACAATTGGAAAATCTTGGCTTTACGGTATTCCGGTTTTGGGAATCTGAAGTGAAAACCAACTTAAAAACCTGTATTAATGATGTCATGGTTTTTTTGCAAACTGGTGGCTATAATTAATCGATTCAAATCCGTATTTTTAAACATGCAATTCAAATCCAAACTTCCACACGTAGAAACCTCTATCTTTTCGGTTATGAGTGCGTTGGCCAATGAGCACAATGCCATTAATCTATCGCAAGGATTTCCGAACTTCAAAAGTGATCAAAAACTTATTGATGGTGTCTCAAGTGCCATGAACTCGGGTTACAATCAATATGCACCAATGGCAGGACGACTAGATTTAAGGGAAGCTATTTCTAAAAAATTTGAATTGCTATATAACACTACCTATCATCCCGAATCTGAAATTACGGTCACAGCTGGAGCAACTCAAGCTATTTTCACCATTATTTCTGCTTTCATTAAACCAAATGATGAAGTCATCATCTTCAAACCTGCTTACGATTGCTATCAACCAGCTATTGAAGTCAATGGTGGTAAAACAATTGCTATAGCTCTAGAAACTCCTGAGTATACCATTCCGTGGGAAACTGTAAAAACTGCTGTGACTCCAAAAACCAAAATGATTATTATCAACACACCTCATAACCCAAGTGGAACAGTCTTAAGTGCTTCTGATATGTTACAGCTTGAGGACATTACGAAGAATACAGACATAATTGTCCTGAGTGATGAAGTCTATGAGCATATCATTTTTGACAACCAGCAACACCAGAGCGTGTGTCGTTTTAAGAATCTAAAACAACGTAGTTTTATTACGGCTTCATTCGGGAAAACATTTCATAATACAGGCTGGAAAGTTGGTTATTGTTGTGCCCCTAAAATTCTTATGGAAGCCTTTCGCAACGTTCATCAATTCAATGTGTTTTCAGTACATCATCCGACTCAAAAAGCATTAGCAGAACATTTACAAAACCCTGATAATTTTATCGAATTACCTGAGTTTTATCAAGAAAAACGTGATACCTTTTTAAATCTTATCAAAGATTCACGATTTAAGTTCAAACCTTCAAATGGCACCTATTTTCAGGTCTTGGATTATTCAGAGATCAGCACTGAAAATGATGTGAGATTTGCAGAACAACTCACTATTGAAAAAGGTATTGCCTCCATTCCTCTATCTGTTTTTTACGATGATTTTCAAGACCATAAAGTACTGCGATTTTGTTTTGCCAAAACAAATGAGACCTTAAAGCAAGCTTCTGAAATTCTAAATAAAATTTAACATAATTTCATGTGACATCCTTTATTTTTGCAGGTCTAAAATTATAGATACAAAAACACATTACCATGAAATATATTATTTGTCTATGTATTCTTCTCTTTAGCATTTCTATAAATGCACAGAATGTAGAAAGAAACGGAAAAACATATGAAGTTAAAAATGAACGTATTTTTCTTGAGGGGAGAGATGTTACCGATACCTTAAAAGCGGAAGAAAAGAAAGCTATTTTCGAATTATCTCAAAAGTCGAAAATGGAAGCTAAAGCGTTAAAAGAGGACGCTAAAGCTGAAAAAGAAGCCAAAAAACTGGAGAAAGCCAAAGAAAAAGCTGAAAAAGCACAAAAAAAGGCCGAAAAAGCGCAAAAAAAGGCTGAAAAAGAACTAAAACAACAAGAAAAGGCTCAAAAACGCTTTGATAAAGCCACGAAAAATTTGAGTAAGGCACAAAAAAAATATGACAAACTAAAGCGCAAAGGGAAATTATCTCCAAAGGATGAAGCCGATTGGCTTAAAAAATTGGAAAAACTTAAATCTGATCTAGATAAGGCCAAGCGAAAGCTATAATATATAAATGATCCCTAATCACAAATCCACTTTGATTTTCATTATCATAGTGGATTTTTTTATGTCTGGCCACCAACTTCATTTCATTTTGAAATTTGTAATTTTAAGTCATGGAAAATGCGTTGAAAATTGCTTTAATACAAACCGACCTTGCTTGGGAAAACCCTGAACAAAACAGAATCAATCTTAGTCAAAAAATCGATTCTATAAATGAGTCTGTAGATTTGGTTATACTTCCCGAAATGTTCACTTCAGGCTTCACCATGAATGCAGAAGCAGTTGCTGAACAAATGTCTGGTAATACCGTTGAATGGATGAGGCAACTTTCAAGTAAGAATCAATGTGCTATTACAGGAAGCCTGGTCATTAAAGACAAAAACCATTACTTTAATCGGATGTTGTTTGTTCATCCCAACGGACAAGTCGATAGCTACGACAAACGCCATACATTTACTCTTGCTGGTGAACATAAGGTTTATGAAGCTGGAACTTCAAACACAATTGTGGATTATAAAAACTGGAAAATAAAGCTTCAGGTTTGTTATGATTTGCGTTTCCCTGTATGGTCAAGAAATGTTGAAAACTATGACCTTCTTTTATACGTGGCTAATTGGCCTAAAGTTAGAATAGATGCTTGGGACACACTTCTAAAAGCTAGAGCCATAGAAAATATGAGCTATTGTGTTGGTGTCAATCGTGTAGGATATGATGGCAATAAACATGAATATTCTGGACATTCTGCTGTTTATGATGTTTTGGGAAATCGACTGGATCATATTTCAGAAAATCAAGATACTATTGAAATAGTAACGCTGAATAAATCCATTATTGAAACTTACAGAACCAAGTTAGGTTTTTTAAAGGACAGGGATACTTTTAGTCTAGAGTAAACACCTCTTCAGGGTAATCCCAACCAGCTCGACCGTCAATAAGTCCTTTAGCATAACTAATACGTTCAGGTTGTCGTTGTAAAAGATAATTTCCTGAGTCCCACTTTTGATTTCCATTCGTATCAAAAACCACTCTAATATAATATTCGTTGGGCTCTAGGTTTTTAAAATCGAAAGCTTTAGGTTCGGTTGCAAACTGCTCGTATTTTACTTCTCCTTTTTTATCGGTTAGCTGAACAATAACTGGATATTGCGCATTTTCTAAACGCACTCTAATATTGGTATAATCAGCAAAGGTTTTGGTTCTTACATTGTAGTCTAATGTGTCATTTACGTTTCCGAAAAAATCTTCCAAACTATTAGGAAGCAATTGAATCCTGTAAGATTGTGCTTCCGTTTTATCAAACTTCACAGAATACTTGTTTTCTAAGCGATTAAATTCCGTCGTAAAAGGCACTTCAATCGAATCCTTATCTAAAATAGTGATCAACTCCTCATTGATTTTTTCAAAAGGAATATTAGCTCCAATTTCAAGGTTTTCATTGAAGTTCAAGGTTCCAGACTTAATAGCACTAACTACAAGTGAATCTCTTTCTACATCACGAAACTTATGCGTAAGCGTATCTGAAAAGGTTTTATTGGTAACTAAAAATAAAACTGAATCCAATTCTATCTTTGGTTTATACCAATAATATAAGGTATCTGTAGTTTTGTCTTTAGTGATACGTTTTTCAAAATCGTCAGGCTTATTTCCCAACATTTCAATTTTCATGTCGGCAAAATCCCCTTCATACCCAAACGCAATTTTCTGTCCGGCAACTTGACGTGGTCTTTTCGCATCAAAATCGAGTTCTTCCTTAAACAGTTTGATGGTGTAAGCAGTATCGGTTGGAACAGTAACCACGCCTTCATAAAACCCTATTTTATCACTTTTTTGCTGGTAGGTAAAGTTTCCGTTTTCATCCTTAAGCGCAATTAACTTGTATTGACCTTCCTTAATGTTTTCAATACTAAAGGTGGTTAAACTGTCTAAAGTATTTGTTATATACTTTGGTTTTTGTTTATACACTGTTGAATCGGTATATGTGGAATCCAATTCATAAAGCATTACAGAAACGAAGTTATCAGGCTTTAATTTTTCGGCATCGAGAATCGTTCCTTTTACTGAAAGTGAATCTATATGATCTCCAGTAGAAAAAACATATCTGTAATAATCATAAGGGTTCTCTTCGTTATTATCGACGATACTTTGACCAAAGTTAAAGGCATAGGTTGTGTTTGCCTTAAGCGTATCATTAATAACAATCTTAATGTATTTACTTGCTGAACCCAAAGGTGTAATAATTGGCTGGGTTTCCATTGGAGGTGAAATAATGAGCTGCTTTTGAAGGTTTTTTATTTTAATAAACTCATCAAAATAAATACGAATTTCATTCCCTTTAAAGTTTGTAGTATAGTTTTCGGGTACCACTCGCGTGATCACTGGAGGTTCTTTGTCTTTTTCTCCACCTGAAGGACGTCCTCTATTGGCACAACTAAAAATCGTTGTTAGAGCAACAAATACCACCAAAAACTTAATCCAATAAGTACGCATTCATTTATAAATTTTGAACAAATTAACAACTATTTCATCCACTCTCAAAACAATTAACTCGCTTTTGACAATCCTAAAAATATCAATCTGTAATGGCCATAGTTGCTATACTCAATTTTACATCCTTGGCTTTAAGTAGTGCCTGAGAACAGGCCTCTAAAGTAGATCCCGTTGTTATGATATCATCTACCAATAAAATATGCTTTCCTTTAATAATTTCAGGTTTAAAAAGTGAAAATCCTTCTTCCACTGTTGCACTGCGCGTTAATCTGTCTTTAAAAACCTGTGTCGCCGTTGACTTCGATTTTAGCAATACTGAATCTACATATTCCGCATTCAATGCTTGAGCTAGAGCTTTTCCAAATTTCGCTACTTGGTTATACCCTCGTTTTCTTAATTTAGAAGGATGTATTGGAACAGGAACAACAACGTCAACCGACTTGTACTGTTCCGATGCTTGCAACTCCTCTCCCAACCATTCGCCCAAAACTTGACCGACAACTTCTTGTCCTTTATACTTCAAATTATGCATAAGACGTTGGACCCTTCCCTTTTTTGAAAAATGCAACAATGCTGTTGCCTGCTCTAACTTAACGCGTCCATACATCATTTTATGGACAGCGTTTTCGTTATCGAAATGAAAATTTGTCAATGGCAATTGATGACGGCAAGATGTACAAATATGTACTTCATTGTCTGTCAAATAGTTTTGGCAAGACAAGCAAACCTTAGGAAAAAACAAGTTTAACAAATTTATTATCATTTCATCGATTAAAATAAAATATCGCTAACATATTATCTAGTTTCGCAAGGTAAAATAACAAAAATTAATAATGATAGTTAACCCTCAATTATTTAACTACAGATTAATTATTGGTTCATTAATAGTTGCGGTCACAGTTTTAAGCGTTTTTAGTTATACTAATTATCAATCCATAAAGGCACATCAACAATTTTTAGAACAGGAAAAGAAGCTGGTTGAAAGTGAATTATCTCAAATGATTTCGAGATATGACGAAGTTTCTGTCACAAATAAATTGATCTCCACTCAGTTGGAAGCTGCTAAAAAAGACACAAGATCAGCTTTAGACTCTATACGAATGCTACGTAGTAATCTTTCTGTTGTCTCTAGGTTTAAAAATCAATTGTATTCCATAAAGCAAAAGAATAAAAGCCTGTTTGGCACTATTGATTCTCTTCAGTTAATAAATGAGAATCTCCAGAAGGAAAAACTAGTAACTTACAGTGAACTTCAAAATCAACGCAAGACCAACAGTACACTTATAGAAGAAAACAAGTATCTAACCGAAAGTCTTGAGAAAGGTGCTTTACTAACAGCCAATTCCTTCGAAGCTAATTCCTATGCTTCTTTACTTGGCAATAAACTCCCAACCAATAAAGCAAAAAAAGTACAGCAAATTGAGGTGTGTTTCACCTTAGCTGAAAACGCTCTTACTGAAAAAGGTGAGAAAGAAATTTACATTCAGATTGTAAATCCGCAAAACAATGTCATGGCTGATAAAGGCGCTATTAATTTTGGAAACTCTTCATTAATCTATAGCTTAAAGAAAATTGTCCAATATGATAATGAAGTAGTAGATATCTGTGTTGATGTTGAAGCTGAAAATGATGAACGACCACTTACCAAAGGGACCTATTTCATCAATGTGTTCAACAAAGACCGTAAACTAGGCAATACTGAAGTTCAGTTATATTAAAAAAATACATATAATTTATCTTGAACCGTTCTATTAATTGGAGCGGTTTTTTATTTTTGTGGCATGGCAAACGACGATCAATTCAAAAAAGTAATCTCTCACGCAAAAGAGTATGGTTACGTGTTCCAGAGTAGTGAAATCTACGACGGACTTAGTGCAGTGTATGATTATGCACAAAATGGAGCAGAACTGAAGAAAAACATTCGAGACTATTGGTGGAAAGCCATGGTACAAATGCATGATAATATTGTTGGTATTGATGCTGCAATATTTATGCACCCAACTACCTGGAAAGCCTCAGGTCACGTTGATGCCTTTAACGATCCTTTGATTGACAACAAAGACTCTAAAAAACGCTATCGTGCCGATGTTCTGGTTGAAGACTACGTAGCAAAATTAGATGCCAAAATAGAAAAAGAAGTCAAGAAAGCTGAAAAACGCTTTGGTGAGGCTTTTGATAAAGAGCAGTTTTTGGCTACGAACCCTAGAGTTCTTAAATACCAAGAACAAGGTGATGCCATTTTAAAGCGCTTGGGTAAATCTTTGGAAAATGAAGACCTAGCTGATGTTAAAGCGCTTATCGAGGAATTGGATATTGCCGATCCTTTAACGGGTTCAAAAAATTGGACTGATGTGAAGCAATTCAACTTGATGTTCGGAACCAAACTCGGTGCCAGTGCTGAGCATGCAATGGACTTATATTTACGTCCGGAAACTGCTCAAGGTATTTTTGTAAACTTTCTAAACGTTCAAAAAACCGGTCGTATGAAAATTCCTTTCGGAATTGCACAAACCGGAAAAGCCTTCAGAAATGAAATCGTTGCACGACAGTTCATTTTCAGAATGCGCGAGTTCGAACAAATGGAAATGCAATTCTTTATCAAACCAGGTACTCAAAAGGAATGGTTTGACTATTGGAAAGAAACTCGATTAAAATGGCATAAATCACTTGGAATGGGTGATGACAATTACCGTTTCCATGACCACGAAAAATTAGCGCATTATGCTGATGCTGCAACAGATATTGAGTTTAGATTTCCATTCGGATTCAAGGAATTGGAAGGTATCCACTCCAGAACGGATTTCGATTTGAAACAACACGAAGAATACTCTGGAAAAAAATTACAGTATTTCGACCATGAGGAAAATGCCAGCTACACACCTTATGTCTTGGAAACTTCTATCGGTTTAGACCGTATGTTCTTAGCAGTGTTTTCAAATAGTTTACAAGATGAAGCTTTGGAAGATGGCAGTGTAAGAACCGTTCTAAAATTGCCTGCAGTATTAGCACCAACCAAAGCTGCTATTTTGCCTTTGGTAAGAAAAGATGAAGCATTAACCAAAATGGCTAAAGACATCGTTGATAATTTGAAATGGGATTTCTATGTAGATTATGATGAGAAAGATGCCGTAGGAAGACGTTACCGCAGACAAGATGCCGCTGGAACACCATTTTGTATTACCGTTGATGGTGAAAGTATAGAAGACAATACAGTGACTATTCGTCATAGAGATACTATGGAACAAAAGCGCGTAAAAATTGAGGAACTTCGAGACATCATCAAAAAAGAGGTAGATGTTAAAGAATGGTTGATGAAGATGTAACAAAAAAACCCAGTAGACATTAAGTTCTACCTAACCAAAACCCAAGCCATTGCTTGGGTTTTTTTATTGCCATTAAACCATTCAGTCTAGATATTTAACATGTAAAAAATTACATTTTAACATATTATTTACGACATTAGCACAATATTAACATTTATGATTGTTGTGTAGTATGTTTAAACCATCGATATTTTACATAATGATTGCCATTACCTACGCATCATTTTCGCAAATAAATTTTCAAAATAACGCTACTCTGCTAGGTGTGAATTATACCAGCGGAAATCCTTATTTAGGAAGTGGTGTTTCATTTGTGGATTTTGATAATGATGGATGGGATGACTTATCGTTTGCTTCTGGTGATGGTCAAAACCTTAGATTCTATAAAAACAATAACGGAACATTTACTCCAATCACCTTATTAGGACCTATTAATTATGAAACAAAACAAATTAATTGGGTTGATATCGACAATGATGGTGATAAAGATTTATTTATTGGAAGTGCAACCAATGGCAACAAACTGTTTGAGAACTTAGGCAATCTTAATTTTCAAGACATTACTTTTTCTTCAGGGTTGCCAACCATAAACATTTACACTAATGGTGCTAGTTGGGGAGATTATGATAATGATGGATTTTTAGATGTGTTTTTAAGCAACAAAGGTGCCACCTCAGATATCATGGTTCCTAATTATCTCTATAAGAACAATGGCAATGGAACATTTACTAATGTCTCTGCTGCAGCTGGAATAGACGCTGATAGCCATCAAACATTCTGTGCCGTTTTCATTGATATTAATAATGATGGATGGCAAGATATCTACACATCTACCGATAAGGCCTATAACTTGAATCAGTTGTACAGAAACAATGGTGATGGTACATTTACTGAAATCGGTTTTGAATCAGGAACAGACTTAGCCTTTAATGCCATGACTACTACAGTAGGCGATTACAATAATGACGGGTGGATAGATATTTATGTTACCAATGTAGGAAACACTGCTTTACTTGTAAATAATGGTGATGAAACGTTTACTGATATGGCGGTCGCGACAGGTTGTGAGCATGGAGGTTTTACTTGGGGAGCCGTCTTTATGGATGCTGATCTAGATACAGATCTCGATCTTTATGTGAGTAGCTCTTCATTTAATATGCCTTCGGCAAACACCTCTGTTTTTTATGAAAAACTAAGTAATGGCACTTTTCAAATTCCAAGTAATATTGGATTTGCCAATGATGAAAAACCAAGTTTTTGCAATGCCATTGGAGATATAAATAATGATGGTTACCCAGACTTAGTCGTTACCAATAGTTATAATCAAACAATAGATATTTGGGAAAATCTCAGCAGCACAACTAACCATTGGCTGAAAGTCAATCTTGAAGGTAGCATCAGTAATCGTGATGGTATTGGAGCATCCATAGAAATTTCAGTAAATGGTGAAAAGCAATACAGACAAGTGCAGTGTGGCGAAGGATATTTGACGCAAAATTCCAGTTCAGAGTTTTTTGGAACAGGCCAATTCACGACAATCGATTATGTTAAAGTAAGATGGCCAAGTGGGATTGAGGACATTATCACTAATTTAAATGCTGATCAAGCACTTAACATTGTTGAAAATTCGAGTAATTTATCAATTTATGAAGTAGATAACACTTCCATAGAGATTTATCCTAATCCAGTAAATAACATTTTAAATGTAAATTCTGAAATTCCTATTTCTGAATTGAAATTATATAATATTCTGCAAGAAGAAATTCTCAAAATGACTCCAAAGTCACTGCAATATAAAATAGATTTATCTTCATTAAATTCAGGTGTGTACTTCCTACATGTCTCAAGCGGAAATCAAAAGAGTCTTACGAGAAAAATTATTAAAAACTAAAAAATGCCAACACAAAAATTCATCAAAAATAGGCTTTCAGCTGAACTGTTCCAGTATGAATGGTTTTACTGGTTTCGGTTTTCCTTCCGAAATAATTCAAGTTTAAATCCAAAAACTTGGTCAGCTTCTTCTGTGCGAGTAGACTCCAAGTAAAATTGTTTCCCGGTTGAAGACCTTCCAAAATCTGATAAGCAACCGGAGAGTTTGGGTTGCCTTCATAGTCGTTTTTAAAATAATTGACCTCTCCAGTCAAAGCAATTTTTTGGGCATTGTTATAGGTAAATGACAATCCGAAATTATTCTGTAATAAATTCTCCTTATCACCTATTGTATTGTCTTTTGTAGTGTATTGATAGAAGATGTCAAACTGCGCATTTTCATTAAAGATATACGACAACTTTGGTTCAAATCGTATTTCCTCCAACTCAAAATTTCTTGACACGAAGTTCTCGTTTTCACTCTCGTTGGTCTCAAAACTTGACTCTAAATTTGCCAACCAGCTTTTTGCAAATTTATGATTGAATTGCAACTGATGACTTTCCAATCGGTTTTCCTGAAACCCAACAGACAGCACAGATCGCAAACTATTATTTAAATAGGTATAAGATGTGGTGTAACGCTGTTTTCCTCTGTTAAAAAACAGTACATTTCTAATACTTTGATTCAATGCCAACTGATTCTCATCATCTGATGAAAACGGGTTCAGATTAAAGGTATTGCCTTCCCGTTCATCCTTACGATCGATCAAAAAAGCCGTTTGATTGTAGAAATGTGACCAAAACTTTCTAGACTTGCTTTCTGCATTTGCCCATTGCTGAAAATTGATTGTCAAAGTTTGACTCAAACGGTTTTGATGGGTTTTCACAAATACCTGATTTGGTAATAAAATCCGAACAAAACTACCTTCATCTGCAAATTGTGCCAATTCAAATTCATCGAGTTCCTGAATCCCATTTTCGTTGTAATCAATCCAAGTATAGGCACCTTGACCAGGATCTACCTCAACATAAGTAAAATCTTGTCTTGGAAGCCTTCCAGAATTGGTTTCAAAAATGGTATTCCAAAGGACGATGTTGTTAAATAGCTTCTGATTATAATTCAATCGACTGTTCAGCGAACGCTCATCTTCCACATCAGGATCTTCTTGTGTCAACTTTCTGAAATTGGCAAAAATGGCTAAATCGGTAACTTTATTTTTTATGATTCTAGATTTTAAATAGTAGGTGTTTGAGGTGTTCACTTTTTGAATGCGATTCAATCGCAAACTGTCATTTACACGATTGATGTATCCAATCTCAACAAACACCTTGGTACTATCACCAATTCCTGTAAATACTTCATAAGATGTAAATCGCTGACTTAAATTAGTCAGTGAGTCGTTAGATTTTAAACGTTGTTCGTTGTCTTCCATAGCAAACTTAGCTCCAGCCCATTGCTTGTCATTAATTTGGTACACCACGCGATTAAAAGATCTTAAAAAAGTTGATTTTGAAAGACTGCTATTATTACTTAAAAAACTAGAATTTGATACAACTTGCCATTTATTCAAGTTTAAATTGGCAAAAATATTATGGCGATTTCCATTAAAATTTTCAGAGTAATTCAAATGTTCAAAGGTATAATTCGCCAAACCTTTTTTTGGATGTACCAATTCTATTCCAGAAGCCAACAACGCTTGATTTCCTAACGGATTTTCAAGATTCCAATCTCTATTAAATTCAGGTCTGTACAAACGCTGAATGGTTTTAAAGTTTTTCTGAATGAGATCTGCATCAGCATAGGCATTCAAATTCCATAAACTGTCGGTTTTAATGAGTTGCTGTTTTACCGTTAGCTTTCCAGCAAAGCCATCATTGTCTCCATCGTCCAAACTTGAAAACAAGTTCAAATCATTTCTACTTCCAGCCAACTCAAAATGAATATCGGTTTTCTCACTAGGCTTATAGGTTCCGTTAATTACTGCCACTTGTAATTTCACTGGTGCTATAAGTTGAACAACTGGTTCATAACTTCCTTGTGGTAATCCTCCAATTGGTGGAACATATTCATATACATTACTCAAGGGATTGAATATCTCTCCATCAAATTCAGTTTTTATTTTATAATTCCCTTGGCCAATTCCTACTTGCGTAAATCGAACACTAAACAATTCATCTTCTGGGTTGTTTGAAAACACAAAAATCTCCTCTCCATTTACAATCTCCTTTCTATATAAAATACGGTTCTCATTAAATGCCTCTTGAACATCTGAAGGTGCTACCATCAAGGATTGATCATCTCCAGCCTGCGATAATATATCAACCTGCTCAGATGATAGGTTTTGCTGTAACGGTTGGTTTTTGGCATCACTTTCGGAATATACCGAAACACCCAGTTTCAGTTTTTCGGTTTCGTAATTTCCACCACCATACAAGGTAAACCTAGAAAAGTTTCGTTCACTATATTGATAATCTACTGTGATTCGCATTTCAGATGTAATGGGAAATGTAGAATTGAAAATAATCTCTCCAGCATTGTAATCAATGATATAATCTTTGGTCTCACCACGTTCAATAGGAATACCATTAACATACACCGTTTCAGAACCTGACACAATAAGCACAAACAGCTCACTATTCGGACCTCGTAATTTATAAGGTCCTTGATTGCCTTCCTCAGCTGTAAACTGACTTGTGGTAAACTGACCTCTTACCAAAGCTCCTGAAGCAAACACATTGGAATTAGAAGCTTCACCTTCAAAATTAGCATTGACAAATAAGCCTTGAACCCGTTTTGTAAATGCAGCGAAATAGCTTTCAGCATTCACTAAATCAATATCGCCTGCTCGTATATTCCAAGAGTCACTAAATAACTCTATAAAAACTTGATCAAACTCGTCAAGACGTTGGGAATAACCACTTTCTTGAAGCGGAATATTAGCATCCTGAATGGATGCCCTAAGCGATACCTTATCACTTAATTTTCCTGTAATCTGAAGATCCAATTCACTATTCAAAACCGAGTTTTGATTGTTGCCTATCGTCACGCCTCGAGCAATACTTCCTGAGGTATTCAAGCCATCAAAGGGTAAAAACGACCGATTGACATTAGATTGATTGAGCTTGTACAAACGTTGAAGGTTATCTGTATTTTCAACAATCACGCGATCATCCAATTGGAAATATTGTCGTGTGATAAAATCGGGATATCTCAGATAATCAATTATCAGTGAGTCGGTTGCAACTGGTTTTTTCAGTTTCAGCAAAGACTTGGAAAAATCGATACTGTAATAGGTTGAATCCAATACAGTTCCATCTTTAAGTTTTAAAACAAAACTACTTGTGTTGATACTAACCGTGTCAATTTGAATGCTATCACGAACAGCTACTTTTTTGGTTCTGTAATTAGAAGTGGAATCTTGCGCAAATCCAGCGCAAGCCATAAGAAAACAAAGAAGTGTGACAGCAATTTTCATTCAGTATAATAACTTCTTAAGGCGGAAATTATTTTATGGTTAAAAGCCCCTTAAAATAATGGTGTAAAAGTACAGTATTATTTATTTTAGCTGAAATCTTAATTTTATAGTATGAAAATCATCTCCTATAACGTCAATGGCGTTAGAGCTGCAATGAATAAAGGTCTTGTAGACTGGTTGAGCAATACCAATGCCGATGTGGTTTGCCTTCAGGAAATCAAGGCTATGGAAGAGCAAGTGGATATTGAAGCCTTTGAAAAAATTGGTTACAACCATCACTATTGGTTCAGCGCACAAAAAAAGGGTTACAGTGGTGTTGCCATTTTAAGCAAAACCAAACCTGATCATGTTGAATTTGGCACAGGAATAGACTCTATGGATTATGAAGGCCGAAATCTGAGAGCCGACTTCGACGGACTTTCAGTGATGAGTATGTACTTGCCTTCGGGAACAAATGATGCACGATTGGCGCATAAGTTTGAATACATGAATATGATTCATGAATACCTCAATAATTTGAGAACGGAAATTCCAAATATGGTCGTATTGGGAGATTACAATATTTGTCATGAGGAAATTGACATCCACAATCCGAAAATGAAAGGTGTTTCAGGATTTTTGCCTGAAGAGCGCGAGTGGCTTGGCAATTTCATTAATAGCGGATTTATAGATTCTTACAGACATTTACATCCTGAGCGCCAGGAATATACTTGGTGGAGCTATCGTGCCAATGCCAGAGCCAATAACAAAGGTTGGCGATTGGATTACGGCATGGTAACTGAACCCTTACAAGAAAACATCAAACGAAGCGTTATCCTATCGGAAGCCGTACACAGCGACCATTGTCCGATTTTAGTAGAAATAGACCATTAAAACCAAAAACTAAATTTTATGATCAAAAAATTGTCATTAATAGCATTAAGTCTTGTACTTACTACCTCTTGTGTTTCTAAAAAAATCTATGAGGATTTAGAATCCAAATATGCCAACCTGAAAAAAGAAAACCGAAGATTGTCAGACACGAATCAAGACTTGGAATCCGCCTTAAACAAAACTGAAAATGAGTTGGCTAAACTTCAAAAAGATTATGAAGCCACTTTAGCGCAACGCAACAAGCTACAAAGTGATTACGATGCCACAAAAGCAAACCTTGATAATCTGAAAGCTTCTTATGATGCCTTGGAAAAAAACAGCAGTGCTGCCATTGCTGAAAACTCTAAAAAGAACCGAGAGCTCTTGGCACAATTAGAAGCTAAAGAACAAGCCCTTGCAGCTGAGAACGCGAGACTGGAAAAACTGAAACAAGAACTGGAAGCGCGTTCGCAACGTGTGGCAGAATTGGAGAATGTTATTGCTTCAAAAGATGCTGCCATGAGCCGATTGAAAGATGCCATTTCAAAAGCATTGACCAATTTTGAAGGCAAAGGCTTAACGGTTGAGCAACGCAACGGCAAAGTCTATGTGTCTATGGAGAACAAACTCTTGTTCGAATCGGGAAGCTGGGCCGTTGGAAGTCAAGGTCGCCAAGCCGTAAAGCAATTAGGAGAAGTTTTGGCAGACAATCCAGATATCGCCATTTTGATTGAAGGTCATACGGACAATGTACCTTATACGGGGAATGCACAATTGAGTGGCAACTGGGATTTATCGACCAAGCGTGCCACAGCCATTGTGAATATTCTAAGGGAAAATTCAGCAATCAATCCAGAAAATCTTACTGCTGCTGGTCGTGGTGAATATGCGCCAATTGCGAGTAATGAAACTGCTGAAGGCAAAGCCAAAAACCGTCGAATAGAAGTCATTCTCACACCAAAATTGGATGAGATTTCGAAACTTCTGAATGAAATGTAATGAACCGTCATTCTGAACTTGATTCAGAATCTTATAAAATTTAAAACCATTATAGGCCATTCCGCTTTTAATAAGTTGAATGGTCTTCTTATCTTTACACGTCTTAAAACCAAAACCGCAATATGAAATACACAACGCTTCCAAAAACCGATATCAAAATCAGTAAACTATGCCTTGGCACCATGACTTGGGGAAACCAAAACACCCAAGATGAAGGGTTTGCTCAAATGGATCTAGCATTGGATAAAGGCATTAACTTTTTTGATACGGCCGAACTGTATCCTGTTCCTGCGACAGCCGAACGTTATGCCGATACGGAACGCATCATAGGAAATTGGTTTGAGAAAACGGGTAACAGAGATAAAGTGGTGTTGGCTTCTAAAATTGCTGGTCCAGGCGATTACACAGCACATATCAGAACCAATGGTTTCAGTAAAGAGGCACTTAACGAAGCCGTTAACAACAGTTTGAAGCGTTTAAAGACCGATTATATTGATCTCTATCAGTTGCATTGGCCAGAGCGACAAACCAATACATTCGGTATACGAGATTACAAACACAATCCCAACGATGCTTGGGAAGATAATTTTAATGAGGTGCTCCACACCTTTGACGAGATTATCAAGTCTGGAAAAATACGTCATGTCGGACTTTCCAACGAAAAAGCTTGGGGAACGATGCGTTATTTGGAAGAATCGAAAACCCATAATTTGCCTCGCATGATTACCATTCAAAATGCGTATTCCTTAATTAATCGTGTGTTTGAAGGTGATATGGCTGAAATTGCCATGCGTGAGGATATCGGACTTCTAGCATACTCACCAATGGCTTTTGGTGTACTCTCTGGAAAATACATTAAAGGAACTGCTGCAGATAATGCGCGATTAAAGTTGTTTCCTCGCTTTGCGCGTTACAGCAGCGAAAAAGCTACGGAAGCGACCAAACGTTACCTGAAACTCGCTGAAGAACACAATATAAGTTTGGCCCAAATGGCATTGGCCTTTGTAACCGATAGACCGTTTGTAACCAGTAATATCATTGGCGCTACTTCTTTAGAACAATTGGAAGAAAACATTGACAGTATCAACATTAGCTTAAGCGATGAGATGCTTAAAGCCATTGATGCCATTCATGCAGAATTGCCTAATCCTGCGCCATAAAATAGCCCTTCAATAGTTTCAGTTGAAATCGTTGACGCATTCAAACGAAACGTTTACTCATTACCTTTTTTGAATGTTAAGGGTAACGTTTATCTTTAAAATATGAATCGTGGTATTATCGTTTTATATTTCTTTTTAGCAATCTACTCTTGTAAGTCGCAAATCATCCCATTAACAGAATATTATGGAGAAGATGACAATGGTGCATATTATAAAGATGTTGATAATGATTTAGATAAATTTGTCGGAACATGGAAATGGGAAGATGGAAACAATAGTCTAACAGTCACTTTTATCAAAGAAGAAAATATGCAAAGTACCATTGGAAATAGTTCATATGATATATTAGCTGGAGAATATCGTTATGAAGAAAACGGACAAATTTTAGCAAATTATCTCATAAGACTGAATGACTCTTCTATAACAGATCCCGATTCACATTACATTTCAGGTAATACTATTTTATTCAACAACCACAAACCTCCATGCGACACTTGTGAACAAGGTGAAAGAAGGTTGTATTTGAATTTTAATGATCCCACCCTACCATACCTGCCTTTAGCATGTGTTTTAAGACACAAGACCATAAATGCTATTGAGCAAATAGAAATGGATTTGTTTTTATCGGGATCTTATATACAACCAACTGGTCTTCCCGATGATTCAACCGTGCCTATGGGTAGGTATACTTTATTAAAGAAATAAAAAAGTGATGAAAAACTTTTTTTTAAGTCTGTTCATAACATCTTCTTGTGTCTTTGCGCAGAAGGCAGCTATTCTAGAAATAGAATTAACTAATGAATCCTTGATTTCAGGTATTGAACATTTTATTAATGACACCAAAGGTTCAAATCCAAAGTTTACTCAGATGGGTTATGTTGATGTAAGAATATTGTATTACGATAGACTTGCTAAAGAAAGTGATATCAAACATAGCTATAGAATCAAAGACCAATATGTTTCATTAGATGACCAAAGATATCCACCATATTATACTTGTGTAAATGGCAAGTTAGTATTGCTATTCATAGAGCTTGACATGTTTGATGACGCTCATCTATTTACTGAAAAAAGTAAAGCGGCTTTAGATAACAAACTCAAGCCTTTTCTTAATAAAATAGAACGTATTATAGCTAAGGATAAGGATGGCAATGTGGTTATTGATGATCCAAACTTTAGGGATGAAACTTACAATTTACATGGTGGTATTTTATTAAACATCTTTGGAGATGGCAGCTATGAAATTAAAGCAAATAAATAATGAAATACATATTTAGAATATCCATATTAGTTTTTACCATATACTCTTGTAAAGCGCAAACTCCTGTATTATCCTTAAAAAATCCTGGGATTTATCAAGATGGTGCCTACTATAAAGACCTAGATAATGAATTGGATAAATATGTTGGGACTTGGGTACATCAAAATGGAAATACTGAATTGGTATTGAGCTTTATCAAAAAGGAGCAAACATTCAATGGTTCTTGGTATAAAGACTCATTATTAGGTGAGTATAAATATATTGAAAACGGTACAGAAATCATGAATTTCCTACCTAGGCTAACTGATCCCAATGTTAATGATGGTCAACATTATGTCAGGTTTTCATCTTTTTACAAAAAAATGGAACACCCAAGCTGTGAGGATTGTTCTGTAACTGAAAGAAGATTACAAATGCATTTCAGAGATCCTGCACCTGATAGAAAACACTTTTCCAATTACATCATTCTTAGGCATATTGTCGAAAATGGCGTCGAGAAAATCGTTGCCTACTTAACAGGACCTCAAGGTTCCTATAGTATAGCCGACGGTCAACCTTTTGATATTAGAGTCCCTTCGGGATACTATACTTTAATGAGGCAGTAATATTTAAACTGTAGCTATAATGAAAAACACATTTTTAATATTAATATCAATTTTAACTATATCAAGTAAAGCACAAAATCCTGTACTTCCTCTCAAAGGTTCAGGTGCATTTCAAGAGAATGCCTATTACAAAGATTTAGATAATGAATTTGATAAATATGTAGGGACATGGGTATTTCAAAATGGAGACACCCAATTGGTATTGAAATTTATACAAAAAGAACAAATATTCAATGGAGAATGGTATCAAGATGAGCTAATTGGAGAATATAAATATGTAGAAAACGGTGTAGAAATCATGGATTTTCTCCCAAGACTTACTAACCCAAATATTAATGACGCTCAGCACTACATTTCATTTTCATCATTCTATAAAAAATTGGCATACCCAAGCTGTGAGGACTGTCCAACCTCAGAAAGACGTGTTCAAATGTTTTTTAATGATCCTGCACCCGATAGAAAACACTTTTCCAATTATATCATTCTTAGGCATATTGTTGAAAATGGCGTTGAGAAAATCGTTGCCTATTTAACAGAACCTCAAGGATCTTACAGTATAGCCGATGGTCAACCTTTTGATATTAGAGTTCCTTCGGGATACTATACCTTAACGAGACAGTGATATTTAGATCTGCAGCTATAATGAAAAACACATTTTTAATATTATTATCAATTTTAACTTTATCATGTAAAGCGCAAATTGCGTCTTTATATGAATACGATCTTGACCTTCCTGAAGGTAATTACTATAAAGATTTAAGTAACGACCTAAACAAATTTGAAGGCACTTGGCATTATCAAAATAATGATACTTTGATAGTTATGACTCTACAAAAGAAAGCGCAAGTATATGACAGTACTAATAATACTTATGAAGATTTGATTATAGGGGAATATAAAATGGAAGTAAATAATCAAATCATTTTAAACTACTTGAATAGATTAGATGACCCAAACATAACTGGTTATGAACATTATATCGCTGGAATGAATCTTTTAAATAAAAATGACATACCTAAATGCTTGGAGTGTGGCGATTTTGAGCGTCGTCTACAAGTTTATTTTACAGACCCAGAACGTGCTTACATTCCAGGAGGCATCATCTTTAGACACCATATAAATAACTCAAACGAAGAACAGCTGATAGCTACGTTTATCCAAGTTGGTGCTTATGCCGTAGATGATGATAGCTATCCAAGTGACACAAGAATACCTTTGAGTACTTATACTTTAACAAAACTATAAATGAAAAAAATCTTAGTAATAATCTCGATAACATTATTTTTGGCCATAAAGGTAAATGCTCAAAAAAATGATACGATTTATATCGAATACAATAAATTTATGTCGATTATTGATTCAGAAAATGAAGTATTAATCAGTTTTACTATAAAAAGTCCAAATGACACTAAAGTCAATACTTACAATTTCAAAACAGACAATTTTACTGACGACTTTAAATTACTCCGCTTTGAGGAAATAAAAGACTCTATTTCTAAAAGCCAGTTCAAACAACTCAATATTTCAACTACTGAACAGTTATCGAAGATGGATCCTTGTGAGTTGCATTATTTATTAAGTGACATGGAACATTTATTTTTGATCCAAAAAAAAGCTAAAAAGTACTTTATATATAGGCTGATTTATTTGAGCACACAAAGAGGCTGGTCAATCGTCAACACTCATTAAAACAAAAACCCCTTTCCGTAAAACGAAAAGGGGTTTTGATATTATTTGATTTCCTTACCATCTTTGTCAAAAAAATGATATTCAAGATATGTGTAAGCATCTCTGGGTATAATCTTTACCCATTTTTTGTGTTCTATAAACCACTTAGAACGTACCGATGGAAACCCTTTGGTTAAAAAGGCGGCTATAAACGGATGTGCGTTGAGCGTCATCTTTTTATGGCCTTTCTTGAAAAGCCGTTCCAGCTCTTGGGTGATTTTTTGAATGACCTTGATTGGTGCTTCAATTTCTCCTCCAGCTGCATTCGGATTTTCTTCTTTGGTTTTAATGTTGTGCTCTTGGCGAACACGTTGTCTGGTAATTTGTACCAGACCAAACTTACTAGGCGGCAAAATCTTGTGTTTTGCCTTATCATCTTTCATTTCATCACGAAGATGATTGTACAATTTTTTTCGATTCTCTGCTTTTCCCATGTCGATGAAATCGACAACGATAATGCCTCCCATATCACGTAATCGCAATTGTCTGGCAATTTCAGAAGCCGAAATCAAATTGACTTCCAAAGCAGTGTCCTCTTGATTTTTTTCTTTGTTAGATCGATTTCCGCTATTGACATCTATCACATGCATGGCTTCGGTATGTTCAATCACCAAATAAGCGCCTTTTGCCATAGAGACTGTTCGACCAAAAGAGGTTTTGATTTGTCGCTCAATGCCATGTTTTTCAAAAACAGGCACGCCATTTTTATAAAATTTTACAATAGATTCCTTAGCAGGTGCAATTTGATGCACATAATCTTTAATTTGTCCGTAAAGCGTTTCATCATCCACAACGATACTCGAAAATGAATCGTCAAAAATATCTCTCAAAATTGAAGAGGCTTTGTTCATTTCGCTAAGTACCTTACTTGGAAATTGTGCTTTTCTTAGTTTTTTACACATTGCTGTCCATCGATTCAGCAAATTCTGTAAATCTTGGTCGAGTTCGGCAACTTTCTTGCCTTCTGCGACTGTACGAATAATAACACCAAAACCTTTAGGCGTGATACTGCGTACCAAACGCTTTAAGCGTTCTTTTTCTTCCTTCGATTCAATTTTTTGTGAAATTGAAATACGATCGGAAAAGGGTACCAAGACAATATAACGACCAGCAATGGAAATCTCGCTACTAATACGAGGTCCTTTGGTTGAAATTGGCTCTTTTACTATTTGTACTAAAAGAGATTGATTCGATTTTAAAACGTTGGCAATGCTTCCGTTTTTGTCGATATCTTTCTCAAACTGAAAATTTCTCAGTAAAAAATCGGTATGTCTACCTGTGCTTACACGCTTAACGAATTTTAAAAGGGAAGGCAACTGTGGTCCTAGATCGTGGTAATGCAAAAACGCATCTTTTTCATACCCTACATTGACAAATGCAGCGTTAAGACCTGGAACCGCTTTTCTGACCTTGGCAATAAACACATCGCCAACCGAAAAGTTGTTGTCATCTTCATCTTTGTGTAATTCGATAAGTTTTCCATCTTTTAATAAGGCAAAATCAACAATATCAGAACTCGATCTTATAATCAATTCTTTTTCCATGTTGTTAATTTTAGTCCATTTTGAATCGTTTCAAAACAGATGGATATTATTTTATTTTGACACAGGATTGTTAAATCCAGCAAACTCATGTTTTACGAAGGTATGCGCAAAATAGATCATGAATTTTATATCAAAGAACGTTGTTTTAAAAATTGAAAAAGTAGTTAAAAAACTACTTTTTCAATTTATTTTTTCTTGTGACGATTCGCGCGTCTTCTTTTTTTACGCTTATGCGTCGCTACCTTGTGCCTTTTTCTTTTTTTACCACTTGGCATAAATAAGTCTTTTTAAATTAATAGTTTGTTTTAATGTCTTATTCGACCTCTACTTTGGTCTTAACACCTTCTACAAATACTTTTGCAGGTTTAAATGCAGGTATATTGTGAGCAGGTATCTTAATTGTTGTGTTTTTAGAAATATTACGACCTGTTTTCTCAGCTCTTGTCTTTACGATAAAACTTCCGAAACCTCTTAAGTATACATTATCTCCACTTTCTAAAGAAGATTTTACCTCTTCCATGAATGTTTCAACTGTTGCTTGGACGTCTCCTTTCTCCATTCCTAATCTATCAGAAATTCTAGCTACGATATCAGCTTTTGTCATTGTTATTTTTTTTAGGGTTATCTAATTAATTATAAGGGTTGCAAATATAGGCAATTTAATTTCAATATTTCAAACGTAATTAATTAAAATTTAACCTTATAAAGGGTTATTTTTGTGCCAATTACAATAATTTAATGGAATTTAGCAAAGTTTTAACTCATTGGTATTCAATAAATAAGCGAGAACTGCCATGGCGAAAGACAAAAAACCCTTACTACATATGGTTATCTGAAATCATTCTTCAGCAAACCCAAATCAAACAAGGCTTACCTTATTATGAAGCTTTTGTTAAGAGATTCCCAACTGTTTTTGACCTGGCAGATGCCTCAGAACAAGAGGTATTAAAACTTTGGCAAGGACTAGGCTACTATTCCAGAGCACGAAATTTACACGCCTCAGCAAAACACATAGCCAAGGAGCTCAATGGTGTGTTTCCAACAACTTACAAAGAACTCATCAAGCTCAAAGGTGTAGGTGACTATACCGCTAGTGCCATTGCTTCCATTTGCTTTCATGAACCTGAAGCCGTAGTTGATGGCAATGTGTATCGTGTATTGTCTCGCTATTTTGGAATTACTATACCAATTAATTCCACTGAAGGTATCAAGCATTACAAAGCTTTGGCATCAGAATTAATTGATGTCAATAAGCCTGGAGACCACAACCAAGCCCTTATGGAATTTGGAGCCACACAATGCAAACCAAGTGCTCCAAACTGTCATGAATGCCCTTTGAGTCAAAGTTGTTTGGCATTAAAAAAAGGATTGGTTAGCACATTACCAATCAAACTGAAAAAAACCAAAGTCACAAAAAAACACTTCAACTTTCTGGTTGTGTATTCACCAACCAAGGAAGTCATTTTTGAGCAAAGGCAAAAAAAAGGCATTTGGCAAAACCTATATCAATTTCCTCTAATTGAAACTGAAAAAAAACTGTCAGTAAAAGCATTTAGAAACTACCCTCAAATCAAGGATTATTTCAAAAATAGTATTTACGATTTCAGTTTATACAATACCGAACCAATCGTCCATAAGTTGTCACATCAACATCTAAATATTAGATTTTGGATTGTAGAAGTAGACCATCTTCCAAAAGAAGGCGTTCCAATTTCAGACTTAAAAGAATATCCTACACCGATTGTCTTAGGAAATTTCATTGAGCAATTCCAATTTCCAGTTTAAAGAACTCACAATTTTTTCATACATTTAATCATACCGTTACAAATTGTTTAATTTTGTAGCCTTAAACCTAAAATATATGTCTGGAACACTGAATAAAGTTATGCTAATTGGACACTTGGGAGATGAAGTGAAAATGCACTATTTTGATGACAGAAATTGTGTAGGACGATTTCCTCTCGCTACCAATGAAACTTATGTCAACAAGCAAACCAATGAACGTGTGACCAACACAGAATGGCACAATATCGTAGTAAGAAACAAAGCAGCTGAGATTTGTGAAAAATACTTATCAAAAGGAGATAAAGTTTATATTGAAGGACGTCTAAAAACCAGAAAATGGCAAGATGATAAGGGGAATGATCGTTACAGCACCGAGATTCAATGTACTGATTTTACGTTTTTATCAAATAAAAATGAAACTCCAGAAGACCACTCTACACCTCATTCTGGACCAGGTCAAGTTGCTCCTTCTGGGCCTTCAGATGAAGTTCATGACGATTTACCATTTTAATTTTAAATTCTTTTTGCTTTGGATCCTGAACCCTCGAGTTTGATAATAGCGTTAATTTCTGAAAACACGGCTTTAATTCCTGGCCTTATTCTTTTGTTACTCTTATTGTTCTGTTCGGCTTTGGTATCTGGAGCTGAAGTAGCCTTTTTTTCTCTTACAAAATCAGATATTGATACGGGTTTGGAAGAGCAGCCAAAGGCTTTTTCGTTAATATCTAAACTTCTTGAGCGTCCCAAAAAACTATTGGCCACCATTTTGGTTGCTAATAATTTTATCAATATTGGTATCGTTATTTTATTTGCATTTATTGGAGAACTGATATTTCACAGTATTGAATTAACATGGTTGCGTTTCGTGTTGGAAGTTGTTGTGATTACCTTCTTGATTTTACTTTTTGGTGAAATTGTGCCTAAGATCTATGCGAGCAGAAACCATATCAAGTTTGCTGTTTTTATGTCAAGACCCTTAAAAGTACTTGATGTTATCTTTTCGCCAATCAGTTTACCTATGCGATATTTTTCGTTGACAATTCAAAACCGATTGGGAAAACAAAAATCCAATTTGAGTGTCGACCAGTTATCTCAAGCCTTAGAACTTACAACGGAAGGTGACACCACTTTTGAAGAGCATCAGATTTTAAAGGGTATCGTTTCTTTTGGAAATACAGACACCAAACAAGTAATGCGGCCTCGAATGGATATTTTTGCGCTTAATGAAACCCAAAAGTTTGGAGAAATCATTCCTGAAATCATACAAAATGGCTATTCTAGAATTCCTGTTTACAAAGAGAGTATTGATAATGTTACCGGAGTTCTTTATGTAAAAGACCTCTTACCTCATATTGATAAAAAGCAATACGATTGGAACAGCTTAATTCGTGATCCTTTCTTTGTTCCTGAGAACAAAAAATTAGACGATTTGATGGTTGAGTTTCAAGAAAAGAAAGTGCATTTGGCAGTTGTAGTAGATGAATATGGTGGCACTTCTGGAGTGGTGTCTCTTGAAGATATCATTGAAGAAATTGTTGGTGATATCAGTGATGAGTTTGATGATGACAATGTGATATACACCAAAATCGATGATAAGAATTTCGTATTTGAAGGCAAAACAACGTTAAAGGATTTTTACCGAATATTGGACTTGCAGGACATTTCAGTTTTTGAAGACCACAAAGGTGAAGCAGAAACCATTGCAGGGTTTGTTCTGGAAGTCTCTGGAATTTTTCCAAGGTTAAAAAGTAAAATAAATTTTAAAAATTACGTTTTTACTGTTGAGGCTATAGAAAGAAAACGCTTGAAAGACATCAAATTTACGATTCTGGATTAACTACATATGAAAAACCTTTTTGCTTTAGTATTGCTTACGTTTTGTTTTGCCTGTGGAAACGATCCTGTTCCGAAACCAAAGGCCATGTTGCGTTTGGAATATCCTGATCCTACATACAAAAAAGTTGATATTCCTTTACCTTTTGTTTTTGAAAAGAATGCATTTGCCGATCCTATCTCTAAAATCAAATTGGACGGTGTCAATAATATTTATGGTGTGGATATCAACTATCCAGAACTTAAAGGAACCATTTATCTTACCTATAAAAAAGTTGAAAAAGACAATTTGACCAAACTGCTTCGTGACGCCCAAAATCTTACACAAAAGCATACCATAAAAGCGGATGAAATTGATAGTCGTGTTTATGAAAATCCAAAACAAAAAGTCTATGGGATGTTTTATGAAGTTGGTGGCAATGCCGCATCACAGTCCCAATTTTATGTAACCGATAGCATCCATCATTTTTTAAGTGGCTCCTTATACTTTTATACCAAACCGAATTACGATTCTATTTATCCTGCAGCTGTCTATCTCAAAAACGACATCAAGCATATTATGGAAACCATTGAATGGAAGGAATAAAAAAAGCCTTCCACAGTTGGGAAGGCTTTTCCGAATCAACTTAAAACTAACTCAAATTATACTTAAAAGTTATATCTTAGACTTACATTCCAAGTTCTTCCATAGCCAAAACGACCATTATTACTAGTATTTACTCCTTTATAGTTTTCTTCAGGATTTGCAGATCTTGGTGTATTACCAGAAACTGATTCTAAATACACTTCATCAAAAACGTTATTGATATTAACTCTGAATTGTAAAGAGTCGCTCCTATCTTTTCCTAATAACATTTTATAGCTAAGTCCTGCATCTACAGTATCGTAAGAAGGTAATGCAATTGGATCTTCAGCAAGGGAGCCAATAGAATAGAAATCATTATACCAGTTCCATGTTCCATCTACACTGAATCTCGGTAAAAACTCATAGATAAAATTTGCTCCAGCAGTCACTTGAGCAGCACCACCAACTTTAAAACCATCAATATCAATCTCAGTAGCGGTTCCTATTTCGTTACCATCACCATCAAAAGTTCGTTGTGTTGCCTTATCTGCAAACTCCCACTGACCTAAAGAGAGGAAACCATTTACTTTTAAATTGTCAAAAGGTCTAGTGAACACTTCCAATTCGACACCTTGGTGTACTTGCTTAACGCCTTGTGTTTGATATCCTTCGTAAGTTGGAGATTCTTGATCTTCACCATTGTCACTCAACAATGTTCTTTTGTCCCAAATAGTATGGTATAAATTTAAGTTTGCCGATATTTTGTTGCCTCCAAATTGATATCCCGTTTCAAAACCTGTAATTGTTTGGTTTTCTACTTCAGGTTTAATTAAATCGTTAGAATTTCTTGTGTTTACAAACAAATCATCATGAAATGGTTGACGAGAATAGAAGCCTGCATTAACAAACACCTTATGCTGATCCTGAATTGTATAAGACGCTCCGGCTTTTAAATTGTAACCAATATTTGATACCTTTTCAGACTTTTCAGACACACCTTCTTCTTGAGTAAAGAAGAACTCTTCTCTTTGATGATCTTGATTAGACAATGCACCTTGGAAAAATGCAGATACTTTATCTTTAGAATATTCTAGTTGACCAAATATACCATAATAGGTAATGACCTCTTCATAATCTCTATCCATACGTTGATCATGGTCTGTATTAGGATTGAAAACCATATTCCATGGATTAATGCCTCCAAAGGTTTCAGTAATTTGATATGTGCCTGAATAACCACTTGTAACTTCGACAGAAGTTGTAGATCCAACAAATTCATTAACACCTCTAAAATGTATTCCGTTATAAGTACGAATATCTGCTCCAACATTTAAGTTTAAAGTTTCCGAGAGCTCATTATTATAATTAGAAACCAAACCAAACCAATTGTGGTTATTAAATGAGCCTCTTACATACCCATTTCCATCACTTCCAATACTTTCAGAAGCAAAAGCACCGCGTCCGATAGATCCGTATAACACAGAAGACAAAGAAGACTTCTCATTGATGTTCCAATCCCACGATAAGTTGGCAACAGGTTTATGATATATATTTCGTCCGCCTGGATAACGTTTACCTCTTGGTCCATCAAGTGTATTAGGACTATTAACATCGCCTTGGTTCCAGCTATTATATTTTCTGCCGTTATCTAAAAAGTCTTGAATTGTTCCACTTCCAGCAGCAGCATGCCACTGAGGTGCACCCGTTAATAAAAAGTTGAATGCATGTGAATCATTTGGTTGGTATCCAACTGATAAAAAATAAGTTTGTCCTTGGCCATGTGTATAATTAACATAACCATCTCCTTGCCAGTGCCCCAACATAGCAGCAAATGACCATCCTTTACTATTTACTCCTGTTGAGTAGTAAGCTGTTGTTTTTATATAATCATCATTAGCAACCATCTGTTGGAAAAAACCTCCTTTTTTACTATCGATTGTTTTGGTTACTATGTTAACGGTTCCACCAACAGAAGAAATGGCCAATTTAGAAGATCCTAAACCACGCTGAACTTGGATTGCATTAGCGACATCTAAAACTCCAGACCAGTTTGACCAGTACATTCTACCGTCTTCCATACCATTAATTGGTTGTCCGTTTAATAAAAATGCTGTATTGGTTTGGTCAAAACCTCTTAAAAACATTTGTCCGTCACCAAATCCTCCAGCCTTAATATTCTGAACCGATGGTGTTGATTTCAATACCTCTGGTAAATCCCAGTTACCAGCTCTTTCTTGAATCTCTCCTCTTCTAATGGTTGATACTGCAACTGGAGTCTTTCTATCTTCAGCTAAATCAATAACACCAGACCCAACAATTACTATTTCCTCTAAAGTATTATCGGCTACTAATGTAAGTGTTCCAAAATCTTTAGATCCGCTAAAGGTTAATGAAAGACTTGTATAACCAACATAAGAAATAACAATCGTACCGTTTTCTTTTATTGTTTCTAAAGTGAAATTCCCGTCAATATCTGTACTAACACCATTTGACGTGCCTTTTTCAATAATGTTTGCTCCAGGAAGGGGAAATCCATCAGCTACTACAACACCTTTAAGAGTAGTTTGTGCCATTACTGTTGTAGTAATGCATAATGCCACAAAACATAAAATTTGAGTAATTTTTTTCATCATAATAGAATTTAATTTGTGCAAATTAACTTCGATATGACGATAAAAACTTTATGTTAATGTTAATGAATTGGAAAATATGGGTAAAGTTTTTTACTAAACTTTTACTGCTTATTTAACCTTTTTATAATACTCCAATAATTGTTGTGTTGAAGCATCGTGCGCATTAGACTCAGAATCAGAATTTAACTCTTTCAAAATGGTATTTGCCAGTTGTTTTCCGAGTTCAACTCCAAATTGGTCATAACTAAAAATATTCCAAACAATCCCTTGAACAAAGATTTTATGTTCGTACATAGCAATCAACTTCCCAAGGCTTTCTGGTGTCAATTTTTTTATGAGGATAGTTGTGGTTGGCTTATTGCCTTCAAAAACCTTGAAAGGTGTCAATTTTTTTATGGCTTCTTCTGAAAGACCTTGAGCTTTTAGTTCGGAAATGACTACTGCTTCAGGTTTGCCATTCATTAAGGCTTCTGTCTGAGCTAAAAAATTAGACATTAACTTATCTTGATGGTCTTGATTACCGTGTAATGCCTTAGCAAATCCGATAAACTCCGCAGGAATTAATTTCGTACCTTGATGAATCAACTGGAAAAAGGCATGTTGTGAATTTGTTCCAGGTTCACCCCAAATAATGGTGCCTGTTTGGTAATTGATTGGATCTCCATTTCTATCGATACTTTTACCATTGCTTTCCATGATGCCTTGCTGCAAATAGGTCGCAAATTGATTTAAGTATTGCGAATACGCAATGACCGCTTCACTTTCAGCATTGAAAAAATTATTGTACCAAACGCTTAGTAAAGCAGTAATGACGGGAATATTTCTTTCGAACGGCTCGTTTTTGAAATGCTCGTCCATTTTATGAGCGCCCAACAATAAACTTTCAAAATTTTCAAAACCAACTGCTAAGCTTATAGAAAGTCCAACAGCGCTCCAAAGCGAAAATCGGCCTCCAACCCAATTCCACATTGGAAAAATATTGGCTTCATCAATCCCAAAGTCTTTAACTTTCTCAATGTTCGTTGATACCGCAACAAAATGTTTGGACACGGCTTCCGATGGCGCATGTTTTAAAAACCATTCTCTAATGGTTGTTGCATTAGACAACGTTTCCTGTGTTGTAAATGTTTTGGAAACGATGACAAATAATGTCGTTTCTGGATTTAGTTTTTTAATGACTTCATTGACATGGTCACCATCCACATTGCTTACAAAGTGGGTTTTAAGATGATTAGAATAATAAGCCAAAGCATCCACCACCATAGCTGGCCCCAAATCGGAACCACCAATTCCAATATTTACAATATCTGTAAAAGCTTGACCAGAATAGGTATTGAATTCACCATTAATGACACGGTCTGAAAAGCTCTTTATTTTTGTCTTTACACCATCAACTTCAGGCATGACGTCTTGCCCATCAACCATGACTTGGGCATCTTTTGAATTTCTCAAAGCGGTATGCAATACAGCTCGTCCTTCAGTCTGATTGATTTCATCACCTTCAAAATACTTTGTCATAGCATCTTTTAAATCGACTTCATTCGCCAACTGAAAAAGAAGCTTCAAAGTTTCCTTAGTGATGCGATGTTTTGAATAATCAACAAAAAAATCTTCCCATTGAACAGAAAGTTCCTTAGCACGATCTTTATCGTCTTCAAAGAGATTTTTAAGATGTATGTTTTTTACTGTTGAAAAATGTTGCTGAAGTTTTTGCCATGCTTCAGTAGTAGTTGGGTTGATGGTTTTTAATGCCATTATTGGATTTCTGAGGTTAACACATTGTCTTCCGTTGGAAGTTCTATTTTAGTATCTTCAAATTGAATATTATCCAACTGATTTTTCAAAGGTTTGATAAATTCAAGATATTTTGACTTGAGTGAATCTGGAATCGATTCAGCAGCTGGGAGTTTTTGTTTGAACGGATCGACTTGTTTGCCATTTTTCCAAAAGCGATAACAGACATGTGGACCACCTGTATTACCAGTCATTCCAACCCATCCAATCACATCTCCTTGTTTTACATAATCCCCTTTTCTTACATTTTGCGCTTTCATGTGAAGGTATTGCGTACTATATGTAGCATTATGTTTAATCTTTACATATTTTCCGTTACCTCCTCGTCGTGTCGATTCTGTAACCGTTCCATTGGCTGTGGCAAGAATTTCAGTTCCAATAGGAGCCGCAAAATCAGTTCCTTTATGAGGTCTCAGTTTATAACCGTAATAGGCGATTCTTCGGTTGAGGTTATAGCGTGATGAAATTCTACTAAACTTCACAGGTGCCTTTAAAAATGTACGCCTTAAGCTTTTGGTGTTTTCATCAAAATAATCGGCAATGTTTTTAGTGCTATCGACCATAAAATTGAAGGCATAAAATGATTCATCACGATGTTGGAAATAGGCCGCATCAATACTTTCTATGCCAGCGTAAATCGAATCCTCAATAAAGCGTTGTTTGTATACAATCTTGAATCGATCGCCTTTTTGAAGTCTAAAGAAATCAATCGTCCAGGCATAAATATCAGACATGTCATTGATAAGCGAATACGGCAAGCCTTGGGATTCCATGGTTTCCGATAAGTTGTTCATAACGATTCCTGACGCCTCTTTTTGCACAATGGAAATTGGTTTTTTCCCTTTGTAAGCTTCAATAGAATCGGCAAATTTTATAACGACATAGTCAATGCTATTAGGTTGGTAAATAAAGCAGGTTGGCGTTTGCAAGGAATCGTTATTGCACAATAAGGTGTAAGGCTTACCAACTTGCAGTTTTCTGATGTCAAAGGAATCTTTGGCCTTTTCGGCAATGTTGAAAATTCTAGGATAACCTATATGATTGCGCTCAAGGATTTCACCAAAACTATCTCCTTTTTTAATGGTATCTTTTTTAACGATATAATCTTCAAGCACAAACCCAAATTCCTTGACAGGTTCTAGCTCAACAACTGTTTGTAAGTCTTTAATTTCAACTTTTTCTTTCTCTTTACAAGACCATATACCCAGACAAACAAAAACTGCTATTAATAATTTTTTTGGTTGCATTAATCAATTTAGATATTATAAGTTCTCTCCCCAATTTTTTAGTTCCTCTTCGCTCCAAAGCTCTGGAAAAAATATCCGTTTTTGATACTTTGGATGCATGTATTTTTTCCAATCACTTCCTCCAGTAGCCTCACCATCTCCCAAACCGCTTTCAATATAATGCCTCGCAGCATTATAATGTGCCATTACCCAAGTTATGTTTACTGTGTAATCGTAATGCCTCATGGCTTTGACCAAATCTTCGTCCTTTTGATCTTTTTCTGGTAACTCCTTAAACCTCGACCACAAATTCTTGGTATTATAGGTTTGCATGAATCGGATAAAATCGCCTTTATAACGTTTTTCAAAATTAGTTAAAAGTGTTGATTTTTTACCTGTTTTATAATCTTTACCAGCAGCTTGCCAATACAAGTGCTCAAAGGCGTGTTCAAAAGGTGTATTTCGGTCGATGGTTGCCCTAAATCTGAAATCAATCAAGTTGATCAATTCGGTTGATGCGAACTCAATCATGCGATATTGTGCACTTTGGAATCCACTTGCAGGTGTTAAGGTATATCGAAATTTCATGTATTGCTCAACTTCCATACCTTCTCTCATGATATTGAATGACGTTGTGAGCATATCAAAATAGCGACTGACACGCATGATTTTACTTTCAAAAAAGCTCACATTCAACTCTTCTTTTTCTGCCACTTGTTGAATCTCCCAAAGAATCATCTTAAAAATAAGTTCATTGATTTGATGATAGGCAATAAACACCATCTCATCAGGCAATGTTGTTCTTTGAACCTGAAGGCTTAATAAAGCATCGGTTTGAATATAGTCCCAATATGTAATAGGCTTACTGTAAAGTAAGCCATATAAGTGATCATCGGTATCTTGATCTATTGCAATATATTTTTGTTGTAATTGTTTGACGATATCGTCAAATTTATGCAAATCGTCCATATTTATAAGCTAGTCAAATTGTACTTGGAATGAATGTTTCAACCCTTTGAAAGCCTCCAAGTTGGCTTGAAGAGAACCAACGGCCAAATCTGCCTTGATCTTTAAGGGAATTTTATTGTCATCTGCACTTACCCAAAGCGTCAAACTTTCTTGCTCTTTAAACACACGACCAGCCATAACGTATGGTCTAAATTTAAGGGTTTTAACTTTTCCAAATTCTGTATCAATGGTTTCCCTTCCTAAAAACTTCAATCTGAAGTTATAGTTTTCTTCATCAAAAAACATGTTTAGCGTCACCACTTCTCCTTCTCTAATGTTATCTGTATCGTAGTTATTTCTTAAATAATAAAATGCTGAGACCATATCTTGAACATCCTTTTCGGTAGCAATGGTTTTTTGGGTTTTGTGCTTTTTATCATCAACGAAAGCTTGGCGCTTTTCATGATCAAAATCAATTTCGATATCCTTGGTATGTCCACCTTCATTAATTTTTCTAATGAACTTGTATGGCATCCCTGTTTCTTTATCGATGTAGCTTTCATAGCGATCTCTTACTTTAAAAAACCACTTGATCGCACCTGTTGTCCAACCTTTACCTACAACGTGGTAAACCGGTTTTCCATCAAGTACAGATTCCTTGACCTCCAAAGTAGCATTTCCAGCTTTCAGGAAATTACTATAGCTCATTTCAAATCGAAACCATTCTCCCTCTTGGTATGCTGTTTGTTCTTGTCCTTGCGGAAAACTCATACCAACAATTAATCCTATAATGAGTATTAAATTTTTCATATTCATTCAGTATTGTAATGTAACTATAAGGGTCACTTTTTATTATTTAAAAGGAAGAATTACAATTACTATTCCAAAAATAAAAAAAAAGTCGAAACATCGATTAATACTACTGTTATAGTTATGTTAGCGTTTTACAAAAAAAGACCTGCACATTTGCGCAGGTCTTTGATTTGTTTTAAACATTTTATAAGGTGCCTCGTTTGGCCTGTTCTCGCTCAATAGACTCAAAAAGTGCCTTAAAATTACCAGCTCCAAAACCTTTTGCTCCCATTCGTTGTATAATTTCAAAGAATAAGGTTGGTCGATCTTCTACTGGTTTTGTGAAGATTTGCAATAAATAACCTTCTTCATCTGCATCTACCAAAATAGACAGCTCTTGAAGTTTATTGATATCTTCTTTCATCATGTCTTGATGTTCTCCTAAGCGTTCAGGTATCATATCGTAATACGCTTGAGGAGGAGGCGGTAAAAATTCGACACCTCTTGCCTTCAACTGAGATACTGTTTCAATAATATCATCAGTGGCTACAGCAATGTGCTGTACTCCTTCGCCTTCGTAAAAATCGAGATATTCTTCAATTTGAGATTTCTTTGCTGCTTTTGCTGGCTCATTAATTGGGAACTTGATCCGACCATTACCATTACTCATCACCTTACTCATAAGTGCTGAATATTCGGTATGGATTTGCTTATCATCAAATGAAAGGAAGTTAACGAATCCCATAACATCTTCATACCACTTTACCCATTTGTTCATTTGTCCCCAACCAACATTTCCTACCATGTGGTCAATATATTTTAGACCAACAGGTTTTGGGTTGTAGTCTGATTCCCAAGGTATAAATCCAGGTAAAAACTTGCCATTGTAGTTTTTGCGTTCTACAAACATATGAACCGTTTCACCATAGGTGTAAATTCCTGCTCTAACAACTTCACCATATTCGTCCTTTTCAACTGTTGGCTCCATGTAAACCTTAGCACCACGTTTAGTAGTTTCCTCGAAGGATTTACGAGCATCATCTACCCAAAGCGCCACCACCTTGACACCATCACCATGTTTGACTATATGATCATTTATAGACGATTTACTATTTAACGGTGTGGTAAGTACCAATCTTATTTTATCTTGCTTAAGAACATAGCTCACCTCGTTTTTAGATCCTGTTTCCAATCCTTTGTAAGCATAGGATTGAAATCCGAATGCTGTTTTATAAAAATGTGCAGACTGTTTTGCGTTTCCAACGTAAAACTCTACATAATCTGTACCTAAAAGCGGAAGAAAATCTTCGGCGCCTTCAAATATTTTTTCTAATCCGTAATCGACACTTTTAACTTCTTTTGCCATAATATCTTTGTTTTATTGTTATCGTTACTATGCTTATTAATAACGATTGTGTTGTGTTTTATTCTAGCCCTGATTGCAGCGGCATCCTTTTTGTGTAGCAAAAAGATACAGCGGAAAGCAGGAATAGCTCCTAATGATTAATTTATTCCAACCAAGATTTATAATAATCTTCATCGGCTATTTTTAATGCCTCTTCAGTGATTTGTAAAGGTTTAAAGGTATCTACCATAACCGCCAACTCTTCTGTGTCAACTTTACCGATACTACGTTCGGTTGCTCCAGGATGCGGCCCATGAGGAATCCCAGCTGGATGCAATGAAATGTGCCCAGCCTCAATATCATTCCGACTCATAAAATCTCCATCGACATAGTACAACACCTCATCACTATCAATATTACTATGGTTATATGGTGCTGGAATACCCTCTGGATGGTAATCGTATAGTCGAGGCACGAAACTACACACTACAAATGCATCGGTTTCAAAGGTTTGATGTACTGGAGGTGGTTGATGAATGCGTCCAGTTATTGGCTCAAAATCATGGATTGAAAACGCATAGGGATAATTGTAGCCATCATAGCCTACTACATCAAAAGGATGCGAGGCATAGACCATATCAAAGATTTCATCCTTGCGTTTGACTTTCATTAAAAATTCACCTGATTCATTATAGGTCTCCAGTTCATGAGGCTGACGTATATCCCTTTCGCAGAAAGGCGAGTGTTCCAATAATTGTCCGAACCAATTTCTGTAGCGCTTTGGCGTGTAAATTGGTCGTCGCGATTCGACTATGAACAATCGATTGTCTTCCGTATCAAAATCTATTTTATAGATAATGCCACGAGGGATGAGTAGGTAATCACCATATTTAAAATCTAAGTTTCCTAAATGGGTTCTGAGTTTACCTGTTCCTTTATGAACAAAAATCAGTTCATCTGCATCGGCATTTTTATAGAAATACTCTGATGTAGATTGTTTAGGTGCTGCTAAAATAATGGTGCAGTCACTATTGGTTAAGACTGCTTTTCTACTGTCTAAGTAATCATTTTCGGGTTTGACTTGAAACCCTTTGAAACGATAGGACTGAAGACTATTTGCCTTCGCTATTTTTGGTGCCACACTGTATTGTCGCTTAATGGCTTTTACTTGTGTTGGACGTTGTTCGTGATAGGAATTGGTTGACATTCCATCAAAACCTATGGTTCCAAACAACTGTTCGTAATACAAATTGCCATCATCTTTTCTAAATTGAATATGTCGCTTATGAGGAATTTTCCCAAGCTTATGATAAAAAGGCATGCTTTTATATTTTAATATTAAAAAATTGAATGTCTTAAATGAAGTGTTTTAAAAATTCTTCATTTGTTATAAAGATACAACAATGTGCGCTTATTCCGGATTTCTCTTGATAAGAGATTTTAATAGTAGTAAAATATTTTGCCAGAATACATTCATGCTTACAAATATCGTGGATTTCATCAAGACTTAAAACACAATAACAAAAAATTATATAGAATATTTTCTATATTTAAATTTTTTTTTCTATGTTTGTTCAACTAGGCATTCAATAAAAGGTATCAAAGAAGTCGCCTTGAGTTAATGCATAGCATGTTGCAACAGAAACGAGCACTTGTTTTTTTTGACTTCCTTAAACAGACTTCTTGACGATTAAAGAACTTCTTACAGTATTAATCAACCTGAAAACTATTTTCAGTTAAATTCAAGAATTATGAAAAACATTATTACAGTACTTATTTTATTAATAGGTGTTCATTTAAATGCTCAAGGAGTTAGTATTTGCAATGTTAGAATCTTAAGTATTTCAGCTAGTGGATCAATAGGTTATAGCCAAGAAGGAGAAGAACAAGGTTTTGACTTTTCAAAAATCTGCGTTACAGTTGTAGGAACCGCAAACCTTTGTGACGAGAACGGACAAGTCATAGGAGGACAACTAACATTAACCTTACAGTCTCAAGGTTGTAACAGTGAACGTCTTGCCGATGAAGGCATGTCTATGGACAACCTATTTATGCCACTAGAGTTATTGGGTGATGCTCCTACATTTGAAGGTCAAGACATAGCATTGGTGTTTCCAAACCCAAGCAAAGGATTATTCACACTTAAAACAAAAAAGGATAATCTAGAGAGAAAAATCTCCTTGATTTCTTTAGTTGACGGAAGACCTCTTAAAAATGCCGTCATTCAAAAGTCTGATAAAGGGTATGTCATTGATCTTTCGGCTTATCCTGATGGAATGTATTTGGTAACCTATGAAGAGGATAACCAGAAATTCTCACAAAAAATAATCAAAAATTAAATCACTAACCAGCTTATAGGCTAGGCTTATAAGTTCAAAATTTAGAAATCATGAAAATTTATATTGCTTTTTTATGTGTGGCTTTTCTTTCTTTATCCTGTTCAAAGGACAATAATGAGGAAATCATACCTGTCAACGAAAATTCAAGTCAAACCAGTGCGAGACTACCTGAGTGTCCGCCTAATAGTCATGCGGTACTACATTACCAATTCAGTTCATTTCGATTTAAGAGACCAAAATATGATTGTGAAAGAGGATTTTGGTTTTGCTTTACTGATCCAGAATGGCAAGTGCATTGTGTAGACAACTATAACGGAGCTGTGGTTAAAACTATAAGTCTCTCGAATGTAGACCAAATTGAAGAAAGAACCACCGTTGCAGGTCTTATAAACAAAGGAGATAAAATCGTGGACTTTTATTTTCCAATTGAGTTAGTAGGTCTCGATGGCAATACCTTAGAAGATTTTGCTATCTTTAATGTGGATGACGACGAAAACATCTATATCACCAATGGAGTAACTTTGATTCCAGGGGATTATCCTTCAAGAGTTGAAGGAAGCGAAATTATCGTATCTGTTAATTTTCAATAAATAAGTGTTATGACAAACCGTTTGCTACTTGTAAGCCTTAGTATATTACTCTCTTTAATTTTTGTAGGCTGCCAACCCACTTTAAAGTTTATTTATGGTGTTGATAAAGACAAATATTTTGACAGTCTTGAGGACTACAAAAGCTTTGTCGAAAGAAAAACCAAATTAGACACCGATAAATTTTATTTAGTGGAGAATGATAATTTATTTAATTTAATGGAGGAATTTTCAGGTAAATCTTTTGGTTATTACTATGGAACTATCAATAAAGGCAAACTTGTAGCAGACGGTTTAAATTCAGGAATTGACACCAGTTGCTATGGTTCGGTCTTGAATGCCTTGAAATCTAATGACATGCATACCGAAAGCCCTAAGGATTGTAGAATTGTAAACTACGCTTATATAACTTTCAGTAAACAAGGCGTTAATTTAGATTTTGAAGAAGACACTGCTGTTTTTCTTTTTACTTATAAACGTGGTAGGTTCAACAATGACATTCTAAAATTAATTGAAGAGGTTCGTTCACAAAACAAAGATTATATCATACTTAGTGTGGACAATCATTACATCAAAGATCAAAACCAAAATCCGATGTTAAAAAACCAAATGCTTTTACCTGCCTCAGGCGAGTAAGACACTTTAGCTTGTATTGGACCCAAAAAAGTTTCAACTCCATATCCTAGTGCATAGCCTCTGTAATCAGGAAGAGTAAACCATTCACCTGATTCAAAAATTCCATTGTCAACATTGGCCCAATTACCTTCCAAGGTGATATGATGCTTTTTGAAGACTTCATAATCAGCTCCTATATAGGTTTTAACATAACTATTCCCTATGAGTGAAATGAAATCGTATCCATAGAAAGGAATAAAATTATTTATAAAATCATTCCCATAGCCTCCAAGTGCAAAGTCTAAAGTATTGGTATTATTCTCACCAATCTTAAAACCGCCTTCGGTAGTTAAATTAAAGGATAATTTATCGGAAACACTGAATGCATATCCCATTTTAGCCTTAGCGATAGAGAATGGTTCAAAGTCTTGATTGAAATCTGAAGCCATTAAATACCAATGAAAGTCACCATCAAATAACAACCCTCTTTTTGGAAAATACTTATTGTCATAAGTGTCAAGCATTAAGGTTCCAAAAACACTACCATAATCTGTACTTTCAAAAACAAATTGATCGGTTTGAGAATTAATAGTTATTGTTTCAGATTGTATTTTTAATCGCTTGTGTTCAGCTCCAATACTTAAGGCAAAATCTTTTCTAAACAAGGTTTGAAGATAAAATTGATTGGTTTGATCTTGAAGTTCAACATCAATTTTATTCAATCCAGAACCAATTAATTGAAAGTCCTCAATTAGAAGATCGGGTCTGATACTTCTTTCAAACTGGTTATACCTCGAACGCATTCCAATACTCCAATAAAATCCTTTATCGATAAAGTATTCAAAATTAAATCTCACATTATCTCCTAAAATAACATCCAATGATGCAACATCATTATCAAATAGCAACCTTTTTTTGGTGAGATTCACTAGAGCTGCACTTTTATAAAGATCGTCGTAATGAAGTCCGAGCTTAATAAAAGTTGTGATTTCATTTTCTTTAATATCTGCATAAAGATCATAACCGTCTTTATTTTTAGACTTTTTAAACCGATACTTAAAGGTTTGGAAATTATTTGTTGCCATTAGGTTATTCACCCCTTTATTAAAATCCTTATAGCTAACTTTTGAATTGTCTTTAAACTTTAGTTTCCCAAGAATATAGGAACGCGTATATCTTTTTTTTCCTTCAACTGAAATTAAGTTGATTTGAATACTGTCTTTTGAAAAACCAAGATTTTCATAAACATACTCACGTTCATGTTTAGGCAATTGAGATAATGCTGGTACCTTTTCTAAGGTCGCCACTTTTCCGTTTTCAATTATTTTTTCCCCTTCACTGAAAGAAACAACTGTAAAGTCCTTTATATCTGGATGAATATAAATATCCGTTTTTTTGGATTTTATTTTCATGTCATTTATAGTTCTGAAATTATTGATCTGCAATAAGACATCAGGCGCAGAAGTGAGTTCTGTCCTATCTCTTAGTCCATCCTGAACATCAACACCTACAATGACATCCATGCCCTTGGCCCTAAGTTCATCAACAGGATAGTTGTTAACAACACCTCCATCGATTAATAATTGTCCATCAATCATAACTGGCTGAAATAATGATGGAAATGCGCCACTAGCTGTGACAGACTCAGCTAAATTTCCAGAATCTAAAATAACCGCTTCTCCCGTTTCAACATTTGTTGCCACACAAAAAAACGGAATTGGCAATTGGTCAAAATCATTAATCTCACTAACATGTAGTGTGAGTTTGGTAAGTAAATTGAATACATTCTGTCCTCTTGATAGTGCAGAGGGCAACTTAATCTTGAATTTATCAAATGGTAGACTTAGTGCGTACTTTTCCTCATTATCGCGCTCGTAAAATGTTTTTGCATCTCGTGGTAAGTTATCATTAATAACCGCATCAAAATCTAGACTTTTAAAAATAGAGTCTAATTGTTTTCCTGAGTAACCTGAAGCATATAATGACCCTACAATAGCACCCATACTAGTACCAGCAACATAATCTATTTTAATACCAAGACTATCAATAACCTTGAGTGCACCAATATGCGCAAAACCTTTTGCTCCACCTCCACTGAGCACGAGTCCAACCTTAGGTTTTTTAATCGAAGTTGAATCTTGTCCTTTAACCAACAAAGGAAACACAAAGAGCAATAAGACAATTAGGAGCTTTTTCATTGATTATTGTTATAGTAGGCTTTTATTTTTTTTGCTTTTGAAGATCCAACCACATTAGCCAAGTCTTGCTCTGAAGCATTTGAAATACGTTTAACAGATTTAAAAGCCTTCATAAGCGAAACAATAGTTTGCTCGCCAATTCCAGGAATGGTTTCCAATTCTGTAGTTAGTGCACTCTTACTTCTTCTGTTGCGATGGTGTTCAATTCCAAAGCGATGGGCTTCGTTTCTAAGATGCTGAATGACTTTCAAGGTTTCACTTTTCTTGTCTAAATATAAAGGAATTGGATCATCTGGATAAAATAATTCTTCCAAACGTTTCGCAATCCCGATGATTGCAATTTTATCTCTCAAATTTAAGGCCTCCAGACTTTTTAACGCCGAAGACAACTGTCCCTTTCCGCCGTCAATAATAATTAATTGTGGTAAAGGCTGTTGTTCATCCAAAAGACGCTTATACCTTCGATATACCACTTCTTCCATAGAAGCAAAATCATCTGGTCCTTCGACAGTTTTGATATTAAAATGCCTATAATCCTTTTTACTGGGTTTCCCATCTTTAAATACCACACATGCAGCTACAGGGTTAGTGCCTTGAATATTGGAATTGTCAAAACATTCAATATGTCGCGGTTCTTCAGACAATCTTAAATCGGCTTTCATTTGAGCCATAATTCGATTAGCGTGGCGATCTGGATCGACAATCTTTACCTGTTTAAAGCGCTCCATACGATAGTACTTAGCATTTCTCAAGGATAAATCTACAATCTTTTTTTTGTCCCCAACTTTAGGGACAGTAACTTTTACATCTTGTCCCAAGTCGACTTTAAAAGGCACGTAAATTTCTTTTGAATTGGAATTAAAGCGCTGTCTAATTTCAGTTATTGCCAATTCCAATAAGGCTTTGTCAGATTCGTCCAATTTTTTCTTTATTTCCAAAGTATGCGACCTAATGATGCTTCCGTAGGATAACTGTAAAAAATTGACATATCCATAAGATTCATCGCTCATGATAGAGAAGACATCCACATTACTGATTTTAGGATTTACTATGGTTGACTTTGCTTGGTAATTCTCTAAAACCTCAATCTTTTCCTTAATACGCTGTGCTTCCTCAAACTGCATTTCACTTGCCAAATCTTTCATTTGCGTTTTAAACTGAGACAAAGAATCCTTAAAATTTCCTTTAATGATTTCTCTAATAACTGTAATATGCCTATTGTATTCGTCTTCGCTTTGTAAGCCTTCACAAGGACCTTTACAATTTCCCAAATGATATTCTAAACACACCTTATATTTACCTGATTCAACTTTTTCTTTTGATAGGTTATAATTACAAGTTCTTAAGCTATACAATCCTTTTATAAGGTCTAATAATGTATGAACTGTTTTCATACTTGTATATGGACCAAAATATTCGGAACCATCCTTGATAACACGACGTGTTGGAAACACTCTTGGAAATCGCTCTTTTTTAATACAAATCCATGGATAGGATTTGTCATCTTTAAGCATCACATTATAACGCGGCTTGTATTTTTTAATCAGATTATTCTCTAATAATAAAGCATCCTTCTCTGTTTCAACAACGATATGCTTTATCGAGGCAATTTTCTTTACCATAACACGTGTTCGACCATTATCGTGAGTTTTGGTAAAATAGGAACTCACTCTCTTTTTGAGGTTTTTGGCCTTCCCAACGTAAATAAGCTTACCGTCAGCATCATAATATTGATACACTCCAGGTTCTTGAGGCACTGTTTTTAATTGGATATCGAGAGCGGGTTTTTCCATAATATCAAAGTTAGTGTTTACGAATGAAACCCATAATTTCAAGTCTGTAAAATTTAATATTATTTTAATTTTCAATCGCATTCATTTAACTACTTTGCGCCACTTTTTTTAAACCATTACAACGATGAAAAAAATCTTGGGAAGAGTTGATATTATTGACTTCCCTAAACTAAATCTCAAACAAGTTCCTGTAAAGATTGATACAGGAGCTTATACCTCAGCCATACATTGCTCGAATATTGAAGAAGTGGACAATAAGCTCATTTGCACCTTTGAAAGTTTTGGCCATTCCAACTTTAAAAGTGAACCTATAGTGTTCGAGGAGTTTTCTTTAACAGATGTAAAAAGCAGCAATGGTTTTAGGGAAAACCGTTACAAAATCAAATCTGAAGTCATATTCTTTGGTAAAACATATAAGATTAACTTAACTTTAAGCACTAGAGATGATATGAAATTTCCCGTACTGATTGGAAGGCAATTTCTCAGTAAGAAGTTTTTGGTAGATGTCAATCTGGAAAACGTATCATTTAAAAACACAATGCATGAACATAGTTATTCTATCTAGAAACGCCAGTTTATATTCTACCCAACGTTTGATCCAAGAAGGTGAAGACAGAGGTCATCACATGGAAGTTATTGATCCTCTAAAATGTGATATCATTATTGAAAAGGAAAAACCAACGATCTACTATAAAGATCGCTATCTAGACTATGTTGATGCAATTATCCCTAGAATAGGTGCTTCAATTACTTTTTTTGGTTGCGCTGTTGTGAGACAATTTGAGATGATGGGCGTTTTTACCATTGTCACATCTGATGCCATTCAAAGATCTAGAGATAAGCTTAGAAGCTTGCAACGCTTAACGAAAGCAGGAATAGGAATGCCAAAAACGGTATTCACAAACTATTCCCGAGATGTTGTAGAGGTTATTGAACACGTTGGAGGAACACCTGTTATTATCAAACTTTTGGAAGGCACCCAAGGTCTTGGTGTGGTCTTGGCTGAAACAAAAAATGCTGCTGAATCCGTACTTGAAGCTTTCAATGGTTTACAAGCAAGGGTTATCGTTCAAGAGTTCATAAAGGAAGCCAAAGGTGCCGATATCAGAGCGTTGGTTGTTGATGGGCAAGTAGTAGGCGCCATGAAACGTCAAAGTAAAGAAGGTGAATTTCGCTCTAATCTCCATCGTGGTGGAAAAGCCGAAATCATAAAATTAAATGCCGCTGAATTAGGTCTTGCCATGAAAGCTTCAAAAGTTTTAAAACTTCCTGTTTGTGGTGTTGATATGCTCCAATCAAGTAGAGGGCCTTTACTCTTGGAAGTAAACTCCACTCCTGGACTTGAAGGTATTGAAGGATCTACAGGAAAAAATATCGCTAGGGCCATTATTACATTTATTGAACGCAATAGAAAGTAAATGAGTGAAAAGGACGTTTTAGAAATCTTAGGAAAAAAAGTAGCTCTTGGCGAAAGTGCGAATGTCAGTTTTAATGTAGCAAAACTACATACGCAAAACAGAATTGATGTTCCTGTCATTATTGAGCGCTCTAAAAAACCTGGACCTACGGTTTTGATTACCGCTGGAATTCATGGTGATGAAGTTAATGGCGTTGAGATTGTAAGACAAATTATTTCCAAAGGAATAAACAAACCCAAAAAAGGGACCATCATTTGTGTTCCAGTAATTAATGTTTTCGGATTTATACACATGGATCGTGAATTTCCTGACGGTCGAGACCTCAACCGTGTATTTCCTGGTATTCAGGGTGGTTCTTTAGCTAGTCGAGTTGCTTTTAAATTAGTCACTGAAATTTTACCACATGCTAATTTGGTTATGGATTTCCATACTGGTGGTGCTGACCGATTCAATGCAGCTCAAATCAGAATCATGAAAGGCGAAAAAAACCTTGATGAACTCGCTAAAATTTTTGGTGCTCCTTTTGTACTATATTCAAAAAACATCAATAAATCCTTTAGAAAAACTTGCTATAATCTAGGTATTCCTGCACTTCTTTTCGAAGGCGGAAAGTCCTTCCATATAAACTCAACAATAACCAATACTGGTGTCAATGGTGCAAAACGCGTGCTTCACCACTTAGGTATGCTAAGAAGTAAGTTTAAAGTTTCTAAGCCTAAGAAAAATTGTGTTTATGTTCTGAATAGTAAGTGGATTAGAGCCCGATACTCTGGAATGTTTAAATCTACTGTGTCAATAAACAGCGTGGTAAAGAAAGGAGACGTTTTAGGTCATATTACGGATCCTTATGGGAGTTTCAATCATGCTGTTAAAGCACCTAACAATGGTTATATATTCAATATAAACGAATCTCCAATCATATATCAAGGTGATGCTATTTTTCATATTTCAACACGATTAAAATATGACGAAGTCTGAATTAAGAAAGGCCTATAAACTACTTCGTAAGAATTTAACCCAATCGCAAATTGAGGATTTTAGTTTGCAAATTGCCAATCAGTTACTGCGATTGCCTATTTGGGACTTCGAATTTTATCATGTGTTTTTATCCATTAAAGAACTAAATGAGGTCAATACAGATTATATACTGAATATTTTATCTGGTAAGGATAAACATATCGTGCTATCGAAAAGCGATTTTTCAACATTGGAAATGACCCATTACCTTCTAACCGATAGCACCAAAATAAAACCTAACAAATGGCACATTCCCGAACCAGTATCAGGAATTACAATTGACACCAACCGGATTGATGTCGTTTTCATTCCATTGTTAGCCTTTGATGACTCAGGACATCGTGTTGGCTATGGTAAAGGATTTTATGATAAATTTTTAGCAGGCTGTAGACCAAATACCATTAAAATTGGTTTGTCATTTTTTAAGGGAACCGATAAAATCATTGATGTCTTTGAAGAAGATATTTCTATGGATTACTGTGTGACTCCAGAGAAGATATATCGGTTTTAATAGTTTCTTTTTGTTCGTTTTCTGCTTTTCGGAAAGCACGTTTATTAAAGAAGAACAATATGCCTATTCCTGTACTGATAGCCACATCTGCAACATTAAAAACAGGTTCAAAAAAAGTAAAATATTGTCCGCCATAAAACGGAATCCAATCTGGCAATACACCACTCCACATTGGGAAATGCAACATATCAACAACATGACCATGAAAAAGAGCATCATAGCCTCCTTCATCAGGTAAAAATGAAGCCACCTGTCCTGAACTTGAATCGAAAAGAACTCCATAAAATACGGAGTCAATAATATTTCCTAAAGCACCTGCTAAAATTAAAGCCAAGGCAAAAACCAAGGTTTTTGAACTTTTGGATTTTATAGAAAGGTTAAGCCAATATCCTATTCCGATAACGGCTAGAATCCTAAAAACCGTTAAACACACCTTTGCTGTACGATCTGAAATAAAAGTTACAAAGTCGCTGATTTTTGTTCCCCAAGCCATGCCCTCATTTTCAACAAAAAGAATTTGAAACCATGTGAACACCTCAACACGTTCGGTTAAAACAAAATGCGTTTTGATGTACAGTTTTGAAACTTGATCAACAAGTAGGATCAATACTATTAAAAGCGACGCTTTTTTTAATGACATAGATGTAAAAATAAGGCTTTGATTAGGAAGTAAAAAAGAAAACGCCTTATTCCACATAAGACGTTTACTCCTTGATTTCAATTATCGTTTAAGACTGCATGTTTTTAGCCTCAATACTTAACGTTGCATGTGGCACCAACTTCAATCGTTCTTTATTAATAAGTTTACCTGTGACACGGCAAATACCGTAGGTTTTGTTCTCTATTCTAATGATGGCATTTTTAAGATCGCGAATAAACTTTTCTTGTCGAATAGCCAATTGTGAATTTGCTTCCTTGCTCATGGTTTCACTGCCTTCCTCAAAAGCCTTGAACGTTGGCGATGTATCATCGGTACCATTATTATGATCGTTCATGTAAGCACTTTTGATCAATTCCAAATCGTGCTCAGCTTTTTCAATCTTCTCTAATAACAAAGCTTTAAACTCTGCTAATTCCTTGTCTGAATATCTTACTTTACTATCTGTTGACATAATTTAAATTTTTTGGATAAATAGTTTGGTATTTACGTCATCAAAAGCAATATCTATACCACTATTTAAGTTGTCTAAAATTTCTAATTCCTCTGTAAGAGTCTCACGTTTAATGTACTCTAAATTTGTTTCTATAGCGTTAATAATATGTTTGTCTTTCTGAAATTGTACTGCTATGCGATCTGTTAGCTCAAAACCGGAATCCTTACGTAGATTTTGTATACGGTTCACCAATTCTCGAGCAATACCTTCTTTCTGTAAATCCTCAGTTATAGTAACATCTAAAGCGACGGTTAAACTTCCAGAGCTTGCCACTAACCAGCCTTCTATATCTTTTGAAGTAATCTCAACGTCAGATTGTTCTAAAGTAATGTTTTTTCCATTAATTTCAACGTCTAAACTACCATTTTGCTCGATATTTTTAATGTCTTCTGCGGAAAAGTTATTAACGGCCTGAGCAACGGCTTTCATGTCCTTACCAAAACGTGGTCCTAAAACCTTAAAATTGGGTTTTATTTGTTTGACCAAAATATCAGAAGCATCTTCCAACACCTCGACTGTCTTAACATTTACCTCAGACCTAATCAAATCGGCTACAGCTAAGATTTCTTCTTTTTGCTGCTTTGAATCAATCGGGACCATAATCTTTTGAAGTGGTTGCCTTACCTTAATTTTTTCTTTAGCTCTCAAGGATAACACCAAAGAAGATATGGTTTGAGCACTTTCCATCTTACGTTCCAAAGCTTTATCTACAAAGGAAGCATCATATTTTGGAAATTCAGACAGATGCACACTTTCAAAGACCTCTTTATTCGTCACCGCATTTAAGTCCATGTACAATTGATCCATATAAAAAGGTGCTATTGGTGCGCCTAATTTAGCAATGGTAATCATACAGGTGTACAACGTTTGGTAAGCTGAAATCTTATCTGTTTGGTAATCGCCTTTCCAGAAACGTCTCCTGCTCAAACGTACAAACCAGTTACTTAAATAATCTTGGGTAAAGTCTGATATCGCTCTTGCCGCTTTTGTTGGTTCGTAATCATCATAGAAAGCATCCACTTTTTGGATCAAAGTGTGAAGTTCAGACAAAATCCAACGATCAATTTCTGGTCGTTCAGCTAGAGGGATATCTGCTTCTTCATAAGAGAATTTATCCAAATTAGCATATAATGTAAAAAAGGAATACGTATTGTATAAGGTGCCAAAGAACTTACGTTTCACCTCTTCAATCCCTTCTGAATCAAATTTTAAATTGTCCCACGGATTAGCATTCATGATCATGTACCAACGCGTGGCATCAGCACCATAATTAGATAAGGTTTCGAATGGGTCAACAGCATTTCCTAAACGCTTTGACATTTTTTGTCCGTTCTTATCCAAAACCAACCCATTTGACACTACATTCTTGTAGGCAACCGAATCAAAAACCATAGTTGCTATGGCATGAAGTGTATAAAACCAACCACGTGTTTGATCAACTCCTTCTGCAATAAAATCGGCTGGAAACGATTTATGTTCGTCAATAAAATCTTTATTTTCAAACGGATAATGCCATTGCGCATAAGGCATTGAACCTGAATCGAACCATACATCAATCAAATCACTTTCGCGCTTCATTGGTTGTCCGCTTTCAGAAACCAAAATAATGTCATCCACAATATTTTTGTGTAGATCTATTTTTGCGTAATTGTCTTCGGAATAATTTCCAACTTCAAAGTTTTCAAAAATATCGGCAGCCATAAAACCAGCTTGTACCGCTTTTTGCATTTCCATTTTCAGTTCCTCAACCGAACCAATACAGAGCTGCTCCTTACCATCTTCCGTTCGCCAAATCGGCAACGGAATTCCCCAATATCTAGAGCGAGACAAGTTCCAATCGTTCGCATTCGCCAACCAATTTCCAAAACGTCCCGTACCAGTAGATTCTGGTTTCCAGTTAATGGTGTTATTGAGAGCCACCATACGTTCCTTCACCTCTGTTACCTTAATAAACCATGAGTCTAACGGATAGTATAAAATTGGCTTATCGGTTCGCCAACAATTAGGATAACTGTGTTTGTATTTTTCGACTTTAAAAGCCTTATTTTCCTCTTTAAGTTTGATGGCAAGCTCAACATCTACCGAACGTTCTGGAGCCTCATCTTCATTATAATATTCGTTCTTGACATATTTTCCTGCAAACTCACCAAGTTCAGGTCTAAAACGCCCTTGCAAATCGACTAAAGGCACCAAGTTACCATTGTCATCTTTCACCAACATAGGTGGCACTTCTGGTTGTGCTTGTTTGGCAACCAATGCATCATCTGCTCCAAAGGTTGGTGCTGTATGAACAATTCCAGTACCATCTTCAGTTGTAACAAAATCACCTGAAATCACTCTAAAAGCATGTTCAGGATTATCGTGAGGCAAAGCATAAGGTAATAATTGCTCATAGGTTATTCCGACTAAATCAGAACCCTTGAATTCCTTTACAACATAATATGGAATCTTTTTGTCTCCAGATGTATATGCTAATAATTCTGATTTTTCTTCAACACGTTCAAACTTTCCAGAAAACTGGTAATTCACCAAGGGCTTTGCTAAAATCACATTTATTGGCTCAAACGTATATTGGTTATAAGTTTCCACCAATACATAATCAATCTTTGGTCCAACAGTTAATGCTGTATTACTTGGCAAGGTCCAAGGCGTCGTTGTCCAAGCCAAAAAGTGAATATCGCCTTCGTCTTGTAAAAACTGTGGTAAGGATTCAGGTTTTGCCTTAAATTGGGCAACAACCGTTGTATCTGTGACATCTTGGTAGGTACCTGGTTGGTTCAATTCATGAGAACTCAATCCTGTTCCTGCTTTAGGCGAATATGGTTGAATGGTATAACCTTTATACAATAAATCTTTATCATAGATTTGTTTCAACAACCACCAAACACTTTCCATGTATTTTGGATCGTAGGTAATGTATGGATCATCCATGTTGACCCAATAACCCATTTTTTGAGTAAGATCATTCCAAACATCGGTATAACGCATCACGGCTTTACGACAAGCAGCATTGTATTCTTCAACTGAAATACTTTTTCCAATATCTTCCTTCGTAATACCTAGTTCCTTTTCAACACCAAGCTCAATTGGGAGTCCATGTGTGTCCCAACCTGCTTTACGTTTCACCTGAAACCCTTTCATGGTTTTGTAACGTGGAAAAATATCTTTTATGGCACGTGCCAACACATGGTGCACACCAGGCAAACCGTTTGCTGATGGTGGTCCTTCAAAAAAAACGAAAGGTGTATTTCCTTCTCGCGATGTGATACTTTTTTCAAAGATGTCATTATCTTCCCAATAGCTCAGGATGTCTTCTGCAACTTTAGGTAAATCAAGTCCTTTATATTCAGGAAATTTCATCTGATAATCTTTATTTTTTTGTCCGACAGTTAAAACCTCATTAAGAACCACAAGTCTCAAAAAACCAAAGTTTTAACGTCCAAATCTACATTATTCTAATTGCGTCGCGAAATTAAGGAATTTTAAGAAGATTATTAATGTGTTACTTAAAAAAGATGCCGTCTAGCTGACGATTCAAAAGGTTTGATTTGAAAATCAATCTTTTTAAGTTATGTGAACATGATAGCACTAATGGCAACCAATGCTACAAGGCATATTATACGCTTTGTGTTTTTCAAGAACTGAATATTAATTCGTCAACTAAAACATAAACACTAAAAGCAACTAGAAAAAAGATGATGAATAAAATTAATAAAGCTGCTATTTTCTTTGGTGTATTTATAGGTGACATGAGTCAATTGTTTAATAAATAGACACTTAAATCAAGAAAAAGTCACAACTCCATATTGCTGAGTTATTATTGACGATGCGTAAATAACAAAAAGCAAGTACTTAATCGCACTTGCTTTCTATAGGGTTTGTAATAATCTAGGGATTATCGGTTAGTAGTCTATTACAAATATAATAGGTTCTAAACGCCTAGAAAATAACATATGATAATTAACCTGAATACTTCACAAACAGAGCCTATCAATTTAGACTATGTAACTAACCAAATCTTCGATTTTAGAAATCATTTGAATTTTAATAGCTGTGTTCTTTAATGCAATCTTGTTGAACTTAGACACAAAAATAGTTGAAAAACCTAATTTTTCAGCTTCAAGGATGCGTTGTTCAACACGTTGCACTGGACGTATTTCACCTGATAGGCCAACTTCTGCAGCGAAGCAATAGTCACTTGGTATGGACTCATCTTCATTAGAAGATAGAATCGCGGCAACAACAGCCAAATCAATCGCAGGATCGTCAACAGAAATACCTCCAGTAATATTCAAAAATACATCTTTGGCACCCAATCGAAAACCAGCTCGTTTTTCAAGTACAGCCAATAACATATTCATTCGTTTGGCATTGAAACCTGTTGCGCTTCGTTGTGGTGTTCCATAAACTGCGGTACTCACTAAGGCTTGAACTTCTATCAACAAAGGTCGCATGCCTTCCAAAGTTGCAGCCACAGCATGACCCGACAACTCCTCTTCCTTTTGCGAAATCAATACTTCAGAAGGGTTATCAACCTCTCTTAAACCAGATCCTTGCATTTCATAAATCCCTAATTCGTTGGTAGAACCAAATCGATTTTTGTTGGCTCTTAGAATTCTAAACACATGGTTGCGATCACCTTCAAACTGCAATACTGTATCGACCATATGCTCCAAAATTTTTGGTCCAGCAATATGTCCATCCTTAGTGATGTGACCGATTAAAATAACTGGAGTTGCTGTTTCCTTAGCAAACTTTATAAGTTCAGTTGTACATTCTTTGATTTGGGAAATACTTCCTGCTGAAGATTCAATATAATCACTATGCAAGGTTTGAATGGAATCAATCACCACGATGTCTGGTTGAAGATCTTCAATTTGCTTAAAAATATTTTGGGTCTTGGTTTCCGTCAGCACATAGCAATTGTTACTATTGGGATTAATACGTTCGGCACGCATTTTAATTTGTTTCTGACTTTCCTCTCCAGAAACATATAAGGTCTTGAATGGTAATTTTAAAGAAATTTGAAGCAACAATGTACTTTTACCAATTCCTGGTTCGCCACCTAAAAGCGTTAACGATCCTTGAACCAAACCACCTCCAAGCACACGATTGAACTCTTGATCTAAAGTATCAAATCGCGCTTCTTTTGAGGTATCAATATCATTGATTCGAAGAGGTTTAGAAGTAGAACTGGTTTTACTTGAGGGTGATTTCCAGTCACTTTTTTCAGGCTTTTGAATGAGCTCTTCGGTTATGGTATTCCATTCTTTACAAGACGTACACTGACCTTGCCATTTAGAAAATTGGGCACCACAATTTTGACAAAAAAAGGTTGTTTTTAATTTAGCCATGAAGACATTTTAGTCTGCTAAATTAATACATTTTTAGCTGATGTCTTTAAACCAATGTATAAATGCCAATAGTTTTATGGCACTTAATTTCAATGCAGGCTTACCATTTAAAATGGTCTTTATTTTAATGAATAACCACTCAAAAAAATAATCGGTAGAATAAATGCTGAATTTAGTTTTCTTCATCTTCATCGTCTTTTTCATTATCATCAACAGCCAAGGCTTGTAGGTTTTCAAGCTTAGATTGAATATAGGCTTTATCAATAGTGGTTGTTTCCTTTAATGTTAAGGCAGATTCATAAAACTTAGTCGCCTTTTTATTTTTTCCTGATTTCTCAGCATGTAACGCTAAATAATAGGTTCCCAATGATGAATTTGGATCTTGTTTATTGGCTAATTTCCCAATATTCTTGAGTGACTCCAGGTCTTCCCTATCTTCAGCTATGGCCACAATTTTAGCAAACTCTTCCTCAGTAATAGGCTTGCTTATGCCGAAGTATTCCTCAATACGTTCATATCGATCCACGATATATTCATCTAGCGTACCTTCAAAAGGAATAACTTTTTCATTGATCTCTTTGTCATCCAAAGGCTTGAAAATCTCAAAAATCTTGTCTAATGCTTTGGACAGAGCTCCAGTTACCAAAGTGTAATGAGAATCTCCTTTCAATTCATCATAATAAAAGGTAAACTTTTGGGTATCCAATGTTTTGAAAGTACTGTTTATTTGTCTGATTTGGTCTCTTAATTGAGGTACATCTTTATCGCTGGTTGCTAAATAGTAAAACACATCATTTTGAAGGTGGCTAAGACGCGTGGTTAAATTATTAGCCATCGTTCCTTTAAAGTCAGGACTAATATTGATGTATGCCTTAAAGATTGGTTCGTCTGAAAACAAATAGGAATTCATGAAGTTAGCCATAGTATTATGACCTACAGCAACACGAAAAGGACTGGTATTGTACTTGCTATCAATATATGGAAGCAACTCATTTTGTACAAAATCGTAAAAACGTTTCCCGGATTCAAAAGGCATTCCTGTTAGTTCGTCAAAATACCCATCATAAAAACGTTCCTTTCCTTGAACTATTCCCACGATAATAGATTCTGGCATTTCCTTAAAATAGGTTTGAAAATGGACTTGCCCAGAAACTGGTTCAAACAAATAATCACCATCAAAAACCAAAATTACAGGATACTTCACAGTAGATTCTGCATCGTAATTTTTTGGCAATTTAATTTTGATATCCCTTGTGGTATTGAGATATCTTGAAGGTAGTTCCTTATTGATTATTTGTGAGGTAAGCGTAGAGCAATACAATGCTACGCATAAAAAAAGTAGGTGTTTTTTCATCGTTAAAGGGATTTGGTGAAGTAAATATAACAATACTCACGACAAAACACTTATTTATTCGATGAAATGCATAAAATTTTAAGCTTACTCTTGAAGCTCATAAATTTTATCGAGCAACATATCCTTATTGATAAAATCTGACTCTTCAAGCAAAAGCCCTGACTTATAACTATTTAAGGCTTTCCTAATATTTCCTTCTTCTTCGTAATACATTCCTTGGTAGTACGCACCAATCATTGAGTCTGGATATTCCTTACGAGCCAGTTTGGAAAGTTCCTTTAAGGACTCGAGATCGTTTTTCTTCTTTGAAGCAGCAGCTATCGCTCTTAAATCATTCTCAACCACTTTCTTTTTGAAACCATAGAATAATTCGATGTCTTCATACTTCCGCATTAAATAAGCGAAAGGACCTTCTTCATATACTAAAACCTGTTCCTGATATTCTTTTTTGGTTATCGGTTTATAAAACGAAAAGATTTGGTTTAAAGCTTTAGGTATTCCTAATCCGACCAATGAATAGTGATTAGCATCCTCAAAATTATCCATCTTGTAATGGAAGAATTGATTCTCTACAGTTTTGAGCGCGTTATCAAGAGATAAGATCTCTGTTTTCAATTGGGTTACATCGTCTTTTGCTGTGGCCAAATAATAAAATGTATTCGTGTTTATAGTTGGCACTCGTTCAGAAATATAATTTATGATTCCTGGAGCAAATTCTGGACTTAAAAGTACGTAAGCTCTAAACAAAGGAACATCCTTGAAAATATAGTAATTCAAAAAATTGGCACTTCTGTCATGACCTACACCAATTCTAAAGTCTGATACCATATAATTATCTTGGATGTATGGAATCAATTCCATGCCAACAAACTCAAAGAAATTAGCACCATCAGCAATAGGGAAATTAGTATCTTCAGCATAAGCGAAATCATCCTCTCTCGTGTCATTTTGATTGATTCCTACAACCAAACAATTTGGTATATCTTCCCAATACGATTGGTAATCTGTGTTTCCAACAACAGGTTCAAAGAGGTAATCACCATCAAAGACAATTACCAAAGGATACAATACATCGTCTTCTGGATCGTAATTTCTGGGCAACTGAATTTTTATTTCTCTTGTGGCTTCCAATTTAGAAGACTCAAAAGTTTCATAAATCACTTGAGACCAAGCAATATATTGAAACAATAGACATACAATAACCGAAGTGATGCGTATTTTCATAGTTGTTAGGTTAAAAAATGCAAGGTAAAAAATTATTTCTTTCGATTGTAAATAGGAAGATAAATAAGGGATAAGCCTCCAAGCACAATGATCATAAGGGTTTGAGAAGACCACATGATCCATCCAAATGCAATACTAGGTTCTTTGGCAATGCCAAAAATCGAAAAAGCCGCATACACTGCCACAGGATATGACCCGATACCTCCATTGGTTGCTGCAATACTAAAACTAGCAGAAATAAATCCAATTAAAATAGCCGCTAAGGGTAAGTTTGCTGTTTCAGGTATTGAAAATGTGGTTACATAAAACATAAGGACATACATGGCCCAAATAAACAGAGTGTGAAAAATAAAAGCCCACTTGTATTTCATTTTGAAAATACTCATCACTCCTTCAATCAGACCACTTACAAAAGATTTGATCTTTATAGCAAGTTTTGAATTGCTACGCTTGATAAAAACAAGAAATAAGATTGAGAACAATACTAGTGCTAAAATTCCAAAAACAATACTTTTAGGTTCAAACCGTTCCGCAAAAAATTGGTAGATATAATCAAACTCCAAAAATAAGGTGACACCTATAATCCCTAACATTACTAGCATATCTGCAATGCGTTCGGCAACTATAGTTCCAAATCCTTTTTCGAAGGGAACACCTTCGTAATTGGTTATTATTGTCGCTCGGGAAATCTCACCTGCTCTAGGAATGGTATAATTAACTAAATAAGCTGCAAAAACAGCCATAATACTATTTGGAAAGCGCAGTTTATAGCCCATAGGTTCAATCATGAATTTCCATCTGTAAGCTCTGGAAAGATGGCTCAATAATCCGAAAAGAAGACCAAAGCCAATGTAAAAATAGTTGGCATTCTTGAAGTAACCTACTAATTCGTCTATGGATATTTTTGACAGACTATACCAAACCAAAACCACTCCTAATAATAAAGGAAGGCTTATTTTTAGGAATTTGGCTGTTTTTTTATCCAATAGGTTATTTTAATAGGTTTGTAGCTTCATCGGGAAATACTAAAGAGGGCTTGAACGTTTTAGCCTCTTCGATATCCATAAAAGCGTATGTAATCAAAATGAGTGTGTCGCCAACAGCAACTTTACGAGCTGCAGCGCCATTTAAGGTAATTTCTCCACTGTTTCTAGGACCAGGAATACAATAGGTTTCCAAACGTTCACCGTTATCATTGTTAACAATCTGGACTTTTTCCCCTTGAATGATATTGGCCGCCTCCATCAAATCTTCATCAATAGTGATACTTCCAATATAATTTAAGTCTGCTCCTGTAACTTTTACTCTGTGAATTTTAGATTTTACTACTTGAATTTGCATAGGGCAAAGATAATTAATTCAGTGCGATATTGTCTATAAGTCTAATATCATCTGCATATACAGCTATGAAAGCTCTATATATTTTTTTGTTGTGTTTTCGTTTTACGGTTTTTAGGGTTTGAGCATCTGCGATGATAAAATATTCTAATTCTAGCAATTCTTGATCAGCAAATTGGCTTTCAACCCATTCCGTCACTTTATTAGCACTTTTTGTGCCAAACTTTTCCTTGGCAGCTTTTAAGGTTTTGTATATAAAAGGTGCTGCTGTTCTATATTCTGGTTTCAATCTCACATTTCGAGAACTCATAGCCAAACCATCTTTGGCACGATGGATTTTACAACCAATGATCTCAACTGGTATGTTTTGTTTTTCGACGAGCTTCTTAACAATCATTAATTGCTGGTAATCCTTTTCGCCAAAATAAGCACGATCTGGTGAAATGATTTCAAACAATCGCTTTAGAATCGTTCCAACTCCATCAAAATGACCTTCCCTAAAACGACCTTCCATTTCATGTTCCAATCCGTCAAATTTAAATGTCATTGAAACTACATCTTTCCCATAGACATCTTCAACTGTAGGTGCATAAACAAGAATCCTATCTTTGGAAATCGTCTTCAAAAGCGCAACATCGCTATCTAAAGTTCGAGGATATTTTACCAGGTCTTCTTGATTATCGAATTGAGTCGGATTAACGAAAATACTAACCACAACTATAGCATCATTTGCAAGGCCTTGTTCAATCAATGATGCGTGACCTTGATGCAAAGCTCCCATTGTTGGTACAAATCCAATTGATTTTTGATTTTTCTTGAGAGCCTGAATACTTTTTTTGAGCTCCGTTTTGTTATGGAATATTTTCACTTGGTAACAAAAGTTTAACAGCGTGCAAACTTAATATTTTACTGGCAATCTGCATAAATTTTTGTAATTTTGCATGTTTTTTGTTTTTAAATGTAAAATGAATTGATTTATGAAAGATAAACGAATATTGTATGTGTCGTCTGAAGTTGTACCCTATTTACCAGAAACCGAGATTTCTTCAATGTCTTTTGAAGCTCCAAAAATGGTAAATAAGCAAGGCGGTCAAATACGAATATTTATGCCTCGCTACGGAAACATAAACGAAAGAAGACACCAATTGCATGAAGTGATTCGATTATCTGGAATAAATTTAGTTATCAATGATTTAGATATGCCTTTAATCATTAAGGTAGCATCCATTCCGAAAGAAAGAATTCAAGTCTATTTTATTGATAATGAAGAATACTTCAAAAGAAAGGCAACGCTTACAGATGAAGAAGGAAATCTTTTTCCAGACAACGACGAACGTGCCATATTCTTTGCCAAAGGTGTTATTGAAACGGTTAAAAAACTAAATTGGGCTCCAGACATCATCCATGTTAATGGCTGGTTGGCATCATTGTTGCCATTATATCTGAAAGATTATTACAAAGATGAGCCACTTTTTACCGAAAGCAAAATTGTTACCTCAATATACAATCAAAGCTTTGATGGAACGTTAAATAAGGACATGGCTAAAAAAGTGGAGTTTGACAACATCGATGGAAGTCAGGTGAAATTATTGGAAACACCTAATTACAATAATTTAATGAAAATTGCTATTGACCATTCAGATGCTTTGATTAAAGGGTCTTCAGATTTACCAAAAGAAATCGAAACTCATTTAGATGCGTGTGGAAAACCTGTTTTAGACTACTTCCCTGTTGAAGAATTCGCTGAGCCATATACAGAATTCTACAATACTAAAGTACTTAATTAAAAAATATTCATGAAACACAATAAAATTGCCCTAAGGAACTTTGTAGTAATCCTTGTTTTAACAAGTTTATTCATAGCTTGCGACAAAGATTTCGCGACCATTGAATCTGCTATTATCAATGATGATAATGCTTCAAATTTCGGAACAGACTCAAGAGATTTTGAAGTCATCGCATTTTCAAAGGCGTTGCCTCCTGTACAAACCAATAATCTTCCAGTAAATCTTTTAGGTGTTTACGACGACCCTATCTACGGAAGGACCACTGCAAGTTTTGTGACCCAAGTAACCACGTCTTTTGTCAATTTCGATTTTGGTGAAAACCCTGTTCTGGATTCTGTGGTAGTAACCATTCCATATTTCAGCACACCAATTGAGCTTACTTCAGATGGTGAAACCATTTATGAATTAGATTCTGTATTTGGGAACTCTCCTTATGATTTAAAAATTTACGAAAGCAATTATTTTTTAAGGAATTTTGATCCAAATTCTGAAATCAATGATCCTCAAATATACTACTCAAATAAAAGTACTGGTTCCAGCCCGATTGATGAAGCGCTTTTAGAAGGAACACTATTAAAAAGCTTTGATGATTTTGTACCAGATCCAAGTCAGATTGAACTTTGGGATGAAGATGGAGACGTCACGAATCGTTTAGCGCCTTCATTACGTTTTTCTTACAAAGAACCTGCTGAGCTTGCGTATTGGGTAGAAAAATTTATCAATAAATCTGGAGAACCAGAGTTAAGCAACCAAAACAACCTTAGTGATTATTTCAGAGGGTTGTACTTTAAGGTTGAATCAAACACTATGGACGGCAATATGGCAATTCTGAATCTAAATACCACAAGTGCAAATATAACCTTGTATTACAAAAGAGATTCATCAGTTGAGAATGACGATCCAATTGCTTCAACTTATGTTTTAAACTTTAATGGAAATCGTGTCAACTTTTTGTCTAACGACTTTACATTTACAAATGGTGATGAGGTTCAAGGTGATGAAAAGCTCTACTTAAAAGGAGGTGAAGGCTCAATGGCTGTTGTGAAATTATTTGATGGCGAGAACATTGACGATGACGACTTGACTTTTAATAGTTTTGAAGAATTCAAAAATGAGTTTGTTGAAGTTGATGCAGATGGTAATTTCGTGAAAAGTAAAAAAATCATTAATGAAGCTAACCTTGTTTTTTATGTTGATCAATCAAGTGTTGCCAATGTTGAAGAGCCTGAGCGTATTCTTATCTTCGATATGAAAAACAACATTCCTTTAATCGATTATTTTTATGACTCTGCAAACACTTTAAACCCTGTAAACTCAAGAACAAGTCACTTAGGGAAATTACAAAAAGAAGGTAATTCAGCCGATGGAAATGGTGTTAAATACAAAATTCGTCTTACTGAACATATCAATAATATCTTGATAAGGGATTCAACTAATGTCGATCTCGGACTTGTTGTTTCGGGTAACGTCAATCTGGAAAGCAACCTTGCCGCTTTTGATATTTTGAGTACTAATGATTCCGATGAAAAAATTCCTGCAAGTTCTATTGTCACACAAAGAGGAACAGTTCTTTATGGAAATAATGTTGCAGACGAACAAAAAAAATTATATTTGGAAATCTTTTATACCGAACCAAATAATTAAGATCCTATGTGCGGAATTGTTGGATATATTGGCCACCGAGAAGCTTACCCAATCATACTAAAAGGCTTAAAACGTCTAGAATATAGAGGTTATGACAGCGCAGGTATTGCCTTGTTTGATGGAACAGATATAAAATTATCTAAAACCAAGGGAAAAGTTGACGATCTTCAGAACCGTCTTGAAAAAGAGATTTCTACGACAGGAAATTTAGGGATTGGCCATACACGTTGGGCTACACATGGTGTTCCTAACGATATCAATTCGCATCCACATTATTCTAACTCAGGAGATTTAGTAATCATTCATAATGGTATTATCGAAAATTACGAATCTCTTAAAAAGGAACTTATTAAGAGAGGCTATAACTTTAAGTCAGATACTGACACAGAAGTTTTAGTCAATCTTATCGAAGATGTTAAAAAAAACGAAAACATAAAGCTTGGTAAAGCTGTACAAATTGCATTGAATCAAGTTGTTGGCGCTTACGCCATTGCTGTTTTTGATAAAAATAAACCTAATGAAATTGTTGTTGCCAGATTAGGAAGTCCGCTTGCTATTGGTATTGGTGACGATGAATTTTTTATTGCCAGTGATGCTTCACCGTTCATTGAATATACTAAAAACGCCATCTATCTTGAGGATGAGGAAATGGCTGTTGTAAGACGAGATAAAGAGGTGAAAGTTAGAAAGATTAAAGATGACTCTTTGGTTGATCCTTATGTTCAAGAATTGAAACTCAACCTAGAACAAATTGAAAAAGGTGGTTATGACCATTTTATGCTGAAGGAAATCTACGAACAACCAAGCGCTATATTAGATACCTTTAGAGGTCGAATGCTTCCAAATGAAGGCATTATAAAAATGGCTGGTGTTGAAGATAATATGAAAACTTTCTTGAACGCCAACAGAATAATTGTTGTGGCTTGTGGTACATCATGGCACGCAGGATTGGTTTCTGAATATATTTTTGAAGATTTAGCCAGAATTCCAGTTGAAGTAGAATATGCTTCTGAATTTAGATACCGTAACCCTGTCATAACAGATAAGGATGTGGTTATTGCCATTTCACAATCTGGAGAGACTGCAGATACATTAGCTGCTATAAAGTTAGCAAAATCCAAAGGCGCATTTGTCTTTGGTGTTTGCAATGTGGTTGGCTCTTCCATTGCCAGAGAAACGGATGCAGGTGCTTATACACATGCAGGTCCAGAAATTGGAGTGGCGTCCACAAAGGCCTTTACAACTCAAATTACTGTTTTAACCTTAATAGCGCTGCGTTTAGCGAGAGCTAAAGGAACTATTACAAGTTCAGAATTCAGACATCATATGATTGAATTGGAGTTGATTCCTGAAAAGGTTAAGAAGTCGCTTGAATCTGATGATTACGTAAAATCTGTAGCAGCTATTTATAAAGATGCTCGAAACTTTCTTTACCTTGGAAGAGGCTACAATTTCCCTGTGGCTCTTGAAGGTGCTTTAAAACTAAAGGAGATCTCATATATTCATGCAGAAGGTTATCCAGCAGCTGAAATGAAACATGGACCTATCGCCTTGATAGATGAAAATATGCCTATCGTAGTTATTGCAACCAAGAAAGGTCATTACGAAAAAGTAGTAAGCAACATTCAGGAAATCAAATCTAGAAAGGGTAAAATCATTGGAATAGTCACTGAAGGTGACAAGCAAGTTAAGGAATTGGCAGACCATGTGATTGAAGTCCCTGAAACTCTTGAGTCATTATCACCATTATTAACTACAATTCCTCTTCAACTATTATCATACCATATCGCTTTAATGCTTGGTAAAAATGTTGATCAGCCTAGGAATCTTGCAAAGGCCGTTACCGTAGAATAGTCTTTTTCAAGAGGTTAAAATCAAACCATTTTAGGGATTACTCAAAAAAGCATATTGATTTTTATCAAAAACTACTATGCATGCATACTTTTTTGAAAATTATGCATTAGGTTTTCGTATATTTATTTATATTGCTGATATTAAATTTAACTAATTCCCTAAAATGAAGACAATTCTAAATTTTTTATTGCTGTTTTGCTGTGCGTTTTCTTTTGCACAAACTACAACAGTTAAAGGTAAAATCACTGATAATAATGGACAGCCACTTCCTGGTGTGAACATTATTGTCGTTGGAACAACTTCTGGAACCATTTCAGATTTTGATGGTAATTACACCTTAACTGTTGATCAAAATCCACCTTTTACTATTCAAATTAGTAGTATCGGTTTTGAAACTGTTACTAAAGATGTTACTTCAAATTCTGAAACTATTGACATCCAGTTAACCGAAGGTACCGAATTGGATGAGGTGGTAATTTCAGCGTCTAGAACTCCTGAACGTATATTTGAATCTCCAGTAACTGTAGAACGATTCGGATTAAAAGAAATCAAGAATACCGCTTCTGCTGATTTTTATGGCGGACTTGAAAATCTAAAAGGAGTTGACATCAACACCAACAGTTTAACATTTAAGTCTATAAACACTAGAGGTTTTGCAACATTTGCAAATACCAGGTTTGTACAGCTGGTTGATGGTATGGACAACTCAGCTCCTCTGTTAAACTTTCCATTAGGTAACCTTTTAGGTATGACCGAAACAGATGTACTGAGTGTTGAATTACTACCAGGTGCTTCTTCTGCTCTTTATGGTGCCAATGCTTTTAATGGTATTCTTTTCATGAGAAGTAAAAATCCTTTTGACCATCAAGGTATCAGTGGATATGTTAAGCGAGGTATTACATCTCAAGAAGCTGCAGGCAACAATGATTATACCGACGTAGGTATTAGAATGGCTCACAAATTCAGCGAGAAATTTGCAGCTAAGATTAATTTTGGATACTTAACCGGAACCGATTGGTTTGCTACAAACTATGATGACAAAAACATGCCAGGTGGAACCCGTGATTCAAACATCAACTATGATGGTGTTAATGTTTATGGAGACAATGTAACTACAAATATTAGAGATGTTGCCCTAACATTGGAAAGCTTAGGTTTGGCTCCAGCAGGTGCATCAGCATTGGTGCCTTCTGTTAATGTTAGTAGAACAGGATATAGAGAGGTAGATTTAACAGACTACAATGCTGAAAGTGTAAAAGCAGATTGGGGCTTATATTTTAGACCATGGGCTAACGATTTTGAAATTCAATATGTTGGTAAGGTTGGTACTGGTTCAACCATCTATCAAGGTGCTCAACGTTACAGAATTGACAATTTCTTCTTACAGCAACATAAAATTGAAGTTAGAAATGACAACTTCTTCGTAAGAGGTTACTTAACTGCTGACAAAGCTGGAGATACTTACGTTATGGATGTAGCAGGACCAAATCTTTTACAAGCATGGAAAGCTCACGATGTTTGGTTTGGTGAATATGTAGGAGAATATATTGCGCAAACACTAGGTGGTGCTACAAATGACCAAGCCCATGCTGCAGCGAGAGCGGTTGCTGAAACTGGAAGGCTTGAACCAGGAACTCCTGAATTCCAACAAGCTTTCGATAAAGTAACTAGTGAAACAAACTTTTTAACAGGTTCTGCATTAAGAGATAATTCGCAAATCTATCACGTGGATGCCAATTACAACTTTGGTGATCTGGTTGATTTTGCTGAAATCCAAGTTGGTGGTTCACACAGAACTTATCGATTAAATTCATTCGGTACAATCTATGCTGACACGAATGGTCCGATCACTTATTCTGAATTAGGATTGTATACACAGCTACAGCGCTCTATGGAATTAAATGAAAGTTTAGAATTAAAACTTACTGGATCTATTCGTTATGACAAATCAGAATTGTTTGATGCATTTTTATCCCCTAGACTTTCTGCTGGTTTAACAATCAATGACAATCATAACATTAGAGCCTCTTTCCAAACTGGATTTAGAAATCCAGACACCCAATCTTTATATATTGGTTTAGAAACTGCCTTAGGAACATTGGTTGGTGGTGCTAGCGATATTGGAGATCGTTATGTTAGAGATTATAGCGTGAGTCAGTTCGCTCAGAACAACTTGGGGCAACCTGGTTCAATTACTCAAACTGCCGCAGCTGCCTATACCAATTCATTATTTGTATCTGTTGCTGGTGAATTATCAAACACCAATAGAGATGTAAACTCCAACGGAAGTGAATTTATTGGTAATTCAAATTTTGTGAAGCCAGAACAAGTAAGTTCTTTTGAACTAGGATATAGAGGAAAAATAAAAAATTTCATTATAGATGCATCAGCATACTTTAACTCTTATAAAGACTTCTTGTCTAATGAATCAGTTATTGCGCCTCTTTACGGAAACGTCTCTAATTTCAATTTAACTGGATATGATCCTGCTAACCCAGCGTCTGTTGGTGGTTTAAATGCGGATACACAACAAATTCTAGCAGCATTGAATAATGGCGATGTGAATGTTTATCAAACTTATACAAATTCTGAAGAAACCGTTAATTCTTATGGTGCTGCAATTCAAATTTCAACTAAAGTCTTTAATGGTTTTGATTTGAGTGCTAACTATACGTATGCTAAATTGGATTTTGATGTTAATGAGAATCCTGACTTCAGAACGAATTTCAACACTCCTGACCATAAAACAAAAGTTGCTTTTGGAAATACTGAATTATTTGACAATTTTGGATTTAATGTTGCTTGGAGATGGAGTGACAACTACTTCTGGGAAGCTTCTTTTGGTGATGGAGAGATTCCTGCTTTCCATGTTCTTGATGCACAACTTAACTATAGAATACCAAGTTTAAAATCATCCATAAAAGTTGGTGCAACTAACCTTCTTCAGGATGAATACTTTACAGCTTTCGGAACAGGATTCATTGGTTCGCAATATTATGTTTCGTTGACAATCAATAACTTATAATAAAGAAAAGAAATGAATAAGATGAAAAATTTAAAATATATATTCCTATCCATACTTTCAATTAGTATGATCGCCTGCGAGAATGACCTCGTGGAAGATATAAGAGAAAGAAACAACAATAGCGAAATAGAAACTACTCCTGAATTAATGGTTAATGATGTGGATTTCTCTAATTATGTTGCTATTGGAGCATCCTTTACTGCTGGTTTTTCTGATGGTGGTTTGTTTAGAGCTAGTCAAGAGCGCTCTTTTCCTCAACTTCTATCAGAACAGTTTGCCTTTGGTGGAGGTGGTACTTTTTCACAACCCTTAATGGATGACAACACAGGTGGTATTTTAGTTGGTGGCAATGTTGCTGCTGGTTACAGACTTGTTTTTGGTGGTGCAGGACCTGTTCCGTTAGATGCGTTTTTAGCTAGCCAAGGTGCGCCTGTTCCTCCAATTACTACAGAAGCTGGAAATAATATTGGTAGTAATTTCAATAATTTTGGGATTCCTGGAGCTAAGAGTTTCCATTTCATCACTCCTGGTTATGCTGCTTTTAATCCGTTTTATACAAGGATTGCTTCTGGAGCGACCTCTACAGTTCTAGGTGATGCCCTTGCTCAAAATCCAACATTTTTCACTTTGAGTGAAGTTGGTGGAAATGATGTGCTAGGTTATGCTACATCAGGAGGTACTGGTGTTGACCAAACTGGCAATATTGATCCTTCTACTTATGGAGGAAATGATATTACCGATCCAAATGTGTTTGCTCAAGCATTTTCTCAAATGGTTGGTGCCTTAACTCAAAATGGAGCTAAAGGTGTTGTTACAACGGTTCCTGATATTACGAGTTTATCTCACTTTACAACCGTTCCACATAACCCATTAGACCCAACAAATCCTTCGTTTGGTCCTCAAATACCAACATTAAATGGTATATTTTCTCAGTTGAATCAAGTATTTGCGTTTCTAAGCGTGCCTGAACGTAGTATTGTATTTTCTGAAACTTCTGCAAGTGCAGTTGTAATTCGCGATGATAGTCTTACAGACTTATCAGCTCAAATTACACAAGTGCTTCTAGCAAGTCCAACTTTTCCAGCATTTGTACAATCTTTTGGATTGCCTGCTGCAGCTGCACCTCAAGTAGCAGGTTTGTTAGGGCTAGTGTATGGTCAAGCAAGACAAGCTACTGCAAATGACTTATTGGTACTACCAAGCGCCTCAGTTATTGGAACAGTTAATGAAGATTTTGCAGCCTTTTTAGGATCGCAAGGACTTCCTCCTACTTTAGCTGGTCAATTTTCTGTTGAAGGTGTTTCATTACCATTGGAAGACAAGTGGGTTTTATCACCACAAGAGCAAAACAATATCGCAATGGCAACAGCAGCTTATAATGCAACCATATTTTCTGTTGCTGATTCTAATCCTAACGTTGCGGTTGCTGATTTAAGAGCTGTTTTAGAGCAAGCCTCAACATCTGGATATCCTTACGATGACTATGTCATGACAACCGATTTGGTCTTTGGAGGTCTTGTTAGTTTAGATGGAGTACACCTAACGTCTAGAGGATATGGTTTGATGGCAAGAGAGTTCTTGGTTGCAATTGACACAACTTTTGGAACTAACTTTATTGCGTCTGGAACTACTCCTGTAGCTGCAGATTTACCTACTAACTATTCTCCTACATTACAATAATATAGGTTCTTAAAATATATTATCAACACCTCTTTTTTAGAGGTGTTTTTTTGTGTCGAAAAAAGAAAAAAAATGACTTTAATTTTAAATTAAATACTATATCTTTGCAGCGCGAAAAAGTAGGTGTTTCGAAATTAAAATCCACGACCTCTTTTTTTAGTATTTAAATATCTAAAACATTAAACACAAAAGTAATGTCAAAAGTTACAGGTAAAGTTGCACAGATAGTTGGTCCAGTTATCGATGTTGAATTTGGTGCTGGTGCAGAACTTCCAAAAATTTATGATTCGTTAGAAATTAATAGACCTGATGGTTCAACCTTAGTTCTTGAAGTTCAATCCCATATTGGAGAGGATTCCGTGAGAACTATTGCGATGGACTCCACCGATGGTCTTAGTAGAGGAACTGAAGTTACAGCAACTGGTGCTCCTATTCAAATGCCAATTGGTGAAGACGTTTACGGACGTTTATTCAACGTTATTGGTGATGCAATTGATGGAATTGGAAATTTACCTAAAGCTGGTGATGCTGGCTTACCTATACATAGACAAGCTCCTAAGTTTGAAGATTTATCAACTTCAACTGAAGTTCTTTTTACAGGTATCAAAGTAATCGATTTGATTGAGCCTTATGCTAAAGGTGGTAAAATTGGATTATTTGGTGGTGCTGGTGTTGGTAAAACCGTATTGATTCAAGAGTTGATTAACAACATCGCTAAAGGTCATGGTGGTCTTTCAGTGTTTGCTGGTGTTGGTGAGCGTACGCGTGAAGGAAATGACTTGCTTCGTGAAATGTTGGAATCAGGAATTATCAAATATGGTGATGATTTCATGCATTCTATGGAAGAAGGTGGATGGGATTTGACTAAGGTTGATAAAACAGCTATGAAAGATTCTAAAGCAACTTTCGTGTTTGGTCAGATGAACGAACCTCCTGGAGCTCGTGCTCGTGTGGCACTTTCAGGATTGACAATAGCAGAATATTTCCGTGATGGTGCTGGTGATGGACAAGGAAAAGATGTATTATTCTTCGTCGATAACATCTTCCGTTTTACCCAAGCTGGTTCTGAGGTATCTGCACTCTTAGGTCGTATGCCTTCTGCGGTAGGTTACCAACCTACTCTGGCAACTGAAATGGGTGCCATGCAAGAGCGTATTACTTCAACTAAAAAAGGATCTATTACATCTGTACAAGCGGTTTACGTACCTGCGGATGACTTAACCGATCCTGCTCCTGCAACAACGTTTGCCCACTTAGATGCAACAACCGTATTATCTCGTAAAATTGCTGAGCTTGGTATTTATCCTGCAGTGGATCCATTAGATTCAACATCTCGTATTTTAACGGCTGATATTTTAGGTGCAGACCATTACAACTGTGCGCAACGTGTAAAAGAGTTACTACAGCGTTATAAAGAATTACAGGATATTATTGCCATCTTAGGTATGGAAGAATTATCTGAAGAAGATAAAATGGCCGTTGGTCGTGCAAGACGTGTACAACGTTTCTTATCGCAACCATTCCACGTAGCTGAACAGTTTACAGGTATTCCTGGAGTATTGGTTGATATCAAGGAAACCATCAAAGGTTTTAATATGATTATGGATGGTGAATTAGATCACTTACCTGAAGCAGCATTCAACCTTAAAGGTACAATTGAAGAAGCTATAGAAGCTGGAGAAAAAATGCTTGCTGAGGCTTAATTTAAAACAAACTAAATTATGTATTTGGAAATTGTATCACCAGAAGCTACTTTATTTAGTGGAGAAGTAACAAGTATTGCTGTTCCTGGAGTGATGGGAGAGTTTGAAATGCTAAATAACCACGCACCAATCGTTTCAATCCTTAGAGAGGGTAATGTTAAGATTAATGGTAGCATTACTTTAGATGAAGAGGTTGAAGATAAGTTTAAGAAAACTGACAAAGGTTATTGGCTTCCAATCAACTCTGGTACGATTGAAATGAAAGACAATAAAGTTATCGTTCTAGCCGATTAACTAGAACCTTAAATAATAATAAAAAGCCGAACATTTTGTTCGGCTTTTTTATTTTAGTATTAGTTTTTAAGATTAACAGACTCTAGGTTAAGGTTCCACATATTCAAGGATATCAGCTGGTTGACAATCCAATGCTTCACAAATAGCCTCCAAGGTAGAGAAGCGAATGGCCTTAGCTTTACCGGTTTTAAGAATTGAAAGGTTTGCTGTAGTAATGCCAATGATTTCAGCCAATTCATTGCTTTTCATCTGTCGCTTTTCCAACATGATATCTAGATTAACTACTATAGGCATAATTATATGGTTAAATCATTTTCATTCTTTAATCGCTTTGCTTGGTTAAAAGCCTCACTAAGGAACATCATAAACAATCCCATAATCAAAAGAATAAAAAAAGCAGTGTTTATTCCGAATGAGAAAGTACTTGAAACTATAAGCCTAAAAGCAAATCTAATCAATGAAAATCCGATAGCGCAAATAATGAATAGCTTCCCTATTCTAGAAAAATTGGCAATTACATAGTCTGAAAAATAATTACCTTTTGACATGACATCTACCGTCTTCTTAATTAAACGTATGGTATAAAAATAAACCCCAAATATTACAAGCATTAATACTATGAGGACTAATGTTTTTAAAGTTCCTAGATGTCCAATGTCTACAGTTTGCGAGTCAAAAAGATTAACCTCATACGATCCTGTGGTAAACAATAGTATCGGTAAAGTTAATAACCCAAGAACCATGGCAATCATGACAAAATAGTAATAAATGTCAATGCAGGTTTTTAATAATTTTACTGTTTTCATAATTAAATAGTTAATTCATTTTCTGTTTGTATTTCAACGGCACGTTTGAATAAAAAGGCAACTATAAATATCACTCCAGCCATAAATAGAAACCCTGAAGCATTCCAACTAGACACAAAAAACACTTGCTTTGAAAGCCATGTTGTATATCCTAAAGCTACCATTGCTATTAAACCAATAGCCAATGACACATAACTTATTTTAGTTATCATATTGGCAATTGTTAAACTAAATGGATTATTAAAGTCTATTTTTTGAAACACCTTGATCAATAAGTAAAACAGATAAGCTTTCAAGACCGCTGTGAGAATATAAAGCAAAACCACACCTGAGTAGTGAAATAAACTTAGATTGTAAATATTCATCAAATCCAATCCCAAATAAAGATGACTTGAAGCCGATTCATTAACAAAAACACTTACGAGATAAGAAATTAATAAGGCTCCAGCCTTTATACTAAATCCTATGAAAATAATCCAAGATATAACATGTATTATTTTAAAAATTCCTGATGATTTCATTCTTAAATTATTGTTTAACGATAACAAATATATAAAATATTATCGAAAAACAATAATTTTAATTAAAAATATCATTGTATGCTTTTTTTAACTTTTTAACCACAATAGCCATATCCTCTTCATTTAAATGTCCAAATCCGAATCTTATAGCACAAAGATTCTTACTTTGATATAAGATGGTTTTCGGTAAAAGCAAATCGTGTTTTTTAGCTTTTTCAGCAAGTTTAACAAGCGGGATATCAGGTTGAAACTGCAACCAAACTGCTAATCCGCCAGAAGGTATTAGCCACCTAGCACAACTCGAAAAATAAGTTTCTAAAGAAGTACATAAAAGGTCACGTCGTTTTTTATAAATGGCAATATTTTTTTTTATCAATCGATGTATCTCTCCTTCTGAAATAAGCTCGGCAAGCATTTGCTTTTGAATTAAATCACCTTGCTTATCCACTATTTGCAAATAGTTCTTGGCTTCATTGATGATATTTTCAGGAGCCACCACAAAACCAATTTGAAACCCAGGGAAAAACGATTGTCCCAATCTGCCGAGATACACCACAACACCTTGCCCATCTGCACTTGCCATTGGTAACTTAGCGGATCCATCAAACTGGAAATCGTAATCAAAATCATCTTCAATGATGGCAAATCCATAAGCTTTTGCCAGTTGTAATAGCTTTAGGCGTCTTTCTGCTGAAAGAGAAACCGTAGTAGGATACTGTCTGTGTGTACAAACATAAACACAACGAATGCTGTTCTTAGTGAAATGCTGTTCTATGTAATCCACATCCATTCCATGAGCATCCACTGGTACAGTTTTAATGATAGCGCCTGCTTGCTGAAAAATCATATTCGACTTATAGTGACTCAAATCTCCAACAAGAACGACATCATTGGTTTGTACCAATAACCTAGAGACGATATATAAACTCATTTCTGTACTTCGCGTGCTTAAGATATTATGTGGTTTTATATGAAAGCCTCGAGTAGCGTTTAAGTAATTACATAACTGTTTACTAAAATAATTATACGAATGTTCCTGTATTTGATCCCATTTCGAAATCAGCGAACCACGTTTCATTGTTGCACTATACCAACGTGAAAATTGGTATGTTGGATGCAAGCGTAAATCAGGTTGTCCATCATTGATGACATAATTACAGGCTGAAAATTCTTCTGTAGACGCCAGATTAAAAGACGATTGAAAACGAAACCCTGCAATTTTAGGATAGGTATTCAAATGCTCCAAACTTTGTGTGGTTCCTCGTATTGCCACCGTTTTTTTTTCAGGTATCAGAACAAATGTGCCCTTATTGGGAACAATCGCCACCCAACCTTGTGATGCCAATTCATCATAAACGGCTACAGCAGTATTTCGATTTATGGAAAGAAGTTCCCCAAACTTACGCGTTCCGGGAAGTACCGAACCTTCCTGCAGATACCCACGCTGAATGGCATTGATAAGTTGTTGGGTGATTTGAATATAAATTGGTGTCTTTGATGACTTTTCAATATGTATCAAGGATTTAACAATATCATAAACCGGACTATTCATAGTTTTTAAACTGGACTATCTTAATGATCCGGAAAGTTACGATTTTTGCAGCATTAAAATGGTTTAATCAATTTACGTTATGAAGTCTATTTCTGTATTCTTACTACTTATCATGTTGTCATTTGCGCTTAAAGCCCAAGAAATCGAACAACAAGTTTTAGATTCCGTTCTTATTAGCTCAACCCGAATTGACATTCCCTTCAAGGAAAATTCTAGAACGATAACTGTAATAAGTGCTGAGGAGATTAAAAACAGTGCAGCCATTAATGTTGCAGATTTGTTACAACAATTTGCTGGTATCGATATTAGACGTCGTGGTACAGGTGGTAGTCAAGCAGACCTACATATTAGAGGTGGTGGTTTTGACCAGACTTTACTTTTAATTGATGGTATTAAAATGGACGATGCACAAACGGGTCATCACACCATGAATGCGGCACTTCCAATTGAAGTTATCAAACGTATTGAAATCATAAAAGGTCCTGCAGCAAGAATTTTTGGTCAGAACGCTTTTACAGGAGCCATCAATATAGTTACAAAAGACAATCTTGACACTTCTGTTTCTACCAACCTTGAAACTGGCTCTTTTGAACAACTAAATGGCTCTATCACGTTAGGCAGCTCTTTAGAAAATTCTACACATTTGGTACATGCTGGAAAAATGACTTCTGGTGGCTATCGCGCAAATACCGATTACGACAACACAAATTTGTTTGTAAAAAGTGTCTTCAACAAGCGTAAGCAACCCATAGAAATGCTAGCGACTTTTTTTGATCGCAAGTTTGGAGCCCAAAATTTTTATACGACCAACCCAAGCTTCTTTGAATATGAAGAAACCCAAAATAGTTTATTGGCATTTACCACTAAGTTTAAATCGGAACGTTTCAAGGTGCAACCAAGATTGTATTGGAAACGAAATCAAGATATGTTTTTATTAAGACGCGAAGACCCAAGTTTCTATAGAAATTTTCATATTACCAACAAAATAGGCGCTGAGGCAAATGCTTCATATACTTCAAAACTTGGAGTTACTGGTTTTGGTGTTGACCTCTCAAAAACCTATATCAGTAGCAATAATCTTGGGCATCGCAATCGCTTTATGGCTAATATGTTTATAGAACATCAATTCAAATTCATTAATGACAAGCTCGATGTTACACCTGGAGTGGCTCTCACCTATTTTTCAGATTTTAAGTTCCATGCATTTCCTGGATTAGACATTGGATATAGAATTTCAGATAATTTAAAGGCGTATGGAAACATTGGATATACTTACCGAATTCCAACATATACCGATTTGTTTTACAGCGATCCAGCCACACAAGGGAATCCAGATTTGGAGCCTGAAGAGGCTTTCGGACAAGAAATTGGATTGAAATGGAACACCTCTAGATTTTCAGCTACGATTGCTGCTTTTAACAGAGATGCGACAAACCTTATAGATTACATTAGGCCTAATTCCAACAACGCTATTTTCACTGCAACCAATATCACCGAAGTGAACACCAAAGGATTGGAGTTTGATGCCTCTTATAATTTTAAGATTAAAGATATGACCCAAACCTTAAATTTTGGATACGCTTATTTAGATGATACTATTCTAGATCAAAATGAAGCCTTATCACGCTATTCCTTAAACACGCTTAGACATCAATACATTACTAGGTTCAGTTCGCAACTCATTAAAAACGTAAGGCAAAACATTGTTTACAAATATGCCGAACGCACCACAGGTCAAACCTATAATGTTTGGGATGCCTCCCTTTTAATAAAAATAGAATCTGCCGAACTAAGCATCACTGCGAGTAATATTTTTGATGCAGATTATATTGAAACGGGATTTGTACCAATGCCTCCAAGCAATATCTTATTTGGATTGCGATACAATTTCAAATAAACCAAGAACATAAAAGCTAAAAAAATATTTCAACAGACAATGTAATTCGTTTCGTAACGTTTTCTTAACTTTGGGAATTATTGTTTGCACATGTCAACTCTTAATCTACAAGACATTCCTCGAGTAAAAAACATTACAAAAGAGGAGTTTATAAGCCAGTATTTCAAACCTCAAAAACCTGTCGTTATTGAGCGTTTTATCGAAGATTGGCCTGCTTATAAAAAGTGGAGCCTTGACTACATGAAATCTATTGCTGGTGACAAAATTGTGCCTTTATACGATGACAGACCTGTAGATTATAAAGATGGTTTTAACGAGCCTCATGCCAAGATGAAAATGGCAGAGTATATTGATCTCCTCAAAAAAGAGCCTACAAAATATCGTATTTTTCTTTGGAACATTTTAAAGGAAGTCCCACAACTGCAAAACGATTTTTCATATCCTGATGTCGGACTCAAACTCATGAAAGGCTTACCAATGCTATTTTTTGGTGGTACAGATTCCTATACCTTCATGCATTACGATATCGATTTGGCAAATATTTTCCACTTCCATTTTGAAGGAAAAAAACGTTGCATTCTATTCGATCAAAAACAAAACAAGCATCTTTATAAAGTTCCGCATTCCTTAATCACACGAGAGGACATTGACTTTGCCAATCCCGATTTAGATCAGTGGCCAGCACTCAAAAATGCCAAAGGCTGGCACTGCGAGTTAAATCATGGAGAAATGCTATACATGCCAGAAGGTTACTGGCATTACATGCAATACATTACACCTGGATTTTCAATGAGTCTTAGAGCTATTGCTCGAAATCCCAAAAACTTAGGCAAAGCACTATATAATGTGTTGATCATGCGTCACTTTGATAACTTGATGCGTCGCATGAAAGGACAAAAGTGGATCGATTGGAAAAACAATCGTGCCATTGAGAAAACCCATCAAGGTTTTTAGACAGATTGTTTTTAGAAACCAAATCCTTGTATATATTTGCAAGCTCAAATTTTTAGATAAGAATTATGAAAAACGTATTAAGTATTATCGCCTTACTTACTGTTGCTTTTGTAAATGCACAAGCATTTTCAGGGAAAGGTGATCAGAAATTTCAAGTTGGTGCCAATTTTCAAGATGAAGCTACAGGTATTCATGTAACCTACGATTATGGTTTAGGGGAAAACATCTCTGTAGGTGTGTCTTCATCTTACGCCTTAGGAATTGATAGCAGATTGGATGCTGACTTTGGAGATCGTTTCGATCTTGAAGCGCGTTTCAATGCCAACTTAGGCAAGGTCATTAATGTTGATGACAATTTTGATGTGTATCCTGGTTTGAACTTAAGCTTAAAGAATTTTGGAGGTCATATCGGAACGAGATATTTTTTCTCAGAAGGATTTGGATTGTATGCAGAAGGTAATTTCCCATTGGCAAAATACAGTAAAGACAAAACAGAAATCAGTTATTACATCCACAACCAATTTACTTTTAATATTGGTGCTGTCTTTAATTTATAAGACATTGACAAAACATATTAAAGCACCTTTTTAGGTGCTTTTTTTTATGGAATCAATTCCCGAACTTTGTCATATACCATTGAACTTTCCCAACCTCTGTACAATAAATAATCGGCTAGTTTTTTTCGCTTTTTTTGAAGATTCGATTCTCTAAGAGTTGATACTTTTTTCCTTGCCAAGGCATCAAAGGTCTCCAGGTAGTCATTATGGTCAATTTCCTTTAAAGCGGAAGCAATAATGGTTTTTCCGATGTCTCTTCGCTTCAATTCCAATGTCAAACGCTGTTTGCCCCATTTCTTAATTCTGAACTTTCCTCTTACATACGCTTTAGCGAAGCGTTCTTCATTTAAAAAGTCATGGTGCAACAAATGCACGATGATTTTATCTTTCGCCTCAGGAATCATTCGCATCTCGTTCAATTTTTTTTGAACATCTAAATGGCATCGTTCTTGATATGCACAATAACGCTCAAGCCTTCGTTGCGCTTCGTCGACAGTATATGTTTTTTGTGGATTCACGACACAAAATTATAACATTTTGTTAATAAAACAGACGTTCTAAACCTCTGATTTATACCTATTTTTGCATAAATTTGTACGCTTGCCTTATGGCAACTTATTTGGTTTTATATGAAAAAGAATTACGCCCTATTTATTATCGCTTTGTTGTGTGGTTTAACAACGACCTATGCACAAATGTCAGACCTCATCATTTCAGAATACTGTGAAGGGTCTTCAAATAATAAGTATATCGAAATTTATAATGGTACTGGAGTCGCTGTTGATCTGTCTGATTATGAAGTTTGGCGTGTTGCTAACGGTGGAACTTGGGCAGAGAACACATTAGCTCTTTCTGGGACCTTAGCCGACGGCGACACCTATGTGATTGCTAACCCAAGTGCCAATGCCACAATTTTAGCAGCCGCAGATTTAACTGATGGCATTATGGCCCATAATGGTGACGATCCTGTGGGCCTTGCGTATCTTGGTACGCTTATCGATGCTGTTGGTACAGATGGTCCAGATCCTGGAACAGGTTGGGATGTTGCTGGAGTAACCAATGGAACTCTAAACCGTACTTTAGTTCGTAAAGACAATATCTGTTCGCCTAACACCAACTGGACGACCTCAGCAGGCACCAATGCAACTGATAGTGAATGGATAGTGAGTGCAGCTATTGATGACTTTTCGGATATGGGTTCACATACCGAGTTTTGTTCTTCAACAGACACCTTTGTAGAGTTTGTAAGCACCACGTCTACCGTTGTTGAGGGTGGTGTGTCTATAGATGTTTGTTTAAGTATTACAAATTTTTCGGCGACTAATGCAACAACCGTTGATATCACTTTAGATGGTGCTTCAACAGCAACCAATGGTGATGATTATGATGATGGCTCAAGTGCCGCTATTTCGTTTCCTCAAACCGTTATTTTTCCTGCTAATAGCAGCACCAACGAATGCTATACTATCTACCTTTCTAACGATGATTTGATTTATGAAGGTGATGAAACTGTGGTGTTAAATTTAAGCAACCCTACAGGAGGTACCAACGCTAGTTTAGGAGGCAATACCCAGCACACTCTCACCATTACAGATAACGAAACACCTGTAATTCCTGATGTTGTTATTACTGAAATCATGTACAACACACCTGGAAATGACGATGAATGGATTGAAATCTGTAACACCTCTGGTTTACCACAGGTATTAAATGATTGTACAGTTGAGGTTGATGGCACTGTTTGGTATACCTTCCCTTCCTCTGGAGCTATTATTCCTGATGGGGAATGTAGAACAATCTCAATTGGAGATTATACAGCCGATGGTGTTTACAATACTGATTGTCCGTTTACAGCCGATTATGGATCGCCAACTGGTATTAATAGAATGCCTAACTTCCCTTCTGCTGCTGGCATAGACATTGAAATTATTGCTAGTGATGGTTCAACGACTATCGATATTGCGAATTATGATGATGCCGATGGTGGTAATGGCAATGGTGCCTCACTTCATGTTATAGATGATTCTTTAGACAATTCAGATACTGGCACCAATTGGCAAGAAGTGATTGATGGTGGAAGTCCTGGTTTCAACTCACTGATTTCACAATGCTCTTCTTTACAGCCTGAAATCAATGTTGAAGGTGACATTAATACCTATCCAAACATCACAAATGGTGATACGACACCAAGCTTTTTTGACAATACCATGTTTTCAAATATCAATATTGGTGGTTCCGAAACAAAGTCTTTTAGAATCCAAAATATTGGAACAGCAGATTTAACAGTATCTAACATCGAGATTATTGGTGTAAATGCTGGAGATTTTTCTTTGACTTTACCATCTGCATTACCTATTGTTGTTAGTGATATTAGTACAATGACGAATGTTGAGGTCTTTGATGTAACATTTATGCCTTCTGCTGTTGGAAATAGAGATGCAACTGTTAGAATCACAAATGATGACCCAACCGACGGAGAAAATATTTTTGAATTTGCTATACGAGGTGTTGGAATTTGTACTACAGGATCAAATACATTAACGCCGTTAACTGGTCCAGACAATACTGTTGTGACTATTATTGGAACTGATTTAGACGGGTCAACTACAGTTGAGTTTGCTGGTTCTGTGATAGCACATACCTCAATTTCAACTACTGAAATTGAAATCACTATACCGATAGGAGCTTCTACTGGAAGCATTGTTGTGACCAACAATATTGGTTGTCAAACTTCTGATTTGTTTACTGTCATTGATACAGCAATCAGTTCTTGTGAAGGAAGTTCTGGTTTAAGTCCAACAGATTTATTTATTTCAGAAGTCACTGATGCTCCAACGGGTAGCCATACATACATTGAAATTTTTAATGGAACTGGTGCCGCAATCAATCTAGCCGATTATGAAATTCGTATTCACAATAATGGTGCTAATAATGCAGGAGGTGATATTTGTGATTTAACTGGAGTCATTGCTGATGGTTCAACCTATGTTATAGGCATTGGTGGTAGTGATGCTACTGATCCAGAAGGTGGTTTTACTGCTGATGACTTCTTTTCTGTAAGCGGTATCAATGATAATGATAACATCAGACTTTACTTTGACGATGGAGTAACTGAAACATGGTTAGATGTTTGGGGAGATACAGCTGGAAGTTCATTTACAATTGCTTCTGCTGGCTATACTTACAGAAGAAGAAATACTGGAATCACTGTTCCTAGAGTTGCATCTTGGGGCGCTCCAGACAATATGCAAAATGATTGGATAGCCGTAAGTCCTGTAGATTATTCCAATATTGGAATTTTTGATTTCTCTACTGGTTTACCACCAACTATAACAATGGAGCCTAGTGACGTAAGCTCTACATGTGATCTAACTGCCAGCTTAATGGTTACTGCTACTGAAGGATTTAGTGGTAGCTTACCATTGGCATACCAATGGTATGTTTCTGCTCCTGGTGATTCAGGCTGGACACAACTTAGTAATGATGCGACTTATAGCGGAGTTACTAATACAACTCTAAATATTTCCAACACCATCGGACTTGATGGTTATCAGTATTACTGTCAGGTTAGAGAAAATTCAGCGACATGCTATTCGGCCAGTGATGCTGTGCGTTTAAATGTGCAAAGTACCGTTTGGGAAGCCACAAACACCTGGTCAAGAGGAGCGCCAGACCTAAGTACAATTGCTGTAATTGATGCAAATTATGACACTGCTACCTATGGAAGCTTTGACGCTTGTAAATTATATGTGAACACGGGATCAACACTCACCATAAACGACAACACCTATGTGAGAGTCGATACTGATTTAACCGTGGATGGAAATATATTGGTATCATCGTATGGTTCTTTTGTCCAAATTGATGATGCTGGGATTGTAGCTGGTGATGTTCTGACAACCAGAAATAAGATAACTGTTGAAAAAACCACTGGCATACTTAACTCCTGGTTGGAATATACGTATTGGAGTTCTCCTGTAAGCGGTGAAACAGTTGGCAATGGCCTAAACGAATCTTTTGCTTACAGACGTTTTCTTTTCAATGCTCAAAACTATAGAGATTCTTTTGCAGAAGTCATGAATGACAATGCCACCAATGTTGGACAGGATGATGTTGATGATGATGGTAACGATTGGCAACTCTTAAATTCCACAGATGTCATGACTCCTGGTATTGGCTATGCCGCTACGCATTCCAATGCTGGATTTATTGGTCCTGGAAATCAGTATACATATACTTTTGAAGGACCATTTAACAATGGTATTTACAGTGTTCCTGTTTATCGTAACGATGCTGAAACCAATGATAACAACTGGAACTTTATAGGAAATCCATATCCTTCAGCAATCAGTGCAGACACGTTCTTTTCTAACAATGTTTACAACATGACTACCAATCCGACAGGTGTTTTAGAAGGCGCCATCTACTTATGGTCGCATAACACGTCTGCTCAAGGAAATGTTAATGGTAATGAAGCTTATAATTTTTCACAAAGTGATTACGCTATCATCAATGGTACTGGAGAAATCCCTGCTTCTGATGGCATTCCTCCTGGTCGTTATGTATCATCAGGTCAAGGCTTTTTTGTTGCCATGTCTGATGATTTCGCAGGAGTAACATCTGTATCAACAGATGTTAATTCTGGAAATGTGGTATTTAACAACAACATGAGAGATCTTGGAAACAACTCGCAGTTTTTCAGAAACTCAAGTGCACCTCAAATAAATAGACTAAAAATCAATTTGACTTCAGATAACGGTATCTTCAATCAAATTTTGGTTGGTTATATTACTGGTGCTACTAACTCTTATGACGGTATGTATTATGATGCTCCTAGAAACCTATCAACTGGAGCCAATTCTGTGATCTATTCAATAATTGATGGAAGTGATAAAAGACTTGCTATTCAAGGTAAATCACCATCGAGCCTTTCCTTAGATGAAGTGATTCCTTTAGGATTCTATACATCGATTACAGAAGCCACTATTTACAAATTATCAATAGCAGAGCTTGAAGGTGATTTCCTTACAAACAATACTGTATATGTAAGAGATCTATTTGAAAATACAATTCACAACCTTTCACAAAGTGATTACGCTTTTGCTTCCGAAACTGGTGAATTTACAGATCGCTTTGAAATTGTGTTTCAACCAGATACCTTGTCTACTATAGAAAATGAGCTTGGCAGCAACGGTTTAAGCATTGTTGAATTACAAAACGGAAACGTTAAATTTTCAGTAAGCAATGGTCAATTGACCATCAAAACCGTCGAGATTTTTGACATGCTAGGAAGATCACTTTACCAATTGAAAGGCGATAGTTCGCAAGAAGTATATGAACTCGATTTGCTTAGCCAGTCAGCATATATTGCTAAAGTAACCTTATCTAATGGACAAAGCATTACGAAGCGCGCCATTAAAAGACACTAAACCATCCTTATAAATCTGGAAAAAGCTTTAACCTTGGTTGTTAGGGCTTTTTTTTATAAACTATATTTTAGGGAAAGAATTAGGTTTCTACCTGGTGCAGCAATTCCTGAAGAATAGGTTTGGTAGCGTTGGTCGGTAATATTCTCTAGAGCGGCAATGAAAGTTGCATGGTCTGAAAACTCATATTGTGTTCTTAAATTAAGCGTATACCATGAAGGTGAATACGGATTGCCATTGCCATCTAAAGCATAGATATGATCCTTTGATTGTTCGGAAGGTGCAAATTGGTCAAAAGATAATTCGTTATTGTATTCAGCAAAAGCGTCGATTTTCAACTTCTCATTGTGCCATACCAAATGGGTATTACCAAAGTTCGGACTAACATGTCTTACAGGAAATCTTTGGTTATCAATATCTTGATAACCTCCAATGATATTATATTGGGACGTCAATTTAAAACGGTTGGAAAAATTTAGCTGAATTCCTGTTTCAAATCCGTGAATACGTTCCTCAGCTGCATTTTGAATGGCTTGAACATTACTTAATTCACCATCATAAACAATTTCCGAAGAACCATTCAAGGTGAAATCATCTCGAGATAAAGCATTATCTAGAAATGTATAATAAGTTGCCATATCGACAATAAACACATCTTCAAAATTAAGTTTGAGTCCTAATTCTGCGCCATAGGCATATTCTGATCTCAAACCAGTGTTAGGCACTACAACAGAGCCAGGCTCGGAATCAAAAACCTTACCTATATCATCAATATTAGGAGCTCTGAACGCAGTTGAAACATTTAGTTTCCATTGAATGATTTCGCTGGGAATCCAACTTACACCTGCTGTTCCGGTTAAGGCTCCAGTATCGATTTTTGAAGTATCAAATGGTAAGTTTAAAAATTGATTGTTTTCTTTAAAATTGGCATGAGCTACGATGTGGTTATATCGTATTCCCGATTGAAGTACCAGTCTTGAAGAAGGTTTGTATTTAAAACTCAAATAAGCAGCCATAGATTGCCAATCTGAACCATTTGGATACCTTGACACTGCGGTAGTAGAAACACCAGTTGTAATATCTTCACTATCTCCTGTTGAGGTTACTTTATTATAGATATATTCCAAACCGTAAGAAAGGAAACTCTTTTTACTTAAAACTTTTTCTAAGTCTAAGTTAAACGAATAGGCATCGACACTTTCTTCCCTAATATTTCTGATATCAGATTGAAAGTCTCTATCAAATCTACCCTCTTGAAAATTTTGATACGCTAAGGTGGTTTGCAATTTGTCATAAAGATTAGAGCTACTACTCAGTTTCGTCAATTGAAAATTTCCCATAAACCATCGTTGTGGACCGTAATCCCATTCGGCAGAGCGTAAATTTGAACCTCGATATCTTATCAATCTATCATATCTCGAATAACTTGACGTAGTTGTATAATGAAGTCCGACATCAAAACTTAAATTTTCTTTAGGTTCATACCGTATTTTTTGCATGATGTTGACTTGATCATAACCTGTAGGTTTTTGTACTCTAGGATTATCATTTTCAACAATGGCATCCACACCATTATCGGTAACAACATGCTCAGGTCGTAGATATGCATCAGGACCATGCATCCCCATTCTTAAATCATCAAAATCCGTGTAGCTTACACTAGTTAAAAAAGCCCATTTTTTGAATCCAAGATTAAAATCCAAATGGCCTGTCTTTTCTGTATTAGCAGAGGCATATCTTGCAACGGCATTGGCATTAAAATATACGTTGTCGCTATAAGACAACTGTGGTGTCTTGGTATAAAAGCTCATGACACCTCCAATAGCATCACTACCATAAACTACGGAACCTGCACCTAAAGTAATCTCAGTGTTTTTAACTGAAAAGGGGTCAATTGAAATAACATTTTGTAAGTTTCCACTCCTAAAAATAGCATTGTTCATTCTTACGCCATCGACAGTTATCAAAAGGCGATTAGTTGAAAATCCTCTAATCATAGGACTTCCTCCTCCTAATTGGCTTTTTTGTATAAATATATTACCTGTACTTTCCAATAAATCTGCACTGGTTTGAGGATTCTCAAGTTGAATATCTACGGCCGTAACATTAACAATAGATTGTGGAATATCTCGTTTATTTTGTTCGAATTTAGACGCTGAGACCACTACTTCATCAAGACCCTCAACATTAGGCACAAGTTGTACTAAAAAATTTCTTGAAGAAATTTCAGATTTAGTGGTTGAGAATTTAAGATATAATATGTTTTGAAAATACAATACCTCGTCTGAGTCAAATTGATCTAATGAAGCTTCTCCATCAAAATTGGTTATGACGGATTTGTCCTTTTTACTGTTGTAAATTGCAACTCCAGCAATTGGAACTTGAGTGTCTTGATCAATCACCTTTACTGTTTGTGCTTGCAAATTGACACTAATAAACATGCTTAGAATCAAGATTACATATAACTTCATTAAAATGGTTGGTTCTTTTTAATTAAATACTTGGTTAAAAATCTCAAGGGATTTAGGTTTCTTGAACCCCCCCAAATGCAATTCATAATACAACAGCAGCATATTTAAAAATGACTGACGCTGTTTTGAGTTGATTTTTATATCATGAATGGCATCAAAATTCATGCCTAACAGCTGTTTTAGTAGCGTTAAATTTTCACCTGAAACAGCGTATAAATTTGACTTTTGGGTTTCAAATAAACCATTGGTTAAATTAAAGTATGGAGCATCTATATGAGTATGATCTGGATAGAAACCAAGATATTGAGTTAAATTCAGTAGAAATAACAAATGAAAATTAGCAAACTCATCATTGATGTCAAGCCATTTTAAGGTTACTTCTAGATATTCATACAACTGAAGGTTTTGCTCTTCTTCCTTAAGAGCATTTGTTAAAACCTCAGCAAGGAACATCGCAATAGAACTCTTACATACATTGCTGTGCAAGCTACTGTATAAATAGCTCATTTTTACTTCTTTGATATATTGCAATGTTTGTTTCGGATTATACCGTTCTTCAATATCAAGTTGGCTCAGTAATTGAAAATAAACAGCTTTTGATTTCCCTCGAGTGTTCTTTAAAGCTCCAGGTAACACGTAAGACACCAAGCCTTTTTCCTTAGTAAAACATTTCGCAATAAGGTCGTGATCTCGATATCGAATTTTGGAGATAACAATCGCTTTGTTTTTATTTAGCATTTGAAAACAAATAAATCACCTCACAATAAGAAGTTTTAATACTTTCGTTTCTAGTGAGTCTAAATCTGAAATAAAAATAAGGTATACACCTGTAGATACAATATTGTTTGCTAGGTTTTTACCATTCCAGATGGCAGTTCCTCCATCAATTGCAAAATTATAATTAGCTCTTGAATTTCTTTGATTCACTCGAGACTGGGCTTCCGTTACAAGGTTTCCTTCAATATCGGTAATTTTAATGTTGACGTTTTCGGTAAGTCCGGATATTTTGATACCATTGTTTATGTCATTTAAATCGTTGGATCCCAAAATATTATATTCTGGACGTACCGGATTTGGGTAGACATAAGCTTCATCAAGTGTTTCTTCTGGTTTGGTTCCTCCAGATGAAAAGGAAAGTAATCCTCTAGAGGTAGCGATATAAACTTCACCTGAATCTTGATCGATAGCAATATCGTTGATGTTGTTGGTAGGCAAAGGAGAATTAGATGTTGTAAAGTGAAAAATGGTTTCTTGTCCGTCAGGCGAAAAGTAAAACAATCCAGAATCTGCCGTTCCAACCCATTTATTATTTGAACCATCAACAGCAATAGCCGTTACTAGTTGATTTGAAAGAAGTTCTTTAGGAATCCCATCTTCTAAAATCACAATATTATTGACCGTTCCATTATTGAAGAAATTGGCTGGACTAAATAAAATTCTCAAACCTTTTTCAGTACCAATCCAAAGCTGGCCATTATTATCTAATGCCAAAGATTTTACATAAGTAGAAGGGAAATTTTCTTCTTCAGTATTAGCAAAATCAAGTTCTACATTAGCCGAATTATTGTTAAATCCTACAAGTCCGAAGGAAAAACTACCCGTGAAAATGGATTGCTGGTTGTCAATAACCAATGAAGAAAAACCAATGTTTGTACTTGGTGGCGGAATAGGAATAATAGATGTAAAATCAAAGGATTCCCACTGACCGTTTTCAAACTTATTTAGAGGTCTTTGCGTACGACAATTCATTGCCCATAGTACTCCGTTTCGATCAAATTTATTTACTGTTACAAAGGCGACATTACCATTAAATCTTGTAAGCGTACTATTCTCTTCATTGTAAAGGATAGTAGGTTCCTCATTATTGAATTCAATGATTCCCGACCAATGTGATGTGATAAAGACCTGTTCAGAATCAAAAGGATTTATGGCTATATCAGATAAATAGAAAGGGTTGTTTATAACATTTTCAATGCTTTCATATTTAATATTTCGCCACTCACCATCAATAAACCGACTAACACCTGTCTTTCTAATACCTCCTGCAGGATTGAACGTTCTTGAATAACCACCGAACACAGCCCATAAATCACTAGGATTTGTTTCAATTGCAAATACATTGTTGTTTAGTGGTCCTTCAGGATGGATTTCAGTAAAATTAAAGATATCGTTATTGGTTATTTTCATGACACCAAGTCCTGCAGTACCATCATTAACGATTCCTTTTGTACCGATGTAAATCTCATTCTGACCATAGGTCATCCCACAGGTAAACGTTACACCAGAATCTGGCGTATTATCTAAGCTATTGGTTAAATTAAATTGACTATCGAAAATGTACAGCTTCTCGGCTGTAGTAATAACTAAGTCTGAACCAACAGTTCTCATATCTTGTGTCGCCATAGGAAACTGGAAAATTTGAACTCCAGGATTCGCTAGAATATCAAAAACCCCTCGGTTTGCTGCTATTCCATATATCTTATCCTCAATATTCTCAATATCAAAAAAATTACCACCTCTAACCGACTCCCATTGATTAAAGTCTATCAAATTTGGATTGGATAAATCTGCTTTTTTTATGCCATTACTATCCCTACAAGCTGCATAAATAAATCCGTCATAGACCGTAGTTTGACTGATGATAATTTGTGAACCTCCATTACCTATAAAATAAGTGTCGCCAAATTCCAAACGGTCTAAATCGTATACGGAAATACCAAAATCGGTAGAAATGTAAAGTAGCTCCTCATGCTGATAAAAGTTATTGATTCTTTTATTGTTTGGTGGAATAGTTACCTTGTTTAAAATATCGATGACCGTTAATACCTCATCATCGCTTAACACAATATCTATCAATCCATTTGTGTATCCAACAACCAGCACGTCGTTAGTATTACTGTAGAAAATTGTAGAAATATCTTCTCCAGACAATCCGTTTATCGTACTAATTTTATTGATTTCGTTAGTGGTATAGTTAAAGGTAAACACTGCATTTTCAGAAGCCGCATACAAAACCTCATCACTAGTTGAAAAATCAATGATGTTTAAATAAGAGAAATGTTCTTTCCACAAATTTGAGAAATCCTGTGCAAACGAAACTAAAGAGAAAAATAATAGAACTATTATTGATAGAGGCTTCTTCATAACATTAAAAACCAAATATATTTATTAGTAACGACATTATTTCAATATTTATATATAAACTCATAAAAAAAGCCCTCAGAGTTTGAGGGCTTTTTTCTATTTACATTCTTGTTTATACAACTCCTTGAGCTAACATGGCATCTGCAACCTTAACAAATCCAGCAATATTGGCTCCTTTAACATAATCAACATAACCATCCTCTTGTTTTCCGTATGTAACACAAGATTCATGAATATCATCCATGATGCCATGAAGTTTTTGGTCTACTTCTTCACGGGTCCAATTCAAACGAAGAGAATTCTGGCTCATCTCCAAACCTGAGGTGGCCACACCTCCTGCATTAGAAGCTTTTCCTGGGGAAAACAATACTTTTGCATCTTGAAATGCAGCAATAGCTTCAGGTGTCGTCGGCATATTTGCGCCTTCTGCAACGGCAATGACGTTATTTGAAATCAATGCCTTGGCCTCTTCTTCATTCAATTCGTTTTGAGTGGCACAAGGTAAAGCGATATCACAGTTTTCAGACCAAGGTCTTTTGCCTTCATGATACGTAGCCGATGGATAAGTATCAACATATTCTTTTATTCTACCGCGTTTCACATTTTTAAGATCCATGATAAATGCTAATTTATCGGCATCAATACCATCGGTATCGTGGATATAGCCTCCTGAATCAGACATGGTAACGACTTTTCCTCCTAGTTGAGTCGCTTTTTCACATGCAAACTGTGCTACATTTCCAGAACCCGATATAACAACGGTTTTATCTTTCATAGAATCGCCTTTTGTTTTGAGCATATTCTGTGCAAAGTACACACAACCATAACCCGTTGCTTCAGGTCTAATTAAAGATCCTCCGTAAGAGATTCCTTTTCCGGTAAGAACTCCAGTAAATTCATTTTGAAGTCTTTTGTATTGTCCAAACATGTAACCTATTTCACGACCTCCTACACCAATATCTCCTGCTGGTACGTCTGTATTCGGACCAATATGCCTAAATAATTCAGACATAAATGACTGGCAAAAACGCATGACTTCATTGTCACTTTTCCCTTTTGGATTAAAGTCTGAACCTCCTTTACCTCCACCCATTGGCAAGGTTGTTAAAGAGTTTTTGAAAACCTGTTCAAACCCTAAAAACTTTAATATACTCAGGTTAACCGACGGATGGAAACGCAGTCCTCCTTTATAAGGTCCGATTGCAGAATTAAATTCAATTCGATAACCTCTATTGACCTGTGTATTGCCTTCATCGTCAATCCAAGGCACTCTAAAAATAATCGTGCGTTCTGGCTCAACCATACGCTCCAATAACATTTTCCCTTGATACTTTGGATTCTCTTCAATAAAGGGAATTACTGTTTCAGCAACTTCGTGAACAGCTTGTAAAAACTCGGTTTCATGACCGTTTTTTTCTTTCACAAGATTTAAAAAAGCTTCTATTTTTTCTTTCATCAATTATATAATTAATAAACAATATTAAATTTTGTTGTGCAAAGATACATTATCTATAATTTTAATGGTGATTTTTTTTGATATTCTCAATAGATTAATTCTGAAAATATGATTTGAATATAAAAAAACGATTTGCTCATTTACTTTTATTTGGTAGTTAGACCAGTTTTCATATATTTGTTTTCAAATGCTCCCTTTGTAAATTGGAACCTATGACGCTTAATTTTAAACGATTATCATTCATTTTCATGTTTTTTTTGGGTATGAATGGAATGTTTGCGCAACTCGGATTTTCTCATGAAATTGGCGTTATTGCAGGCCCAGTTGCATTTCAATCAGATTTTGGTGTTCGAAATGATTTCGAAACAAATGCCGGAAACACTGGTATTGGTATTGGTATTGTTCACTACATAAACTTCTCATATAGAGCAGATTGTAACTGTTATTCTACAGACACCTATTTTAACGATCATTTTAAGTTGAGAAATGAAATCTCTTGGAATAGAACTAAATTGAATCATTTTGGAGAATGGGTGGACCGCGCTTCTTCTAATATAGAATACGAGAAATTGCGCCAACATTCTGGTATCGCCAGTAATTTTGATATTGGAACTCAAATTGAATTCTTCCCTAAAAGTATTCGATCTTTTCAAGCTTTTAGTTATTCATTTGCGCCTTTTATTAGTCTTGGTGTTCATTTCACATCTTATAATCCTACCGTTGAAACCACTTTTGGAGATGGTAATATCAATAATATGAACAATTTTTTTCAGCCATGGGTTACTGCGGCTGTTCCCAATACTAATGAAGATCCATTTCTTTTCAATGGAAGTGGCACTGCCTGGTCAATTGTTGGAAGTATTGGTACACGTTACAAGTTAACTGTTATTTCAGACCTAATGATAGACCTTAGATGGCAACATTTCTTTAATAACGATGTAGATGGCTTAGACCATAATCTAGATTCCAACAAAGCAAACGATTGGCTGGTATGGTTGAACTTTGGATACATCTACTATCTAGACTAAAAAAAATTTATATAAACAAAAAAGACCAAGTTTCACACTTGGTCTTTTTTGTTTTAATAACACAGATAAAATTATCCTATGGCTTGCTTCAGATCTGCTATAAGATCGTCCATATCTTCAATACCTACACTTAATCGAATCAAGGAATCAACAACACCTGTTTTCTCTCGTTCTTCCTTAGGAATACTAGCATGTGTCATACTTGCAGGATGACCAGCTAAGGATTCGACACCTCCAAGAGATTCAGCTAAAGTGAAAATTTTTAGTTTTTCAACAATTTTAATGGCTTCATTGTAATTATTGCCTTTGGTAGTGAAAGACACCATTCCGCCAAAATCATTCATTTGATCTTTAGCTATATCATGATTTGGATGACTTTCCAATCCTGGCCAATACACCTTTTCTATTTTTGGATGGTTCGCTAAATATTCGGCAACCGCTTTTCCATTTTCACAATGGCGTTGCATTCTAACATGCAAGGTCTTGATACCTCGTAAGGCCAAGAAACTATCCTGTGGTCCACATACTGCACCACTAGCATTTTGAATAAAATATAAACGATCTGCTAAAGCTTTGTCTTTCACTACAAGAGCTCCCATAACCAAGTCGCTATGGCCACCAATATATTTAGTTGCAGAATGCATCACGATATCAGCACCTAAATTGAGAGGTTGTTGCAAATAAGGCGTTGCAAACGTATTGTCGACTGCTAAAAGTAAATTGTGTTTTTTAGCAATAGCTGACGTTGATTTGATATCAATGATATTCATCATTGGATTTGTTGGTGTTTCCACCCAAATCAATTTTGTATTGGAGTTTATATAGTTTTCAATATTAGAAGCATTCTCCATACCCACAAAATGAAACTTGATTCCAAAGCCTTCAAAAACTGAAGTGAATAATCGATAGGTACCACCATATAAATCGTTGGTAGAGATTACCTCATCTCCAGGCTTTAATAATTTCATAATAGCATCAATAGCAGCTAAACCTGAACCAAAAGCCAATCCGAAATTTCCATTTTCAATGCTAGCAAAAGCATTCTCCAAAGCGTTTCGAGTCGGATTATGAGTTCTTGAGTACTCATATCCTTTGTGACCACCTGGAGTGGATTGTGCATAGGTTGATGTTTGATAAATTGGAGGCATCACCGAACCGTAAGCCGGATCATGTTCTTGACCTCCATGTATGGTTTTTGTGTTGAATTTCATAAAAATGATTTTTTCAAGGAGCTTCTCTGTTTTTTTTGGAAAAAGACTCCTTTTATAATTTAAACATGAACAACAAATTTAAGGTTAAATTCGTTGGATTCAAATGTAAGCATTACCTTTAATGTATGTTTAACAAAAGCTGTTTACTTTGAAAAAACTACTTCTTTTATTAGCATTGTTGTCATTTGTGTATTCATGTGAAGAAGATGTCAAACTTGTGTTTTCTGAAGACCTCATTGAGACTTCAGAAGCTGCAGATATTTCTATTAACATCCCAAAAGCAGAAGGTTCAAGTGAGGTGGCAAACCGTATCAACCTGAAGCTTTACGAACATATTGTCAATCAAAGCCATCTAAGTGAAGATACATCAGAACAATCTTCATTGGATGTTGCTATCAAACAATTCAATGCTGAGTATTCAAAGTTTAAAAAAGATTTTCCGGATTCATCCCAACAATGGGAATATTTTGTAGATGGAGAAGTTACTTACCGTTCCGAAGTACTTGTATGTATTGCCATAAACTCTTACCTAGACACTGGTGGTGCACATGGCAATACCAATGTAACCTTTTTCAATTTTAATCCTGAAACAGGTGAACTATACAATATGGATGACATTATTAATGATCGTAAAGCACTTTCAGAAGTTGTTGAACAAAAGCTCAACGAAAATTTAAAGTCGAAAGCTGAAAGCGATTCCATGGAAGATTATTTCTTCGGAAAGGATTTTCAGCTGCCTGAGACTATTGGCTTTAGTGATGAAGGTCTGATTATTTTGTATAATACTTATGAAATAGCCTCTTATGCTCAAGGTATTGTTGAGTTTACCATTCCGTTTTCTGAAGTTGAAACGTTTTTGAATTATAACTAATCTTGACGATTTGTAATGCGTTTTATTATTGGCTCAACAGTAAGTCCTTGACCAATGATTGAAATTACCACAATGATATAAGTCATTACCAAAAATAATTCCCTTTGCATATCTTGAGTAAGCGTTAAAGCTAAGGCAATGGAAATACCTCCTCGTAATCCTCCCCAAGTCATGATAAGGTTGGTCTTCGGAATAAATTGCAATTTTTTGGCATAAAACTTTATTGGTAACCATAGTGAAACATATCTACTCAATAACACTAATGGTACAGCAATCAATCCTGCAATGATATAGTTAAGCTCAAAAGTCAAGACCAGCATTTCCATACCAATCATGATAAATAGCATCGCATTTAGGAGGACATCAACCAACTCCCAAAATTTATCGACATATGCTTCAGTAACCTCAGACATGGCAGAACTTCTAACGGTATCATGACCCACAATCAATCCTGCAGTAACCATCGCCAAAGGAGCAGACATGTGTAATTTATGTGCCAGAAGACTTCCACCCATAACAGTGGCCAATGTGATGATAACTTCAACTTCATAATTATCAATAGATCGCATCAGTTTATAAGTGATATAACCCAAAAGCAATCCCAAACCGATACCTCCTAAAACCTCAACCCCAAATAATTTCAAGATTTCAGAAACCTCCACGTCTACATTTGGCGCTTTGGCAATTGAAAAAACGGTCAAGAACACAACCACTCCAACACCATCATTAAACAACGACTCACCGACAATCTTGGCTTCTAAATTTTTAGGTGCACCAACCTTTTTAAGTATTCCCAAAACCGCAATAGGATCTGTTGGAGATATTAAAGCGCCAAAAAGCAAACAATAAATGAAATCGACTTTATAATCAAAAGCAATAAATAGGTAATACGTTAAAACACCAACTAAAAAGGTACTGGTTATAACCCCTAATGTCGCAAAGGCAAGTACTGGTCCGCGTTGTATTTTTAATTGGTTAAAATTAGTGTGTAAGGCTCCAGCAAAAAGCAGAAAACTCAACATAATATCTAGCAATACCGTTTTAAAATCGATTTGCGAAATAAGTTCCTTTTCGCTTTGCAGCAAGGTGTCATCAAACTGACCAATAGCGACAACTACTACTGTAAAAACAATGGTTATCAACATCAATCCAATGGTAATTGGAAGTTTCAAAAACTTCACATTGATGTAGCTGAAAAGTGCTGATAAAACAATTAAAATAGATGCTATTGCAAAATAATCCATAACCTAATTTTTGCCTAAAAATAACCATTTTTCTTTTGAAATGCATTTACTTTGCAACTCTAACCAGAAGCTTATGAAGGCATTTTTTTATCTCAAAACCTGTTCAACTTGTAAACGCATCTTAGACACCTTAGATCTTCCAAAGACAATAGAATTAAGGGAAATTAAATCGAAGCCAATAACTGAATCTGAATTAGAACAACTTCAATCGCTTACAGGTTCTTATGAGGCATTATTTAGCAAACGTGCACAATTATACAAGTCTGAAGGCTTGAAGGATAAAAATCTAACTGAAGCCGATTTCAAACACTATATTTTACAACATTACACCTTCTTAAAGCGTCCCGTTCTTGTGCATAATGGCCATATTTTTATTGGTAACAGTGTCAAAACAGTAGATGCTGCCAAGGAATATATCTCAACTATATGAGTACCCGACAATATGCTATTATAGCATTGTTTATAGTTCAGCTATTGTATGGCATGAACTATACGTTTGCCAAATCTGTCATTAATGAAGGTTTTGTTACCTCTTTTAGTTTGGTTTTTCTACGTGTTGTTGGAGCTACAATTTTATTTTGGATTTTTGGACTCTTTCAAAAACAAGAAAAAATAGCATTAAAGGATTATTTCACATTTTTCTTAGCTGCTATTTTTGGTGTTGTTGTGAATATGCTTTTATTTCTTAAAGGTTTGGAACTAACCACTCCAATTCATGCGGCAGTTATCGTTACCATTACACCAATTATCATTTTAATTCTATCATCGGTTTTACTATCGGAAAAAATTACCAAGATGAAAGCCTTTGGTGTTTTTCTAGGATTTTGTGGTGGTGTTTTACTCACTGTTTTAGGAAAATCAACTAGAGTTGGTGATAATGTAGCCTTAGGAAACCTGTTCATTTTCATCAATGCAATTTCCTATAGTATTTACATTATTATCATCAAAAAATTAACGGCAAAATACCATCCTTTTACCTTTATCAAATGGTTATTCTTGTTTGGTTCGATTTTGATATTACCATTTTGCTACACAGATACTACACAAATAGAATGGCATGATTTTACTTCCTATGCATGGTTTTCAGTTTTGTTCGTGGTGATTGGTGCCACCTTCGGAACCTATTTATTGAATCCTTTGGCATTAAAATCACTAAGAGCATCAACCGTTGGTGTGTTTATTTATTTACAACCTGTTATTGCTGGACTTTTTGCAATTGCAATGGGTGTTGATGCTGTAAGTCCGGTAAAGCTGATTGCTATGGTCATGATTTTTTCTGGTGTGTATTTAGTGACCAAAAAACCAAAAGTATCAGCTTAAATCTTTTGGATATTTTCCTGAAGCACGCATATCCTCTTTAGTCAACATCTTGAAATCATCCGTTTTAGGAAGTGTATCAATAACCTTTAATAGTTTTTCTGGTAAAGCAGTCAGACGTCTTGTCTTTAAATCCATCCAAGCACCAGACATATCACAGGTAAGTAAATGCTGCCCTTTTTGGTTATAGAAATTATGTTCAAATCTGAAAAACATACCATCTTCACTCCAGCCAGAAACGGCAAGTGATACGGTTACCTTTTGACCTAAGAATGACTCCTTAAAATAAAAAATCTGTTCAGAAAACACAACTGGACCAATTCCAAAACCTATCAATTCCTTTAGTGAAAATCCATTTTCATCCAAAAACCCAACTCGCGTATGGCTCATAAAGTTAACGTAAGCTGAATTCGCCAAATGTCCATTGGCATCAACATCACTCCAACGGATTTCAAAATCTTTTTTGTACATGCCATTAAATTTAAGGTGTAAAGTTATGATTTTCCTTACCTTTGTTCAACTTTTTAAAATTCGTTCATGATACAGTCAATGACAGGATACGGAAAGTCTGTAATTCAGCTTCCTACCAAAAAAATATCAATCGAAATCAAGTCGCTCAATAGCAAAAATTTAGATATCAATGCAAGAATGCCGTCATTGTATCGCGAGAAGGAGCTCAATATTAGAAAACTTATTGCCTCTAAATTAATAAGGGGAAAGGTTGATTTTTCATTGTATATGGAAATTACAGGTGAGGAAACCTCAACAGAAATCAATAAAACTGTTGTGAGGCAATACATAAAACAACTTAAGGAAGTTGTTGATGGAGACGATACCGAAATGTTGAAAATGGCCATTCGATTGCCAGATGCAGTAACAACAGAGCGTGATGATATTGACGAAGATGAATGGAAGCAAATTTCCGAAGCCATTGATGATACTCTGGAAAAAATCCATGAATACAGACTTGATGAAGGGAAAACCTTAGAAAACGATTTTGTTGAAAGAGTAAAAAACATCACTTCACTATTAGACCAAGTGATTGCTATGGATCCGGAACGTATAGAAGGTGTTCGTGAACGTTTGAATAAAGGCATTGCTGACATCAAGGAAAAGGTAGATGAAAATCGCTTTGAGCAAGAACTGGTTTACTACATTGAAAAGTTTGACATTACGGAAGAAAAAGTACGTTTGAATAATCACTTGGATTATTTCCTTAAAGCCTTGAAATCAAACGATTCCAACGGAAAGAAATTAGGATTTATCGCCCAGGAAATGGGTCGTGAAATCAATACCATTGGTTCAAAATCTAATTATGCACCAATGCAAAAGCTTGTCGTACAGATGAAAGATGAGTTGGAAAAAATTAAGGAACAGTTATTGAATGTACTTTAAAAATTAAATCTCTTGAAAGACGACAACACACAAAAAAAAGGGAAGCTCATCGTATTTTCAGCACCATCAGGTTCTGGAAAAACAACCATTGTAAGGCACCTTTTAAAGCAGAAAGAACTCAATTTAGAATTTTCCATTTCGGCAACTTCTAGGGAAAAACGCGGACAAGAAGTGCATGGAAAGGACTACTATTTTTTAGATCTAAAGGAATTCAAAAATAAGATTAAGAATAATGAGTTTCTAGAGTGGGAAGAAGTCTATCGGGATAATTTTTATGGTACTCTTAAAACTGAAGTTGAGCGTATTTGGGCTAAGGGTAAACATGTTATTTTCGATATAGACGTGTCTGGTGGCTTGCGAATCAAGAAAAAATTTCCAGAGGAGACCTTAGCCATTTTTGTAAAACCTCCAGATTTAAACGAATTGATCATTCGACTTAAGGAACGAGGTGAGGAAAGTCCAGAAAAAATCAGCATGCGCGTAGCCAAAGCTCCTGCAGAATTAGCTACTGCACCTTTATTTGACGAAATCGTATTGAATAAGGATTTGGATAAGGCCTTGAAAGATGCCTATAATTTGGTTTCAAATTTCATTAATTCCTAGACTATGAAAATTGGTTTGTACTTTGGAACTTTCAATCCTATTCATATAGGACATTTGACCATTGCAAATCATTTGGCAGAATATAGTGATTTGGATAAAGTATGGTTTGTTGTGACACCTCATAATCCGTTCAAAAAAAAGAAAACACTTTTAGATGATCGCCAACGTTATGAAATGGTGTATCGTGCTACTGAGGACTATAGCAAATTAGAACCTAGCGATATTGAATTCCATTTGCCACAGCCTAATTACACCATCAATACTTTGGTTCATTTACAGGAAAAATATCCGCAACATGAGTTTGCATTGATCATGGGTGAAGACAACCTAAAAAGTTTTCATAAGTGGAAAAACTACCAGCTAATTTTAGATGACTATGACCTCTATGTTTATCCTCGGATTTCAGAAGGAGAAATAGATTCCCAATTCAACACGCATCCTAAGATTCATCGGGTTGACGCTCCTATAATGGAATTGTCTTCCACCTTTATCAGACAATCTATAAAAGATGGTAAAAACGTACGACCAATGCTCCCAGAACACGTGTGGGAATATTTGGATGAAATGAATTTTTATAGATAATGGTTAGTAAGGTCCATTCCCTCCATTGTTCTCTTGACAATCTGACAAATAAGATTCAACATACATTGCCCATCCGTTTCCATCAAACTGAGAACCATCAGCCCAAGCTGTTTCTCCTCCAGAAGGCCCTACAACCTCAGCATGTGCTGCAAAGCAATAGTGATCGTCTAAACCTTCAAGGCTCACCATATAAACAACTTCGTAAGGTCCATAAGAGTACGGCTCTGTATATTCAAAATGACCAACTTTAGGATTTCCTGAACCTGTTAAAGGTGCCCAATTCTCATCACAATTTCCAATGCTTAAATGCGTTGTGCCTATTTCCCAATCGCCATTACTTGAATAAGTTATGATTAAGTAATCACCTTCAATATCGACGGTTACCAAACCTGCTTCATGATGTTGACCAGCCACTAGTGTGGTTTCAAAACAATGAACATCATCATTTGATGTAAATGTGGTTTCTGATTGTGCAGCAAGCTTGACGTCATTTCTACGTCGTTCCAAATTAGCTTGATCTTCATTTAAGGGTTCGTTTGAACATCCGAAAAGGAAACTGATTGCCATAACACTAAGTAGTAGGTTAAAATGTCTCATAATTATTTGTTTGGGTTATTACCTGAAAACTACAAAAAACCGATTATAAGGTTAAATTTATTAGACCAAATACATATAATTTTCACATTTATATGAATTTTCTTACTTTGAATGGGTTTTCATCTAGAAGTGGTAAAAGGCGTTTTGTAAATGTTCAATTTCGATTGTCTTATCTGAATTGATAATTGCGATGATATCAAAGCGAACTTCAGCATCTATATGTTCACAAACAACATAATTATCCATGGCTTTAACGATTCGCTGAATTTGCTTTGGCTTTAAAAAATCTTGAGGATCACCAAACGCTTTGGTCGATCGTGTTTTCACTTCAACCGCGACAATCACATCATCCTTTTGTGCAATGATATCAACTTCTGCCTTTTGGAATATATAATTGCGTTCTAGAATCGTGTAACCATTTTCAAGTAAAAAGGTTGCAGCTAAGTCTTCTCCTTTATTTCCAAAGTCTTTGGTTGTTTTCATTTAGCCTATTTACTCATAGACAATTGTAGATTTGTCTTTTGTAACCTTTAATTGAATTCTTTTTCCCAGTATCATAGCACGATTATCGTCTTCGTGACCTGCAGGCATATTAAAGGCTATGGGAAAATCATAATCGGCCAACGCATCTAAAATCAATTGCTCCACAGAAGTTCCCCAAAGTGTGGTATTCTTTCTCAACTTTGTCATATCTCCAACAATTACCCCTTTGCACTGATCAAAATAACCTGCTCGCTTTAAACTTTGCAACATACGGTCGATATGATATTTGTATTCTCCTATTTCTTCAATAAACAAGATTTTTCCAGAAACATCAATACTGGTTTTAGAACCCAGCATGGTATGGAGCATGGTAAGATTTCCTCCAACTAATTGCCCACTGGCTTCCCCTACTCTATTATATTTAGAACCTTTTAAGGTATAATTCACAGGTGTTCCGAAAATAACAGACTTAAACGTTTCAACAGATTCTTCAATCTCACTTAAATCTTCAGTTAAGCTCACACACATCAAGGCATGAATGGATTGCACGCCTTGATTATGGATTTCATTCAGCAAAGCAGTAATATCACTATAACCAATAACCCATTTAGGATTCTTTTTAAACGTTGTGAAATCTAATTTATCTAGAATACGAACCGTTCCATAACCTCCTCTGGCACACCAAATGGCTTTAACCTTTGGATCATCTAAGGCTTTTTGAAAATCTTCACAACGCTCATCATCAGTACCAGCAAAATGATCTGCTTGACTAAACACATGCTTGCCAACCTGAGCATGCAAACCCCAACTTTTTAATAAATCGACCGCTTGTTGAACTTCATCATTACGGTTTTTTAATATTCCTGAAGGTGCTACAATAGCAACCGTATCTCCTGCTTGTAAGTAAGGTGGTTGTTTCAAATCAGATAGTATTTTTGTATGTATCGTGTCTTGTGCATTGACTTTTATTAAGCAAAAACAGATGAAAATCAATACGAAAGCATAGGTGTTTTTGGACATATTGTAAAAGTACATTTTTTTCACAAGTTTGAATTCTCTGAATTACTGAAAGATATTAAATTAAAACAAGATGACTATCCGTTTCAAAATCGCTTTCAAAATCCGTATTTTTGTAGCTTGTTAATTACGACTAAATGGCAAAACGATATACAATTACTGCGGCTTTACCATACACCAATGGTCCCATTCATATTGGTCACTTGGCTGGCGTTTATGTGCCTGCTGATATTTACGCACGATTTAAACGATTAACCGGAAATGATGTGGCTTTTATCTGCGGAAGTGATGAACACGGTGTTCCGATTACAATCAAAGCTAAAAAGGAAGGTGTCACACCTCAGGATATCGTTAATAAATATCATGCCATTATCAAACAATCTTTTGAAGATTTCGGAATTTCATTCGATAACTATTCACGTACCTCAGCAAAAATTCATCATGATACAGCATCTGAGTTTTTCAAAACGCTTTACGATAAGCATGAGTTTGTTGAGGAAACCACTGAACAACTTTACGATGAAGAAGCTAATCAGTTTTTAGCCGATCGCTTTGTAACTGGAACCTGCCCAAAATGCGGAAACGAAGAAGCTTATGGTGATCAGTGTGAAAGCTGTGGCTCGAGTTTGAATGCCACCGAATTGATCAATCCAAAATCGGCCATTACTGGAAATGTGCCGACACTCAAAGAAACCAAACACTGGTTCTTACCGCTGAACAAGCATGAGAGTTTTTTAAGGGAATGGATTCTAAAAGGGCATAAAAAAGATTGGAAGCCTAATGTTTACGGACAAGTAAAATCGTGGTTGGATGATGGTTTACGTCCGCGCGCTGTGACTCGTGATTTAGATTGGGGAATTCCGGTTCCAGTTCCTGGTGGTGAAGGCAAAGTGTTGTATGTGTGGTTTGATGCTCCTATTGGTTACATTTCAGCAACCAAGGAATGGGCAGAACAAACAGGAAAGGATTGGGAACCCTATTGGAAAGACAAAGACACCAAATTATTGCATTTTATTGGGAAGGATAATATTGTATTTCATTGTATTATTTTTCCATCAATGTTAAAAGCTGAAGGCTCTTATATTTTGCCAGATAATGTACCTGCCAACGAATTTTTGAACTTGGAAGGTAACAAATTGTCTACCTCTAAAAATTGGGCTGTTTGGTTGCCTGATTATCTGAACGATTTTCCAAATCAGCAAGACGTGTTACGATATGCTTTAACTGCTAATGCTCCTGAAACAAAGGACAATGATTTTACTTGGAAGGATTTTCAAGCACGCAACAACAATGAATTGGTGGCTATCTTCGGAAACTTTATCAATCGTGTGGTTGTACTCACGAATAAATATTATGATGGAATCGTTCCTGAAGCTTCCGATTACACGGAAACAGATTCGGAAACCTTAGCGGCTGTAAAAGCCTATCCATCGGTTATTGAAAGTTCCATTGAACGCTATCGCTTCAGAGAGGCAAGTCAGGAATTGATGAACTTAGCGCGATTAGGTAATAAGTATTTAGCAGATGAAGAACCTTGGAAATTGGTTAAAACCGATGAATCCAGAACAAAAACCATCATGTTTGTAGCGCTTCAAATTGCAAGTGCATTGGCAACATTAAGCGAACCGTTCTTGCCATTCACTTCAGAAAAACTCAAACGAATTTTAAATTCCAACACCAATTCTTGGAGTGATATTTCTTCAAAAGACGTTCTAATTCCATCAGGACATCAAATTGGTAAGAGTGAATTGCTGTTTTCCAAAATAGAAGATCAAACCATTCAAGAACAATTAGATAAATTGGAAGCCAATAAAAAAGCTAATGAAGCTGCCAATAAAACGGTCGAGCCTCAAAAAGATATCATAACTTTTGATGATTTTACAAAACTAGATCTCCGTGTAGGAACTATTCTAGAAGCTGAAAAGATGCCAAAAGCTAAAAAGCTTTTGGTATTAAAAGTCGATACTGGAATTGATATCCGAACGATTGTATCTGGTATTGCAGAAAGCTTTACTCCAGAGGAAATCATTGGCAAACAAGTCACCGTTTTGGTCAATTTAGCGCCTAGAGCACTTCGCGGTGTGGAGAGCGAAGGTATGGTTTTAATGACTGAAACCGCAGACGGCAAATTAGTATTTGTCAATCCTGATACTGTAGTTAAAAACGGATTACAGATTAGTTAAATGCTAAAAATAGCATACCATCCCATTTACAAACATCCATTACCTGAAGGGCATCGGTTTCCTATGTTGAAGTATGAACTGTTGCCAAAACAACTTTTACATGAAGGCACATGTGTTGAAGATAATTTTTTTGAACCTTCTATTCCTAATGACCAACATATTCTTAGAGTTCACACAAAGGATTATTATCAAGAATTAAAAACACTGACCTTAGATAAACGTGCTGCTCGAAAAATTGGTTTCCCTCTTAGTAATGTTCTAGTAGAACGTGAAATCATCATTGCTGATGGCACTATTAAAGCCAGTGAGTTTGCGCTACGACATGGTATAGCCATGAACATTGCTGGAGGCACACATCATGCTTACACCAATCGTGGTGAAGCGTTTTGTTTGTTAAATGATCAAGCCATTGGAGCGAGATATCTTCAGCATAAAAAACTGGCTGATAAAATTCTCATAGTAGATTTAGATGTTCATCAAGGTAATGGTACTGCCGAAATATTTCAAAACGACCCTTCTGTTTTTACATTTTCCATGCACGGAAAGGCTAATTATCCCTTTAAAAAAGAGACAAGTGATTTAGATATTGCTTTGGAAACCAATACGGAAGATGAGGAGTATCTTGACATCCTTCAGAAAACCTTACCAAGATTAATCAAAGAAACACAACCCGACTTTGTATATTATCTATGCGGTGTCGATATCATTGCTTCAGATAAATTAGGAAAATTAGCACTGACTATTGACGGTTGTAAAGCTCGAGACGAATTTGTTTTAAACACATGCAAATCCAAAAACATACCTATCATGTGCAGTATGGGAGGTGGTTACAGTCCAGAGATCAAAACCATTGTAGAAGCTCATGCCAATACGTTTCGTTTGGCACAAAACCTATTTTTCTAAAGACTGATTACAAATTAGCCGCTTTATTTTATTTGTGTATTTATCTCATTATCTTTGTTTAAAACGCGATATCATGTTATCTAAAACTATTGAAACTGCTTTAAATAAGCAGATTAGAATCGAAGCCGAATCGTCTCAAGTGTATTTGGCAATGGCTGTTTGGGCTGAAGTGAAAGGTCTTGAAGGTATTTCTAACTTTATGTATGACCAGTCTGATGAAGAACGTGAACATATGCTGAAACTCATCAAGTTTGTGAATGAACGTGGTGGACATGCACATATTTCAGAATTAAAAGCTCCTAATGTAACCTTCAAATCTTTTAAGGAAATGTTCAAAAAGCTTTTAGAGCATGAAATCTATGTTTCTGAAAGCATCAATGAATTGGTGCATATTTCTTTAGAAAATAAAGATTATGCCACACATAACTTTTTACAATGGTATGTCTCAGAACAAATTGAAGAGGAAGCAATGGCAAGAACCATTTTAGATAAAATCAACATGATTGGTGATGATAAAGGTGGCTTGTATCTATTCGATAGAGATATCCAACAAATAAGCGTGGTAAGTTCTGCAGCAAACGACCCATCTGCATAAGTGTTAAAATTTATTTAGATTAAGTTTAAATAACTATTTTTGTTCCGTTGTTTTATCACAATGGGCAAAAAGAAGAAGAATAAAAAACTAAAAAAGGAACGCGTTAAGATGCTTGAGTCTTATGGTGTTGAGGGTTTGGGCAAAGTCAAATCCAAATGCTGTAAGAAATACAAGAAATCTGAGCAAAAGCGCTGTAAAAAATGTCCTTGTTTTGATTTGCTGCAAAAAGTGGCGTAGTTTTTACTCTAATTAAGCTGAATTTCTACTGGCATTGATATTTCCGAAGAGAGATCGCGTTACGATTTTTTCATACACCGCAATATCTTCTTCATTTCTAACCTCAGCTTTTTCCAACTCCTGAATTTTCTTCAAAGCATATTGCTGAATCGTCAATAAGGGTAACACTATAGATTCCCTTACGTCAATTGATGCTTTTCCAACAGGTTCATTTTCCATCAATTCATTAAATCCTGCCAGTTTCAACAATAATCGCTTAGAAATTTCATATTCTTTAAAGATAAGTTTCCAAAAATCACCATATTCTTGATCGTCTGCCATGTATTTGGTCAAATCAAAAAATGATTTTGACAAAGACATCATGCTGTTTTCTACTAAGGTCTTAAAGAAACTTGAGTTGTTGTAAAGTGCTTTGACCTTTTCAAATTGCCCTTTGTCCTCGTAATATTTTAAAGCCGTTCCAACACCAAAAAAACCAGGCACATTTTGTTTCAGTTGGCTCCAACTTCCAACAAAAGGGATAGCTCTTAAATCTTCAAAGACCAATTTACTGGATTTGCCACGTTTTGAAGGACGACTTCCAATATTTGTTTTAGCGTAATACTTTAAAGTACTCATGTGCTCTAAGTAAGGCAAAAATTTAGGATGCTTTTTAAAATTCACATAAGCCTCATAACTCAATTGCGCTAAATCATCCATCACAGCTTTGTCTTCTTCAGACATGGCACGATTGTAGTCGCTAAGTCTGTTTTGGATACCAGAAGTTATCAATTGCTCCATGTTATATTGCGAAGAATCCAGAGTTCCAAAATTGGAGCTGATGGTCTGACCTTGAATGGTGAGTTGAATTTCCTTGTCTTCAATCGTTGGTCCGAGAGATGCATAAAAGCGATGGGTTTTCCCACCTCCTCTAGCTGGTGGACCACCGCGTCCATCAAAGAAAATGACATCAATTCCATATTGTCTTGACAATTCCGTAAGGGCTTCCTTGGCTTTAAAAATAGCCCAGTTTGCCATGAGATATCCTCCGTCTTTAGTACCATCGCTAAAGCCAAGCATAATGGTCTGTTTATTGCCTCGTTGCTCGAGATGTTTTCTATATTTTGGATTGGTGTAGAGCTCTTCCATTACTTTAGGAGAAGCCTCCAAATCGGTAACGGTTTCAAACAACGGAACCACATCTGCAGTCAACTGCTCATGAAAAGCCACAATTTTTAACATCGCAAACAACTGCAACACATTTAGTGTTGTTTGGTTGTTACTAATAATATAACGGTTACAGGCTACTTCTCCATTGAGTTCTTGTATGGACTTCATGGCCTTGATTGTTTCTACAATATTAATTGCCATGTCATCTTTAAAATTGACCCCTTCAATTGAACCTTTAACTGCGGAAAGATGTTTCAATTGATTATCTAAAGACATTTCAAAATAATTCTTTGGAAACAGAGTGTTTCCGTTGGCAATAAGTTCTTTAACCAAAGCTGTGAACATTTGATCGTGAACTCTACTGTCTTGTCTGATATCCAAACTCGCAAAATGATATCCAAAAAGTGTTGTTCTATTAATAAGTGTAGTCACCTTGTCAACATAAAGTGATTGATGATTGTCGACCAATAACTGTCTAATGGTTAGCAACTCTTTCCGAAAAGCCTCAAGTGAAACCTGTTCTTCTTTGTTAATATCCAACAACGTGTTATGAAGTTGATGGTTTAAATCGATAATGCGTTCTCTTATGCCTCTAAAGGTTAATCGACGTCTCAGGTATTTAACATCTTTAATGTAATTCTTAATGATAGATTCTTTCAGCTTTTTGGCAACATTTTTAGTGATCTCAGGTGTGACAAATGGATTGCCATCGCGATCACCTCCAGGCCAAAAGCCAATATTTATAATGGAGTTATTGATGTCTTCGTCATCAAAAATATTCTGATGAACATAATCATAAATGGAACCGAAAGAATTATAAAATACATTTTTCAAGTACCAAATAAGATTCACAGCTTCATCATATGGCGTTGGTTTTTTTTCTTTAAAAAACGGTGTTTTCCCTAATTGTGCCAACAGACTATTGATTTCTGTTAGATTATCTGTTTTAATCGCTTCAGCTAAATCTGTTATAATACCTAAAACCGTTCCTGGATAAAACTGGGTTGGATGGGCAGTAAGTACGATACGAACACGAAACGCCTCAAGATATTCTTTCAACAATTCCTTTTTGTTTTCAGACTCGACCTTTTCCTTTAAACTTCTCAAAGAACCGATTCCATCCATATTATGGACGACTGAAAATGATGCATCTTCAATGGCATCAAACAACACCACTTGGCGTTCAATATATTGAATGAAGCGAAACAGTAAATTGATTTGACTCTGCTTATTTCTTCTCGCTTGATACTTTTTAAAAAATGTCTCGACAATAGTTGTCGGATCATCTCCAACATTAAAACCATTTTTACAGGTTTCATGAAATAATGGCAATAAGGCAACTGTTTTAGAAATGGTGTCAAAAGGCAAGGTCATAAAAATCCCATTATACACTTGGTATTTTGCTAACACATTTTGCTTGAATCTTGTAAGTTTTGGTGCTGTTGACATTGATAAACTCTTTATATAAAGATAGTAAAGGATCAACACATAGCTAAACCAAATTCTATTTTTAGCAAATTCTTAATACTATGTCATTCTACTGATAATATGTTAACAGTCTTTTTGTTCTTTTCTATTTTGAGTATTTTTACTCAAATTGTATTGTATTTCAAACCCCATTTTCTATGATGAAATTTTTATCAAACAATCTTTATTTAAGCTTCACTGTAATATGTGCCTTTATTGGATTTAACGGGTTTTCGCAAGAGAAAACATTTGAAAGTGAGGTTATTTCACCCTTCAATGAGTATACTAAAATACCTCGTGAAGTAGCTTATGCGCATATCAACAAATCTATTTTCATCAAGGGCGAGACCTTAGGTTTTTCTGTATATGTTTTAGACAAAGGCAATAAAACGCCATCAACCATTACCAGAAATATCTATTGTACTGTTAACGATAAAAATGATCGTTCAATAAAACAAGCTTTATTCAAGGTTGAAAATGGTGTCGCTAAAGGCCAATTTTTTATCGACAGTCTTTTCACATCAGGTAAATATACCTTTAAAGCCTACACGAATTGGATGCGAAATTTCAATGAACAAAACCATTATGTGCAAACTATTGAAGTTATTGATATAGAATCGAATGACTCTGACCCTGAAAATGCAGATTCGATAAAAATTGATGCCCAATTTCTTCCTGAAGGAGGTCATCTAATCTCTAATACTGAAAATTCTATTGGTGTTATTATTAAAAACAGTAGTGGACTAGGAGTTCCTGAAGTTGAGGGGAATGTGGTGAACTCGAACGGAGTTACTTTAACAAGTTTTAAAACAAATGCATTTGGACTTGCTAAGTTCAGTTTAAATCCATCGTCTGGAGAACGTTATTTTGTAAAACACCTGATCAAGAGTGACACATTGGTCAAACCTCTTGGTGTAATCCAATCAAAAGGTATCGCTTTAAAGCTAACAGATCTCAACAGCAAAATTGCTTTGGCATTCAATACCAACAAAGAAACGTTACCTGAATTAAAAGGGAGACCATTTACCATCGCTATTCATAATGGTAAAGCTATTAAAGCCGTAGATTTAGTATTTGATGATAAGACCCAAGTCATTAAACTTATAGATACTGCAGATCTTTTTACAGGTATGAATGTCATTACATTGTTTAATGAGTCGCACCAACCAGTTCTTGAGCGCTTGTTTTTTAATTATGATGGTTTAAATCTTCTAAAATCAAGCAATGCTAATGTTCAAACTGATATGGATTCATTAAAAATTTCATTGCCTATTCAACAAGTTGACACTACAAGATTTAATAGCTTTAGTATATCTATATTGCCTTCAGGCTCTAAATCTTATAATCCGCAACACAACATTATTTCATCTACGTTTTTAAAACCGTATGTGAAGGGTATTGTTGAAAATCCTTCCTATTATTTTACCAATCTGAGTCGAAAGACAAAATATGAGCTTGATATGGTTTTGTTAACTCAAGGGTGGAGCAGTTACGATTGGAATTACGTTAGAAACAATGTTCCTAAGCGACTTTTTGATTTTGAAACAGGCATAACCATTGATGCGACAGTCAACAAAAAAGAAACAGGTCAATACCTCATATATCCAACTAGGGAAAGCAAATCCAATTTATTGGCATTGGAGGACGATAAAACAACATTTACCAGAACTGAGTTTTTTCCTTACGGAACAGATAAACTCAAAATAGGTGAAATCTTAAAGAATGGAAAAGTTGGTAAGCCAGGATTGTATCTAAGCTTTAATCCTTCAAGAATACCAAATTATAATACGTCGGATCAACTTTGGGGTTTTTCGAACAAAAAACTGCTAAATTTTGAAAACGCGGAAACCATGCTGCCAGCTTGGGATAAAATTGAAAAACTAGATGAAGTGGTTATCTCAACCAACAAAGTGTCCACTCGAATGGAAAAAATAAAGAGCAATACAAATGGGAATGTTGACATTTTTGATGATACTAAACGGCAACAGTATTTTGATATTGCATCCTATCTGTCTTCAAGAGGCTTTAGGGTTAACAATACTGGTGGTTCATTAAGCATTATAAATACAAGTTCACCAACACCAAACAACAGAATTCCGCTCGTCTATTTAGATGATATGTTGTTATTTGACTTTAGCATTCTATTCAATTTTCAAATGCACAATGTCGATTATATTGTCATTGACAGAAATGGATTTGGAGAAGGTGTGAGAGGTAGTGCAGGTGTCATAAAAATTTATACAGACCCAAGTTTGTCACTTTATAAACAATATGGAACAAACTATCAAGAATTCGAAATTCCATTGTCGTTCTCACCTAAGAAGCGATTTTACACGCCTATTTACAGTTCGTATTCAAGTGCGTTTTTTCAAGAATATGGAGTTGTTGGTTGGGTTTCAGATGTTTCAGCGGATGCAAATGGACACTTGAATTTTCATATTCAAAATCTTCCTTTGGAATTTGTAAACCTGTATATTGAAGGGTTTACTGAAACTGGTCAATTCATTTCCGAAGTTAAAACCATTAAGTTGAATTAGTGAATAGCTTCATAAAACAGTCAAGCCTTGACCGTAAAACTTCAAGGATTAAATCATACATTTGTATTACTAACATTGAAAAATATTGATTATGTACAGCACGTTACAAATGATTCATTCTTATTGGGCCTATTTAGTTTTGGCAATGCTTATTATTGCAAGTTTCAATGCCTTGATTAAATTCTTTGGCGGAAAAGAATTTCAAGCTATTGATTTTAGAATTTCACTTTTTACCTTAATTGTTTCTCACATTCAACTTTTACTAGGCTTGATACTCTATTTTGTGTCACCCTTCGGATTTAAAAACTTATCGAATAGTGGAATGGGCGGATTAGATTCATTTGGAAGATTACTTGCCGTAGAACATCCTTTTGTTGGCATCCTTGCAGTAGCACTCATTACCATTGGATACTCAAAACATAAAAAGAAATTAACATCAATACCTAAATTTAAGGTCCTAGCCATTTTTTATACTTTAGGTTTGATATTGGTGTTATCTAGAATTCCTTGGTCAAATTGGTTTTAAAATTCGATCTAAAACATAAAAAAAGCGCAAATAATATTTGCGCTTTTTTATGTATGTATGAGTCTGCTATTGATCTTCAACCTCTCGAATTAGATATACATAAACCGGGAAGTGATCACTAAAACCATTTGTAAATCCACCATCTGCAAAACTTCTTAATGGATAGCCTCTCCAACGTCCTCTTGGATTTGTTAAGTATACCTTATTATAGATTCCTGCTTTGTAAAATCTAAATGAAGAGTAATCTTCTTTCTCGATGAGCGGTTTGGTAAACATGATCTGATCAAATAAACTCCATGCATCACGATATGCTGTAGTACCAAAACCATTTTTCTTGAACATGTCTTCGTAAGGATTATAAATCCCTTTTAGTTCAACATCTTCCCTATCGCTTTTTGCACCGATAACTTTTTTAACGCTATCATTGGTTGGGTCATCATTTAAATCGCCCATGATAAAAATCTTAGCATAAGGGTCAATAGCTTGTAACGAATCTGATAAACGCTTGCTTACTTTTGCGGCAGCCACACGTTTAGGCCTGCTTCTCGCTTCACCACCACTACGTGATGGCCAGTGATTGACAATCACATGAATAAGTTCACCATCTAATTCTCCTGATACCAATAGTTGGTCTCTAGTTTGCTGGCGTTTTCTCGTTCTATCATCAAAAATCTTTACTTCATGAGAACTGTGACTAATTGGTCTGAACAATTTTTTTTGATACAACAAGGCTACATCAATCCCTCTCGCGTCTGGAGATTCATAGTGAATGATTCCGTAATCTCTTCCTAAAAGTAACGGGTCATTGACCACGTCTACTAAAACTTCTCTATTTTCAACTTCACAAACACCAATTACTGCAGGCGAATTTCCTGTAACATCTGAACCAATATCAGCTATAACTCGAGCCATATTGTGAACTTTTTTGGCATAAACCTCTTCTCTATTGGCTTTCATTTCCATAATTGGACTACGTTCATCCAACTTTGTAGTGTCATTAACTGGATCGAATAAATTTTCAAGATTGTAGAATGCTACGGTGTGAATTTTAAAGCGTTTTTCCTTTTTGTCTTCTTGCGAGTAGCCACTGTAAGCAAGCAAAAAACAAAAAATAGCTAAGGTAAACTGTTGTAACTTCATTGTGTTAATATTATATTTTTGTTATATCTAATCAAATCTTGCGCCAAAAGTATATATTTATTATAAATAATGTAAATTTGCACGCCTTAAATAACTATTATTTAATGCACAACAATTATTAACTAAAGATTAGGCATGAAAAAAAGTTTATTGATTTTTTTATTTGGAATTTTTTCTGCGTTTACTGTTTTTGCTCAGGAGACTATCGTTAAAGGTAGCGTTCTTGATGGTACTACAGGAGAACCAATTCCAAATGTAACGATCACCATTGAAGGTACTACAATTTCTACTACTACTGATGCTAATGGTGAATTTCAATTTGAAACCATCGTTCCTCTTGGAGAACAAGTTTTAAAAATTGAAAAAACAGACTATGTTACAAAACGTTATCCTATTGTCGTAAATGAAGGGCAGACTGTTGATATCAGCGGAATGACTCTAGATTATGATTCTAGTGATAAAAAAGATTTGTTTATCATCTCCATTTCAGATGACAACCTTAACAGTGAAGACGATGGTTTAACCGACAACGTTTCAGGTTTATTACAATCGTCTAGAGATGTGTTTTTAAGTGCTGCAGCTTACGATTTCAGTGCTACGTTCTTTAGACCGAGAGGTTTAGATAACGCAAACGGTAAAGTTCTTATCAATGGCGTTGAAATGAACAAACAATTTAATGGAAGACCTCAATGGGCAAATTGGGGTGGATTAAATGATGTGCAGCGTAACCAAGTGTTTGCTATGGGCATGTCTCCTAACGATTATACTTTTGGTGACCTCGCAGGAACAAACAACATCATTATGCGCGCCTCTAAGTACAGAAAAGGTGGACGTGTATCGTATGCAAGCGCCAACAGAAGTTACACAGGTCGTATTATGGGAAGTTATAGCTCTGGATTACTTGAAGACGGATGGTCTTTTTCAGTATTGGCTTCTCGTCGTTATGGTGACGAAGGGTTTGTTGACGGAACCTTATACGATTCCAATTCGTTTTTTGCGGCAGTTGAAAAACAGATCAACGACAAGCACAGCATCAACTTTACATCTATCTACGCTCAAAACAGAAGAGGTCGTTCTACTGCAATTACTGAAGAAGTATACCGACTTAAGGGGAATCAATACAACCCTTTCTGGGGAGAACAAGATGGTGAGATCAGAAACTCAAGAACAAGAGATATTGTCGAGCCAATCTTAATGTTAAATCATTATTGGGACATTTCTTCTAAGACCAGTTTGAATACTAACGTTGCGTATCAATTTGGTAAAATCGGTAACACAAGAATCGATAATGGAGGAACTAGACAAGTTACTATCGACGGACAAACTGCTTATTTAGGTGGTGCGAGAAATCCTGATCCAGCATACTATCAAAATTTACCTAGCTATCACTTAAGATTTGACAACCCAACGGCTTATAATTACGAACAAGCTTATTTAGCTGAACAAGCTTTCAGAAATGATGGGCAGTTAGATTGGGATGCCCTTTATTTAGGGAATGCCATTGTTAGAGCTCAAGGCGGAAATTCGATTTATGCCATTCAGGAAGACCGAATTGATGACAAACAATTAACGGTAAATACTATCTTAGATACTGAAATTTCTGATCGTATTCGTTTAAATGCTTCATTAAACTATAGAAGCTTAAAAAGTGAAAATTTTGCCGAATTAAAGGATTTATTAGGTGGAACAGGTTTCTTGGATGTTGATTTCTTCGCTGAAGAAACTGATCCAGATTCAACGATAGGACTTGAGGCTATTGCTCAAAGTGATAGAAACAATCCTAATAGAATTGTTCAAGAAGGCGATCGTTACAAATACAACTATGAAATTGATGCTGATGTTATCTCTGGATTCGCACAAGCTCAATTTAAATATAATAAAGTAGATTTTTATTTAGGAGCTAACCTTTCTCAAACAACGTATCAAAGAAATGGTCTTTATGAAAATGGAAACTTCCCAGGAGCTCAATCTTTTGGTAAAAGTGAAAAACTTGACTTCTCTAACTACGGCGTTAAGGCTGGAGCGACTTTAAAAATTACTGGTCGTCACTTAGTTGACGTTAATGCTAGTTACTTTACTAAAGCGCCTTCAATCAGAAACTCATTTAGCAACGCCAGACAAAACAATAACATTGTCACTGGTTTAGAAAGTGAAGAAATACAATCTGTGGATGTAAGTTATATCTTTAGATCTCCAATTGTTAAGGCGAGAGTGACTGGATTCTACTCAGGATTCCAAAACGGTTCTGATATCGGTTTCTATTTTACGGAAGATCTTGCGGGATTAGGTTTAGATACTGGTGATGCTTTTGTTCAGGAGATTATGACGAACATCGAAAGACGTCACATTGGTGCAGAATTAGGTATTGAAGCTCAAGTAACTCCAACAATTAAATTAAAAGGAGCAGCGTCTTTTGGACAATATACTTATGCTAACAATCCTAACTTATATTTAACAAGTGATGATTTTCAAGGCGAACTTAGGTTTGGTGATGGCACAACCAATTTAAAAGACTTACACATCGCTGGAGGTCCAGAACGTGCTTTCCAACTTGGTTTTGAGTATCGTGATCCAGACTATTGGTTCGTAGGTGCAACATCAAACTTTTTCTCTAACGCTTACGTAGATGCAAGTGGATTAAGACGTTCGGCAAACTTTACAACAAGTTTTGATGGTCAACCTATTACAGACTTCGATCCAGATGTTGCACGAGAGTTGTTGAAACAAGAACAATTCGATGATTATATGTTAGTTAACCTTATAGGTGGAAAGTCTTGGAAGATCAACGATTACTTCGTTGGGTTCTTTGCAACCATCAACAATGTTTTCAATGAAGATTATAGAACAGGTGGTTTTGAACAATCGCGTTTAGCAACCTATGATAGAGTTCTTGAAGACAAATCTAGAGATAACGGAGAGGTTTTTGGATCAAGGTATTTCTTTGGATATGGAACAACTTACTATTTAAATGTGTATCTTAGATTCTAAAAAATAGCTAAAACAATTTTAAAATTAGGTCTTTATCTTAAAAGACCACAAAAAAAGAAAAAATGAAAACAATTAAATTTAACAAATTTTTACTTCTTGCACTTAGCTTAGTAGTATTAAATGCTTGTGTTCAAGATGATGATTTCGACACTCCTGATTTAATCAACGCAAATGTTGTTGATTTTCCAGATGAGCAAATTATGTCAATCAGCTCTATATTAGGAAGTTATTACCAAGAAGGTACTCCTGTAACTTTTGAGTTCAACACACCTAGATATATGGAAGGTTATGTGGTTTCTAGTGATGAAGGTGGAAACTTCTACAAACAAATCGTACTTCAAGATGCTCCTGAAAACCCAACAGCTGCAATCGTTGTTCAAATTGATATCAATCCTGTGTTTACAAGATTTGAGTTTGGGCGCAAAATCTTTATAAAAGTAAATAACCTTACAGTTGCTGAAGATAATGGTGTGGTTCAATTAGGGCGTTTAGATGGTGAAGATTTAAACAGAATCCCAAGCTCTTTAGTTAATGATCACGTATTTAGATCTGAAGAGATTGCTACTATTGTTCCTAAGGAAGTAAGTATAGGACAATTTTCTGAAGCATTGGAAAGTCAATACATCAGACTTACTAACGTGCAGTTTAGAGATGATCAAATCGGGATGACATTTGCTTCTGAAAGTGGTGATGATTTTGATGGTGAGCGTGTTTTGGAAAGCTGTGTTGGTTCTAGCGTGATTTTGAGTACAAGTACATTCTCAGATTTTAAAGCGCTTCCTTTACCAGACAACAGAGGTTATGTTGATGGTATCTTAACTCGTGATTTCTTCGATGATTTTTATACAATTTATTTAAATTCACCTGAAGACATCAATTTTGACAATCCAGACCCATGTCCAGAGCCACTTCTAGCTTCTAATTTTAACGATGCCACCGACAATACAACCTTTAATTTCGAAGGCTGGTTGAATATCGCTCAAGAAGGTTCAGAATTATGGACAGAGCAAGTTTACCAAGGAAATGGCTATGCTGAATTTACTGCATTCGGAACTAACGAATCTAGCAACATTGGATGGTTGATTTCGCCTCCTATGGATTTAGACGCAGAAGACGGTGAAGTATTAACGTTCCAAACAGAGCATGCTTATCCAGATTCTGGTCACGATGCTTTGAAAGTATACATCTCTACTGATTTTGATGGTACTGCTGCAAACGTTTTAAATGCAACTTGGGAAGAGCTTGATTTCACTTCAAGTTTGGAAGTTGATTTTGAAGAATGGTTTACTTGGGCTGATTCAGGTGCTATTGACCTTTCGTCTTACTCAGGTACAGGCTACATTGCTTTTGTTTACACTGGAAGTGATAACAGTAACTTAAATACAACTATTCACGTAGATAACGTATTTGTTGTTGTTCAATAAGAGACAACTTAAAATATCTTAATTAAAGCCACATCACTTGATGTGGCTTTTTTATCCTTTAAGCCAAGTAAAGATGACTACATTCGATTTGTTTTATTTAAGTATTTTTAATCACTATAAGACGCATTTTAAACGAAATGCCAATAGTATAGCTGTCATCTACATTTCGTTGTTGCAAATCGCGCTTGTTTTGCTTTTAGGAGCTTTTTTTGCTGTCTTTTTTGAACAAATGCATGTAAACACGCCTTCATCTTCTAAAGTATGGACTTTATTTATCATATTTAGTGTTACTGTTTACTTTAGAAATTGGTTAACGTATACAGGAAAAAAGAGAAGTGTTTTAAACGCAAAAATTTCCAAAAACAAAAAAGTAGCGTATAATATCTGGCTTTTATGGCTCCTTCTTCTAGGATGTATCGCCTTAGCTATTATAATTATTCTTAAAGCATAAAAAAAGCCACTTGAATCAAGTGGCTTTTTTCTTTATTAATCAAGAAGCATTTTAATTCTCTCTTTGTATATATACCCAAGCACTTCTTCGCTTACCATTTTGATACTCCATAGTATAGAAGTAAGTCCCTACAGGTAATTCTGCTCCATCTTGTGTTTGTCCATGCCATTCATTAGTATAATTCTCTTTTGAATATACAAGGACACCATTTCTGTTGAAGATTTCTAACTTACTTACATCATAACTGCTTAAATCGAATGTATCATTACTACCATCTCCATTAGGTGAAATTCCTTGAGGAATGACACATGTATCTAATTCTATTACGGTTATGAAAGCACTATTAGAGCATCCTGTATCATTGAAAATGACCTCTATTTCATAATCTCCTGCTACCAATACTGGTAAAGTTAGTCCGTTTTCACCGCTAATCAAACCGTTATCCAAATACCAGTTAATAGTAACGTCAGCTTCAGTATAATTTTCGGGTGTTGCCTCAATTGTTATTGGAACTGTAGCATTAGGACAAACTTCATAGTCGAAATTATCTGTAAAAGATGTCACAGGTTCTGTCCCAATAATTAAATCAAAACTATTTACAACATAGCAATCTGCAAATCCTACGGTCTCAACTCTTACATAAATGGTTTCTCCTGAACTGCTATACGGACTTGTTAAGGCATTAACGCCTGCCATAGCATTTGTTTCCGAAGCATGGTATGTAACAACAAACTGAGTTGCATCTTGTCCGTTCAACACATTGACATCATGAGCATCCAAATCAAAATCAGCAAATCCATCATCTTCATTATCACAACCTATAATATCGACACTTTCAGCTATATGATCAGGGCTTGAAGTAGAAATACTAAAGCTTGTCGTTTCAAAACATCCAGTGGTATTATCCTCAATTCTGATATAAATTATTTGTGGATTCGTAACATTGGTGTAAGGAGAAGTCAAACTATTAGTTCCTAAGTCTGCATCAGACTGAGATTCATGATAAGTTAAAGTAAAATCCGAAGGGCTTTGGCTACCAAGAACAACACTAGTATTCAATGTTAAATCAAAGTTTGCTTGGGCTGTAGTTGAACACGCCGTTAAATCGTTAGGCGTATTGGCAACTATTGGATTAGGTAAAAACTCAATCAAAATCTCATCATCAATTATACATGTTGGTGAGAAAATAATTTGTACCGTATATAATCCTTCTTCGGTTACCTCTAATGTTGAGGCTGTTTCACCATCAATAACGAACCCATCCTTATACCAAGTATGTACGACATTTGGTGCAGACGTATCTAAAATAATTGGTTGGTCCTCACAAACTGCATTTCCAGCAGCAATGGTAATATCACCACCTAAATCAACTTCCCCAATATCAAAACTTCCCGCTTTCAAGAAAACACCAGAATCATAGATATTATCTCTAGCATCAGCAATCACTAATTTAATATGATAGGTTTCACCAATATTAACAGTTGAATATGCAGTGAAAACAGCCGTACGGCCGTCAAATGAAATTGGCGGTAAGTTGTCAGGAATGTATTCACCAAAATACTGTTCATTAACTGCTGGACAGTTTCCATTATCTGGATGAATATTGGTAACCAAAATAGGATCATTAGTTCCTGGAACTACTGCCAAGTTGGTCGTAGTACCACTCATATCGGTTAACAAGAATGCAAATGCATCTGAAAACGTACATTCAAAATTGCCATCATATTCTTCAGAGGCCATAAGAAAATCAAAACTTAATTCATCATTTAGTGGTACGAAGTCAAATTCAACGATTGTTGCATTATTTGAAGTTTCACCTGTTATCCCAGCTAAAAAAGGATCCCCTGGCCATGCACCTGTACCACTGGACACGAAATTAGTATTTGGTCCTGCGGCTTGACTAGCGTCACCACTTGTAAGTAAAAGTCCATCTGTAAAAGGAAAACCACCATCAGGATTAGAGAAGTAAGCAATCCCATTATCCTCTCCAAAATTGGTGCCTGTAGAGAACGTAATGTTTGAAATTTGAGCACAAGGGCTATCAATTAAGACGTCAATTACCAATTCTTCTACTGTATAGGTTGTTTGATCAACTAACACATTTCCAGATCCAGGTCTAATACACAAATCAAAAGTATAATCTACTGGATCTCCTCCTGCAGAAAAAATTCTGACAAAATAAGTGTTGCCGACTGTCAATGTTGGAGTAACACTGGCTTCTGCGTCAGAACAATAAATTTCAACAGGTGCATCACATGTGCCCTCATAAACAGCATGATCAATATCTTGGAAAAAACCACCTCCATTAATATTCAAAATGGATATAATTTGAAAATCACTTTGAGCTGTGAATTGGAACCAGACATCATCATCTGGATCGCCTCCACATGTTCCATCTGGAACTCCTGAAGGGGTTGCTTCTAACAATGTTCCTGGAGTAACCAATGCGCAACTATTATCTGTATTGACCGCTGCGACAGTCGCGTTGCATGGGTTGTCATTGGCTGGAGGACATGCCAACAACTGTATCGGACCGCTGTTGATGACACAGTTCGGGTCTTGATCATTTAAGATAGTAACAACTACATCTACACCAAAAGGAAATGGCCCTACCTGGTAAACACCAGTTGCATTGACCGGTACTAGGGTCGCATCCTGGTTGTTGGATATGGTCAGGGACGTAGCGTCCCCCAAACTGGTGACATTGACATCGATCAGGAACTGGTCACCGTTTGCACAGTCATCTATCACTTGATAGGTAGCTACAGGATTGATACAGGTAGCACAGGACACAGTGTAATCAATACCATCTGGAAATGAACCTGAACTACAACTAACAGAGGTATCAGAAGTAATCTGAAAATATATCGTATCACCTGTAGATTGGAAGGTCAACCCGGAAATATCCCCATCGTTACCTTCACCATTATAAAGCTCCGTTACACCATCCGAATCAGTCACCACTAAAAAGTCAAATGGATCTCCCTCAATAATTCCTTGATTTATAACAAGGTTCAATGGCGAACCATCTGAACTCGTATAACTAAATTGATTAGTATCACTGTTCTCATAACAATAAAAAGCATTCACAGGACCTGCAGAACAATCAACAATTGTATCAATACAAAATTCCTGAGTCAATGGCGAGCTCGATATCTCGCAGTTCGCATCATCGTCATTAGCCACCGTGATCACCACTGGCGTGTTGTTGGCATAAGGACCGAACTGAAGCACACCGACCGCCGTAACAGTCTGTGGAGCGCTCCCCTG